>OMWN01000099.1 GCA_900314765.1 uncultured Selenomonadales bacterium | reverse complement strand
CTTGTCGATAAGCGGCGAAATGGGAGAGGAGATGGACACGATGTGCAACCTCAGCGAAGGAATATATGAGCGTGGAATAAGATATGGCGAAAAACGCGGAATTGCTATGGGCGAAAAACGCGGAGAAGTACGTGGCTTAATCCGTGGAGAAAAGAGTGGGGCGGAGCGCGCGATGAAACTCGTTCAGATATTGCTATCCGAAAATCGCATGGAAGATGTGCAACATGCTTCACATGATGACGTATATCGTGAAAAGCTCTTCAAGGAATTTAAATTATAATTTGTGCTCAACAAGAGTGCGATATAATGAAAGCACGAGGAGATGGATACAATGATCTCAGTGAAGGGATATATGAGCGCGGAATAAGATATGGCGAAAAACGTGGTGAAACACGTGGCAGGTTTAATATGTTGCTGGATAATGTGCGTTCATTGATGGAGAATATAAAATGCACGAAAGAAAAAGCGATGGACATACTGAATGTCCCCTTGAATCAGCGTGATAATATTTCGGAGATGTTGTAAGGCTATGACTTAAAATGTTTTAAGTTCATACATCCAATGGTGAAATGGAAGAGATTGTGAAAATGTTGAAGATGTACGGCAGCAGAAAAACAATCGAATAACTCGCATAAAAAAAGGAAGCCGTAGCGGTGTGGTCACGGCTTCCTTTTTGATTCTCTAAAATTATTTGTTCATAGTTATTATTCGTTTGATGCTTTTTTGTAGGCTTCGAGTTTTTTCATGGCGTCGCCGTTTTGGACGAGTTTTTCTGCGAGCTCGATGCCTTCTTTGATGGATGCGGCTTTTTTATCAAGGTAAATCGCAGCGCCTGCGTTCATGAGGACGATGTCTGCTTTCGGGCCGCGCTTGCCGCGAAGGATGGCGAGTGTGTCGGCGGCGTTCTCCTGCGGTGTTCCTCCGATGATGTCGTCTTTCGATGCGCGCTTGAGTCCGAAATCTTCCGGCGTTATCGTGTAGGTTTTGTATTTGCCGTCATGAAGCTCGCACACGCTCGTGGGCGCGCCGATGGAAATCTCATCGAGGCAATCTTGTCCGTAAATGACGAGGCCGTCTTTGACGCCGAGACTCGTGAGCACTTTTGCGAGCGGCTCGACGAGGTAATCGTCGTATACGCCGAGCAGCATGTGATTTGGTTTTGCCGGATTTGTGAGTGGGCCGAGTATGTTGAAGACGGTGCGAATGCCGAGCTCTTTTCTTATCGGTCCGACATACTTCATTGATGCGTGATATTTCTGAGCGAACATGAAGCACATACCGACGTTGTTCAAAAGCTCCTTGCATTTTTCTGGCGACTGGTTGATGTTCACGCCGAGCGCTTCGAGGCAGTCCGCTGCTCCGCTCTTCGACGATGCAGCGCGATTGCCATGCTTTGCGACTTTCACGCCTGCAGCGGCGATGATGAATGACGCCGTCGTCGATATGTTTATGCTGTTGGCGTGGTCGCCGCCCGTGCCGACGATTTCGAGCGTATCCATGCCGCTCGTGTCAACGGGCGTGGCGTGGTCGCGCATCGCCGCGGCAGAGCCGGAGATTTCGTCAATCGTCTCGGCCTTCGTGCTTTTTGTCGAGAGCGCCGCGAGGAATGCCGCGTTTTGCACGGCGGTCGTCTGGCCATTCATTATCTCGTTCATGACTTGATACGCTTCATCGTACGTGAGGTCCATCTTGCTGACAATTTTTTCTATTGCCTGCTGTATCATATCCATCACTCCTATTATTGTAGTATACAAAACAACAAGTAAAACGTAACATTTATGTGTAACATTGTCAAGTTAAGAGTGTATAAATTATTGAAGGAAATTTTTTGAAAAAATTTTGTTAAACTATTTGACTTTTTGCTCTGTTAAGTGTATATTCTTATTTAGAGATTAGCACTCTACGTCATTGAGTGCTAACAAAATATAAAACCAAGAGCGACAAAAGAGGTGAGGGGCATGGACGAAAGGAAGGAGCGCATTCTTCAGGCAATCGTCACGGACTATATAGAGTCTGCTGAGCCTGTCGGGTCGCGTACCCTCGCCAGAAAGCACGACCTCGGCGTCTCGCCGGCGACCATCCGCAACGAGATGGCCGACCTCGAGATGCTCGGCTACCTCGAGCAGCTTCACACATCGTCTGGGCGCATTCCTTCATCTAAAGGGTATCGCTTCTACGTCGATGAGCTTTTGCCGCCGCCTCCATTGGGCGAGCGTGAGAAGGCGCTCATCGATCAATGGTATAAATCGCGGGTCAAGGAAATCGATGAGGTTTTCAAGGAGACCGCGAGAATCATCTCAAAGGTAACAAATAATATTTCGATTGTGTTGGCGCCACAGATGAACAAAGCGACGTTCAGATGTTTGCAGTTTCTGCCGCTCGATGAAAATCGCGTGATTGCGGTGCTCATGACGGATGCGGGATTCGTCGAAAATCGCATTGTCTCGCTCCCCGATGGAGCAACGTTCGATGATTTCAAGAGGATGGCGGGCGTCATAAATGACACGCTTGCGGGTGTGACGCTCGATGCCATTCATCCGAGCGAGCTCAAAAGAATACGCGCGGAGATAGGCGACGAAGACATTTATCAAGCTGCTCTAGAGATCATCAATCGCTCGCTCGACACAGAGAAAAAGGAAAGGCTTTACCTCGGCGGCACGAGCGAGATGCTGTCGCAGCCAGAGTTCCACGACGTTGAGAAGGTTAAAAATCTTCTGCTGATGCTCGAGGAGGAAGAGCTCGTAAAGGATATTCTTCACGCGCATTTGGGCGACGGCCTCACGGTTTCGATTGGTCAGGAAAATGACTACAAAGGCATAAAGGACCTCTCACTCATCACGGCAACGTACAAGCTTGGAGGTGAGCTCCTCGGGACGATTGCGGTCATGGGACCGACGCGCATGGAATACGCCAAGGCGATGACGCTCTTAGATTACATGAATGGCCATATTGCCGAGGTCATAAATAAATTCAGATGGTAGGACAGAAGCAAGGAATACATCAGGGAGGCGATATATATGCAGTTCATGAAAGATAAAATGAAGAAAAAGGATGAGGCTAATTTGGAAGAAATGAAGCATGAGATAGATGAGGCGGAGGCTGCCGAGGGCAGCGAGGACAGCTTTGAGAAGTTCCTGCATGGCGATGAGCCGCAGGAGGAGGCACCGAAAGAGGAAAAAGAGGATGCCGCCGAAAGCAATGAGGAGCTGAAAAAGCTGCAGGAGGAAAATGAAAAGCTCGCGGCTTCCGTGAAGGAAAAGGATGACAAATACCTGCGGCTTCAGGCAGAGTTCCAAAATTTCCGCCGTCGCACGGGCGAGGAAAAGGACAATCTTTCCGACGTCGTGACGCAATCCATTTTGAAAGACATGCTTCCGCTCCTTGATAATTTCGAGCGCGCGCTCGCGTCTGACAAGGACACCGAGGGGTTCCATAAGGGCGTCGAGATGATTTACAAGCAGATGGGCGAGGCGCTCAAGAAGCATGGCCTAGAATATATTGATACAAAAGGCAAAAAGTTTGATCCAAATTTCCATCAGGCTGTGATGAGGGTGCAAAATCCTGAGCTCGAGGACGACATGATTGCCGCTGAGCTGCAGAAAGGCTATATGGCGCGCGGCAGGGTCATTCGCCCGAGCATGGTTCAGGTTGTTGCGAACTAGGCAAAGCCACATGAGAAAAAAGGATTATCTATTATAAATAAGATTGTTAGTATATTGCATACAAATATAGGAGGAAAATAAAATGGCAAAAGTAATTGGTATTGACCTTGGCACTACGAACTCCGTCGTGTCCGTCATGGAAGGCGGCGAGCCGACTGTCATCACGAATCCAGAGGGCAGCAGGCTGACACCGTCGGTTGTTGGCTTCACAAAGGATGGTCAGAGGCTCGTCGGTCAGCTGGCAAAGCGCCAGGCTGTCTCGAACCCAGACCGCACCGTCAAATCCATAAAGCGCCACATGGGCGAGAAGGACTACAAGGTAACGATTGATGGCAAGAGCTACACGCCGCCTGAAATCTCCGCGATGATCCTGCAGAAGCTTAAGGATGACGCAGAGGCGTATCTCGGCGAGAAGGTCACGCAGGCCGTCATCACAGTGCCAGCGTACTTCAACGACAGTCAGCGCCAGGCAACGAAGGACGCCGGCAAAATCGCGGGCCTTGATGTGCTCCGCATCATCAATGAGCCAACGGCGGCGGCTCTCGCGTATGGCCTCGACAAAGACAGCGACGAGACAATCCTCGTCTTCGACCTCGGCGGTGGCACGTTCGATGTGTCCATCCTTGAGCTCGGCGACGGCGTTTTTGAAGTCAAGGCGACGAACGGCGACACGCATCTCGGCGGCGATGATTTCGATAATCGCATCGTTGATTGGATGGTTTCAGAATTCAAGAAAGACAATGGCATAGACCTCTCGGCGGACAAGATGAGCGCACAGCGTCTCGTCGAGGCCGCTGAGAAAGCGAAGATAGAGCTCTCGACGATGATGCAGACAAACATCAACCTGCCGTTCATCACGGCTGGCCCGAATGGCCCACTTCATCTCGACCTCACGCTGACGCGCGCGAAGTTCAACGAGCTCACGAGCGACCTCGTCGACCGCACGATGGAGCCTGTGCGCAAGGCAATGGCAGACGCTGAGCTCTCGCCGTCCGACATCAACAAGGTCATCCTCGTCGGTGGCTCGACGCGTATCCCAGCCGTGCAGGAGGCCATAAAGAGCTACCTCAGCAAAGAGCCAAACCACGGCGTCAACCCAGATGAGTGCGTCTCCGTCGGTGCTGCTATACAGGGCGGCGTCCTCGTCGGCGATGTCAAAGACGTTCTTCTGCTTGATGTCACGCCACTGTCCCTCGGCATTGAGACGCTCGGCGGCGTATGCACGAAAATCATCAAGCGCAACACGACAATTCCTACGAAGGCAAGCCAGGTATTCTCCACGGCGGCAGACAATCAGCCGTCCGTCGACATCCACGTTCTTCAGGGCGAGCGCGAGATGGCTGCGGGCAACAAGACGCTCGGTCGCTTCGAGCTCTCCGACATTCCGCCAGCGCCAAGGGGTGTACCACGCATCGAGGTCACGTTCGACATTGACGCGAACGGCATTGTCCATGTCTCGGCAAAAGACCTCGGCACGGGCAAAGAGCAGAAAATCACGATTCAGTCTGACAGCGGCATGAGCAAAGAGGATATTGACCGCATGGTCAAAGAGGCCGAGGCTCACGCGGCAGAGGACAAGAAGCAGAAAGAAGCTATCGACGTAAAGAACACGGCGGACAACCTCGTCTATCAGGCGGAGAAGTCCATAAAGGACCTAGGCGACAAAGCAACGCCGGAGCAGGTCGACAAAGTGAAGGCCGCCGTCGACAAGCTGAAGGAAGCCATAAAGGGTGGAGACACCGAGACCATAAAGAAGGCGACGGAAGACCTGCAGAAGCCGCTGTATGAGATGAGCGCGGCTGCGTATCAGCAGGCTCAGGGAGCAGCGGGCGCACAGGGTGCTCAAGGTCCAGAGGCTGGAGCACAGGGCGCGGCTGGTGCATCCGAGGCAAAGAAGCAGGATGACGACGTCGTCGATGCGGAGTATACGGAAGTAAAAGACGATAAGAAAAACTGAAATGTGAAATGACTACTATAGGGGCGCATATTGAGTGGCGCCCTTATGGTTTTTTGAGATTTGCTTCATCATGATATAACGATATAAGAGGTTTTATTTTTAGATGAAAATGAGAGAAGAAGAGGTGGTGCAAGGTGAGCGATAAAAAAGATTATTATGAAGTGCTCGGCGTTCAGAAGGGCGCTTCAGATGCAGAGATAAAAAAAGCATTTAAGAAAATGGCGCGCAAGTACCATCCTGACCTCAATCGAGATAATCCAAAGGCGGCTGAGGAAAAATTCAAGGAAGTCAATGAGGCGTACAGCGTCCTCTCCGACCCGCAGAAACGTCAGGCGTATGACCAGTTTGGCCACGCGGCGTTTGAAAACGGCGGCGCAGGTGGCGGTGCTGGCGCGGGCGGCTTCGGTGGATTTGGAGACTTCGGCGGCTTCTCCGGTTTTGGCGGCGACATGGGCGACATTTTCGACGCGTTCTTCGGCGGCATGGGCGGCCGCAGGGCGAGACGCCAAGGACCGGAGCGCGGAGCGGATTTGCGCTATGACCTCGAGATTGATTTCGAGGAGGCGGCCTTCGGCAAAGAGGCGGAAATCACTGTTTCGCGCACGGAGAACTGCGATACGTGCCACGGCACGGGCGCGGCACCTGGCACGGAGCCGGAGACATGCCCGACATGTCACGGCTCCGGTCAAGTGCAGGAGGCGCACAATACGCCGCTCGGCCGCATCGTGAATTCGCATCCGTGCAACAGATGCCACGGCACAGGCAAGATCGTCAAAAATCCATGCCGTGATTGCAGCGGCACGGGCAAGAAAAATGTGCGTCGCAAGATACGCGTGAAGATACCGGCAGGCGTCGACGAAGGCTCGCGCATCAGAGTGCCGGGCGCCGGCGAGGCAGGCACGCGCGGAGGCGAGAACGGCGATCTCTACGTCTACATTTTCGTGCGTCCGCATAGGCTCTTTACGCGCGATGGCACGGATGTGATGTGCGAAGTGCCAATCTCATTCGTGCAGGCGGCACTCGGTGACAAAATCGAAGTGCCGACGCTCGATGGCAAGGTCGAGATGAAGATACCGGCGGGCATCCAGTCCGGCACGAGCCTCAGGCTCAAAGGCAAGGGCATACCGTACCTCAGAGGCAAAGGCCGTGGGGATCAGCACGTGAGAGTAAAGGTGCTCACGCCGCAGCGTCTCACGAGCGAGCAGAAAGAACTCCTCAGAAAGTTCGGCGAGCTCTCGGGCGAGAACGTCAATCCAGAGCAGAAGAGTTTCAAAGATTTGCTCAAAAATTTATTCAAATGAATCAAAAAGTCACTCGCGATGGGTGACTTTTTTCTTTGCTCACGCAATAATCAGCAATAATTATTTGAGGAAACACTGATTAATTCAGCATTAATCAATGTTTCCTTGAAATTTTATTTTCACTATGCTACAATAGGTCTCGTTATATATAAATGCGATGACGAAGACAGTAAGCTCATCGAGAAATGTCGCAGCGAGTCGGGTATGGTGTGAGCCGATGACGAGTATGATGAGCGGAACATCACTTCTGAGCAGCAGGCTGAAAGCGTGTCGCGACTAAGCCGTGCCGTGGTCTCACGTTATGGGATAGCATATACGCGTAAAAAACTAGTTAATCGAAGTGTGAGAGTATTGACGAGAGATTTTTTCGCATAGCAAGGAGAGGCGAAGAAGCGTAGTGGTGCTACGCTTAGAGCATCGACGAAGCGAGGCGGAAAAAGATCCGTCAAGACGGTGTCGGTATTTGCGCAAGTATGTGAAAAAATAGGTGGTTATAAATGCAGGCAAAGCCCGCATCCTGTTTTTAGGATGTGGGCTTTTTTGATTAAGGAAACGCTGATTAATTGGAATTGTCACGTTTCCCTAAAATTTGGAGGGATTACATGCTTTACGAGAAGGTTGACACAAACTTAAATTTCGTTGACCGCGAAAAGAAAGTGCTGCAGTTCTGGAAGGACAAGGACATCGCGCAGAAGGCAATCGACCAGCGCCAGGGAAATGACACGTTCACGTTCTACGATGGCCCACCGACGGCGAATGGCAAGCCGCACATTGGCCACGTGCTGACGCGCGTCATAAAGGACATGCTGCCGCGTTATCAGTCTATGAAGGGCAAAAACGTCCTCAGGAAAGCAGGATGGGACACGCACGGCCTGCCTGTTGAGCTCGAGGTCGAGAAATCCATCGGCATAAACGGCAAGGATCAGATAGAGAAGTACGGCATAGAGCCGTTCATCAAGAAGTGCCGTGAGTCTGTCTGGAAATATAAGGCGATGTGGGAAGAGTTCTCCGATGTCGTCGGATTTTGGGCCGACATGGAGCACCCGTACATCACGTACGAGAATTATTACATCGAGTCCGAGTGGTGGGCGCTCAAGGAAATTTTTGACAAAGGACTGCTCTACAAGGGGTATCGCGTCGTGCCGTACTGCCCACGCTGCGGGACGCCGCTCTCGTCGCACGAGGTCGCGCAGGGCTACAAGGATGTCAAGGAGCGCTCCGCGTTCGTGAAATTCAAGGCAAAGGACGAGGATGCGTATTTCCTCGCATGGACGACGACGCCGTGGACGCTGCCATCGAACTTGGCGCTCTGCGTCAATCCAGACGTTGACTACGTGAAAATCAAAGTCGGCGACACCGTCTACTATCTCGCCGAGGCGCTTGTCGACAAAGTTTTCGACGGCGTCGAGGGAGAGCGCACGGTGCTCGAGCGCATGAAGGGCAAAGAGCTCGAGTATCGCGAGTATGAGCCGCTTTATCCGTATGCTGTTGGCAAACTCGGCGACAAGAAGGCGTTCATCGTGATATGCGACGGCTATGTCACGACGGAGGACGGCTCCGGCATCGTCCACACGGCTCCTGCATTCGGCGAGGACGATAACCGCGTCTGCAATAAATACGACATCGCGTTTGTTCAGTTCGTCGATGGCAAGGGCAACATGACGGCTGACACGGATTGGCCCGGCGTTTTCGTGAAGGATGCCGACCCGCTGATTCTCAAAGACCTCAAAGAGAAAGGCAAACTGTTCAAGGCACCAGTGTTCGAGCACAGCTATCCGCATTGCTGGCGCTGCGACACGCCGCTCATCTACTACGCGCGCGACTCGTGGTTCATTCGCATGACGGCTGTGCGCGATGAGCTCATCAAAAACAACAACACGGTCAACTGGATACCGCCGACGATTGGCAAGGGCCGCTTCGGCGACTGGCTCGAGCATGTGCAGGACTGGGACGTCAGCCGCAATCGCTACTGGGGCACGCCGCTCAACATTTGGGTATGCGATGATTGCCACCATCAGCACGCCATCGGCTCCATCGAGGAACTCAAATCGATGTCGGACAACTGCCCAGACGAGATAGAGCTTCATCGCCCGTACATCGATGCCGTCACCGTGAAGTGCCCGAAGTGCGGCGGCGTCATGCACCGCACGCCCGAGGTCATCGACTGCTGGTTTGACTCCGGCTCTATGCCGTTCGCGCAATGGCATTACCCGTTTGAAAACAAAGACGTGTTTGAGCGTCGCTTCCCAGCTGACTTCATTTCCGAGGCGGTCGATCAGACGCGCGGTTGGTTCTATTCGCTGATCGCAATCTCGACGCTTTTGTTCCACAAGTCGCCGTATAAGAACGTCATCGTGCTCGGCCACGTGCAGGACAAGGACGGCCACAAGATGTCGAAATCGAAGGGCAACGCCGTTGACCCGATGGAGGCGCTCACGAAGCACGGCGCAGACGCGATTCGCTGGTATTTCTACGAGAACAGCGCGCCGTGGCTGCCAAATCGTTTCCATGACGGCGCCGTGCAGGAAGGCCAGCGCAAATTCATGGGCACGCTCTGGAACACATACGCGTTCTTCGTGCTCTATGCGAACATCGACAACTTCGACGCGACAAAGCATGCGCTTGACATGAAGACGCTCACCGTCATGGACAAGTGGATTCTTTCTCGCCTCAACACGATGGTGAAGGATGTCGACGATGACCTCTCGAATTATCGCGTCACTGAGGCCGCGAAGTCGCTGCAGGAATTCGTCGATGAGCTCTCGAACTGGTACGTGCGCCGTAGCCGTGAGCGCTTCTGGGCGAAGGGCATGGAGCAGGACAAGGTGAACGCGTACATGACGCTCTACACGGCGCTCGTGACGACGATAAAGGCCGCCGCGCCGATGGTGCCGTTCATCACGGAGAGCATTTATCAAAATCTCGTCGTGAGCATCGACAAGGCCGCGCCGGAGAGTATCCATCTCTGTGACTTCCCGTCCGCCGATGAGTCGCTCATCGACACGGAGCTCGAGAAGAACATGGAACTCGTCAGGAGCATCGTCGTGCTCGGTCGCGCCGCGCGCAACGAGGCAAATCTCAAAAATCGTCAGCCGCTTGCAAATCTTTTCGTGAAGGCGGACAGCGAGCTCACGGATTTCTACAAGGAAATCGTCGCCAGCGAGCTCAACGTGAAAAATGTCGTGTTCAAGGATGACATGGAGTCGTTCATCAGCTACACGATAAAGCCGAATTTCCGTGTGCTCGGTAAAAAAGTCGGCAAGAAGATGGGCGAGGTGCAGGGTCTCCTCAAGACACTCGACGGCGCGAATGCGAAGGCGGAGCTTGACAAGACAGGAAAGCTCCATCTCGAGCTCAAGGATGGCGCTGTCGATCTCACGTCCGAGGATGTCGAGATCACGATGGCGCAGACGGAAGGCTTCAACTGCCAGCGCTATGGCGGTGTCACGATTGCGCTCGAGACGACGCTGACGCCCGAGCTCATCAATGAAGGCTATGTGCGCGAGATCATCAGCAAGCTGCAGACGATGAGAAAAGAAAACGGCTACGAGGTGACAGACCATATAGCCGTCGCGCTCGATGGCAACGACAAGCTCGCGAGCGTCGTCAAGGACAATGAGGCGCTTCTGAAAAAGATAACGCTCTCCGACAGCGTCGAGTACGGCAAGAATCTCGCGGCAGATGGCGGCCACGAAAAAGAGTGGGACATCAACGGCGAGAAAGTAACGCTCTCGATAAAATAAGTGAAACAAAAAATCTCTGGCTTCATGATTCGTCATGGACCAGAGATTTTTCTTTTTGGGAAATTTTGTTTATTGTTACGCCATGAAAGCGTAGAATTCTCACAAAATATAGACTTCATTTTCTGCTCGTTACTTGAAGTGATGGCAGATTTAGCATTTCATCGGTTATTCTGCCACGTTCAATGTAGTCAGTGTCGACGAGCCGTCGAAGACGGTGGTTTGATTACGCTTTTGCTTAAATATCGAACATCACGAAGTAAATTCACGAAGTCTGATAATATAAAAATATATTGACATCATTCATAAAAGTTGATAATATGGATACGACAATTAAATAACGTTGGGGATAGGTAGCCGCAAGGCATCAAAGGGTAATCCGGCAGAAGCCGGAGTGGTCTCGCCACTGTAAGGGGAGCCGCGCACATGGACGCAGCGATGCGTCTTTTGCCACTGTGAACACTCATGGGAAGGCGTGCGTGGGCGATGAACCTAAGCCAGTAAACCTGCCTATCCGACATCACCGTTAGCGCGTGCAGCCATGCTTTAGCCGCGCTTCTACCTGCGAAAGATGGGAAGGGGATAAGATGCCTGCGTATGAGCTGGCATTTGGGCTGTGCCTTTCTCGGCTTTCACATGATATTGGTTGATTTGAGTTCTTTGAACCAGTATCTATATGGAGCCGTTTTTTTATTGCAAGCCTGCAGATGAGCTCCAATTCGCCGTTTTATGTCCGTCTGTTTTCCGCAGGCGGATTTTTAATTTCATTACTCATTTTATTTTGGAGGAGGGTTTTGATTTGGAGGAAAAAACGAAAGCCCCAGCCGAAGGAGAGCTTGATCTTCAGGCTATTCTGAAAGAGGCGGAGAGCAAGACTGATTTCCCAGAGGTGACATTTGACGAATTCACCCCGCCGACAGACGAGGAGTGGAAAAAGGCGTGCGAAGCGCTTTTGAAGGGCGCGCCTTTTGACAAAGTTATGTACACGAAGACGTACGAGGGCATCACGTTCGAGCCAATGTACACGAGAAAGCACACAGAGGACATACTGCCAAAGGATTCGTTCCCAGGCATGGGTGACTATCTGCGCGGCAACAAGGTGTCAGGCTACGTCGGCAAACCGTGGGGCGTTGCTCAGTCTTGCGATGAGACGCTGCCAAAGGAAAACAACGAATTGCTGAAGTTCGAGATCGAGAAAGGCTCCACCGTCTACAACGTCAGGCTCGACAAGGCGACGCTCGACAACGTCAGCGCAGGCGATGCTGAGAAAGTCGGAGACGATGGATGCAGCATCACGACGCTCGACGATATGCACGTGCTGCTCGACGGGCTGAAGCTCGACAAATATCCTCTCTACATGTATGCAGGCGCATCGGCACTGCCGCTCCTCTCGCTCGTCGTGGGCGCTCTGAAGTCGTCCGGCATACCAGAAAAAGACCTCACGGGCTTCATCGGCGCAAATCCGATCGCTCAGCTCGTGAGAAACGGCAAGAGCATCGCACCGCTCGACAAGCTCTATGATGAGATGGCAGAGTGCGCGAAGTGGGCCATCAAGAACGCGCCATCGCTCCGCACGGTCATGGTGCGCGACGATGTGTTCAGCCGCGGCGGCGCAAACGACGTCGAGGACACGGCGTACATCCTCGCCATCGCCGTTGAGTACATCCGTGAGCTCATGAAGCGCGGCCTCACGATAAAAGAGGCGGCAGGCCAGATATTCTTCGGCATCTCGATGGGCGCGAACTTCTTCATGCAGATTGCAAAGCTGCGCGCCGCTCGTCCAATCTGGGCGAACATCATCAAGGCGTTCGGCGGCGACGAGGAAGACCAGAAGATGCACGTCCATGGACGTCCGGCACTGTTCTTCAAGACAGTATTTGACCCATACGTCAACATGCTCCGCAACACGACAGAGATTTTCTCCGGCGTCGTTGGCGGGCTTGATTCGTATGAGAACGAACCATTTGATGAGCCAATCCGCAAGGGCGACGTATTCTCGCGCCGCATTGCCCGCAATGTGCAGGTCATGCTCCAGGAGGAGTTTGGACTCCTGCAGCCGATTGACCCATCCGGTGGCTCGTGGGCTGTCGAGACACTCACGAAGCAGATAAAAGAGAAAATCTGGAAGGAATTCCAGACAATCGAGGCGAAGGGCGGCATCGTCAAGGCACTCGAAGAGGGCTATCCACAGGAGCAGATCGCAAACACGCTCGCTGAGAGGTTCAAGGCTCTCGAGTTCCGCAAGGACCGCATCGTCGGCTCGAACATGTACCCGAATATGACGGAGGAACTCCTCGACAAGCGCGAAGAGGATGTCGTCGAGCTCAAGAAAGAGCGCATGGCTGACATCGAGTCGTATCTGAAGGACATCGACGACAAGGACCGCGACGAGAAGCTCGCCGCACTCAAAGGTGCAGAGAGCGGCACGGTCGTTGACAAGGCGATTGCCGCTGCGCAGTCCGGCGCGACGATTGCAGAGCTCCGCAAGGCACTCGGCGAAGGCGGCGACGAGACCGTAAAGACGATTGAGCCGCATCGCTGGAGCGAGCGCTTTGAGGACCTCCGCATGACGACGGAGAAATACAAGAAGGAGCATGACGGCGACAATGTCAAGGTGTTCCTCGCGAATATGGGTCCAATCCCGCAGCATAAGGCACGCGCTGATTTCTCGACGACGTTCCTGCAGGTCGGCGAGTTCAACGTCGAGCTCAACAACGGCTTCAAGACGACGGACGAGGCCGCCGCAGCCGCGAAAGAATCCGGCGCTGACGTTGCTGTCATCTGCTCTACGGACAAGACATATCCTGAGATCGTTCCTGATCTTGCACCGAAGCTCAAGAAGGCTCTGCCGAACGCAACGATTTATCTTGCGGGCGCGGCGCCGAAAGACCTCGAGCCTAAGTACAAAGAGGCAGGAGTAGATGATTTCATTTCGGTCAAAGCAAACTGCTATCAGATTTTGCGGTTCTTGCAGAAGAAGAAAGGGATGATTGACTAATGGCAGTGAATCCTGATTTCACGAAAATAGATTTGCAGGATGCTCCAGCACAGAGCGAGGCAGAGTGGAAAAAACGCCTTGAGCAGGAGACGCACGAGAAATATGACGACATCGTCAACACGACGATGGAGCATATAAAGGTTCGTTCGCTGTACACGCATGACGAGTATGAGCACATGAACCATCTCGATTTCGCGAGCGGCATACCGCCATGCCTCAGAGGCCCATACTCCACGATGTACGTTTTCCGTCCGTGGACTGTCCGCCAGTACGCAGGCTTCTCCACGGCAGAGGAGTCAAACGCGTTCTATCGTCGTAACCTCGCCGCTGGCCAGAAAGGTCTTTCGATAGCGTTTGACCTGCCGACGCATCGCGGCTACGACGCAGACAACCCGCGCGTCTTCGGCGATGTCGGCAAGGCGGGCGTCTCCGTCTGCTCCATGCTCGACATGAACATCCTTTTCTCGGGCATTCCTCTTGATCAGATGTCCGTCTCCATGACGATGAACGGCGCAGTGCTCCCGATACTCGCGTTCTTCATTCAGTCCGGCGTCGAGCAGGGCGTCGACAAGTCCATCATGGCCGGCACGATTCAGAACGATATTCTGAAGGAGTTCATGGTTCGCAATACGTATATTTATCCGCCAGATATGTCCATGCGCATCATTGGCGATATTTTCGAGTACACGACGAACTACATGCCGAAATTCAACAGTATTTCGATTTCCGGCTATCACATGCAGGAAGCAGGCGCACCGGCCGACATCGAGCTCGGCTACACGCTCGCTGATGGCCTGGAATACATCCGCACCGGCATCAAGGCTGGCCTCAAAGTCGACGCATTTGCAAAGCGCCTCTCGTTCTTCTGGGCAATCGGCAAGAACTACTTCATGGAAGTCGCAAAGATGCGCGCGGCTCGCGTCCTCTGGGCGAAAATCGTCAAATCTTTCGGCGCGACGAACGACAAGTCGATGGCACTGCGCACGCATTGCCAGACGTCAGGCTGGTCGCTCACGGCTCAGGACCCATTCAACAACATCGCCCGCACGACGATGGAGGCAATGGGCGCGGCTCTCGGCCACACGCAGTCGCTTCATACGAACGCGCTCGACGAAGCTATCGCTCTGCCGACAGACTTCTCCGCACGTATCGCGCGCAACACGCAGCTCTACATACAGGATGAGACGCGTGTCTGCAAGATCATCGATCCGTGGGGCGGCTCGTACTACGTCGAGGCACTCACAAACGAGATCATCAAGAGAGCATGGGCTCACATCCAGGAGGTCGAGAGCCTCGGCGGCATGGCAAAGGCTATACCGACAGGCCTGCCGAAGATGCGCATCGAGGAGGCGGCCGCACGCCGTCAGGCTCGTATCGACTCCGGCAACGAGTCCATCATCGGCCTCAACAAATATCGTCTCGACAAAGAGGACCCGCTGGAAATCCTCGCCATCGACAACACGGCTGTCCGCAACGCGCAGGTCGCACGTCTCGAGAAGCTCCGCCGCGAGCGCAACGAGGACGATGTGAGGAACGCGCTCGAGGCCATCACGAAGGCCGCAGAGGACAGGAAGAACGGCAACCTCTTGGAGTGCGCTGTCGAGGCTGCGCGCGTTCGCTGCTCGCTCGGCGAGATTTCCGACGCTGTCGAGAAAGTATCGGGCCGCTATCAGGCAGTCATTCATACGATTTCGGGCGTCTATTCGTCAGAGTTTACCGACAAGAGCGAGCTCAACAAGGCACGCGCGCTTGCTGATGAATTCGAGAAACTCTCTGGCCGTCGTCCACGTATATTCGTCGCGAAGATGGGCCAGGATGGTCACGACCGTGGCCAGAAAGTCATTGCGTCCTCGTTCGCAGATATGGGCTGGGACGTCGATGTAGGCCCACTGTTCCAGACACCGGCAGAGACGGCACAGGATGCAGTCGACAACGATGTCCACATGGTCGGCTTCTCGTCACTCGCCGCTGGCCACAACACGCTGCTCCCTGAGCTTGTTCAGGAGCTCAAGAAGCGCGGCCGCGACGACATCATGGTCGCAATCGGCGGCGTCATTCCTGTTCAGGACTACGATCACCTCTACAAGAGCGGCGCAGTCGCGATATTCGCACCAGGCACGAACATCCCAGAGGCAGGCATAAAGCTCTTAAATCTCCTCATCGAGCGCGAGAAAGAGGGACAAGCAGCGGAGGGCTGATAATATGCCTAGCTATACAAACTCAAAGCCTGAATGGGCGCCTGATAAGGACGACAGCAATTTCGCGTGCAGCGTGATGAGCGGCATAGACGGCATAAAGGACACGACTGTCGGCAACCTCAACCCCATGCTGAAAACGGGCGCGATGAAGCCGAAGCCGAAAAAGCCGCTATCCGTTGAGGAATTTGTGAAGGGCGTGTCCGAGGGCAACCGCGGCATACTCTCGCGAGCGATAACGCTCATAGAGAGCAACAACCCGAATCATTTTTCAAAGGCGCAGCAGGTGCTGCAAGGGCTTCTGCCACGCACGGGCAAGGCGCTCAGAGTCGGCATCACGGGCGTGCCGGGCGCAGGAAAGTCAACGACAATAGAGGCGTTTGGCAACATGCTCTGTGACATGGGGCATCGCGTCGCCGTCCTCGCCGTTGACCCGACGAGCTCTGTCACGCGTGGCTCCATCCTCGGCGACAAGACGCGCATGGGAACACTCTCGACGCGGCCAGAGGCGTTCATCAGACCATCACCCGCTGGTGGCACGCTCGGCGGCGTCGCGCGGAAAAGCCGCGAGACGATGCTTCTCTGCGAAGCGGCAGGATACGACGTGATACTCGTCGAGACGGTCGGCGTCGGCCAGTCCGAGACGACGGTCAGGTCGATGGTTGACTTCTTCATGCTCATTGTGCTGACAGGCGCGGGCGATGAGCTCCAAGGCATAAAGAAAGGCATCATGGAGCTCGCCGACGCGATTGTCGTGAACAAGGCAGACGGAGACAACTACCTCAAGGCGAAGGTTGCGCGCGCTGACTACGAGAGAATGCTCGAGTACATCCGCCCCGCAACGGAGGGCTGGAAGACGCACGCATATCTCGCGTCAGCCGTGAAGAAGACGGGCCTCAAGGAGCTCTGGGACATCATCAGGGCGTTCCAAAAGGTCACGACCGACTCCGGCGCGTTCCATCGCCGCCGTGAGGCGCAGCTTCTCGAATGGGTGCACAGCATGATTGATGAGCATCTGCACAATCTGTTCTTTGACGACCCTGTCGTGCTCGGGCGCATGCCTGAGATAGAGGAGGCCGTGCTGAAGGGCACGATTTCGCCGACACAGGCCGTCGCGGAGCTCATACACATCTTTGACATTCAACGGGCAACAGAGCGTCATGTTGACTTGTTTCACCCGAAGAAAGCGTGAGAAATATGTACACGAAAAAGATTTACTTTTCGGGTGGCAGCTTTCATGAGCTGCAGGAAGTATTTTCACGCGTCAAAGGCGTCGTGTCGTGCCGCACGGGATACATAAACGCCGCAGGCGATGAGCCGACGTATGAGTCCGTGCTGAAAGGCGAAGTGGACGCGGCAATGGGCGTCGAGATAGAGTTCAATCCAAAAAAAATCGACCTGTCGAGCCTCATGGATATACTGTTTACTGTGATAAACCCGTATTCTGAGGATAAGCAGGGCGAATGTGAAGGGCACATGTATAGGAATGGCGTCTACTATGTTTCAGCAGAGGACGCGCCTATCATATCGTACTTCCTGAGCTTTATCCAAAACCGCAAGAAGATTCCTGCGGCGACGGACTCCGCGCTCATCGTGAACGACCCGAACAGCGACCCCGCCGGGACTAGGGTGTGTCACGTTGAGGCACTGCGCCTCAAGAGCTTTCATCCCGCAGAGGACGAGCACCAAGATTTCTTGCGTCGCTTTCCGCTTGCGCTCAAAAAGACGTACATCGACTTCGTGCGTCTTAAAGAGCTGTCGATTATCGAGTAGCATCGGATGATTTTTCTGTGAATCAAAATATGGCAACGGATTTAAGGAAACGTTGAAGCAATTTTTGTTCCCTTGATTTTCGTTGCCATATTTTTTTACAGAAAATCAAAAATAATGCTTGCATTTCTTTTCAATATATGATTAAATGTTCATATAACAAAGCGAAGACATGAAACGATGGTTGATGGAATAAATATAATGAAGGGAACAATTAATCAATCGGCGTTTCACGGAAATTCGCAAAGAGCAATGAGTTAAGGGTGTGCTGATTAATGGAAGAAGCAGAAATAATCAGTGTCTCCTTAGAGCTGACGGTATCTTTGAAAAAAGAGCAGAAAAAACGAATTGGAGGAAACGATCATGAAAAAGAAGTACAAAATCGAAGTTGACTGCGCGGACTGCGCTCGCAAGATGGAGGATGCCACGTCAAAGGTGGACGGTGTCGCAGCTTGCTCCGTTGGTTTCATGGCACAGAAAATGACGGTCGAGTTCGCCGACGGTGCAGAGCCAGCGATGGTCATGCCGAAAGTCCTCGAGGCATGCAAGCGCGTCGAGCCGGACTGCGAAGTTTTCTTCTGAGTATCTGAGTTGGTATGAGTTTGTGAAATCGGATGAAAAATGACTCGGCAATGCCAGTCCTCATCCACTGCGCAATTTCGATAGGCTCTAAATTGGCTGGCTTCCTCGCGGCAAAAGCGAAGACATGTCGCTTCGGAGCCAGCCAAAGAGCCTATAAGAAATTGCTAAGGAAACGCTGATTAATTGAAGTAGGAGTATTGACGAGAGATTTTTTCGTATATCGAGAAGATGCGAAGAAGCGTAGTGGTGCTACGCTGATGAGCATCGACGAAGATATACGGGAAAAGATCCGTCAAGACGACTGCTGAAATAATCAGTGCTTCCTTCATTACTTCAGACTGGCATCGCCTCGGGAGTATTCACAAGCCTCATTATTATCTGATGATTTACGGGCATGTGCGTCACACGTGCTCGTACATAATGAGATAATATTTAATGAAGTAACATTTAATTAGGTAGCCGAAAGAAAGGTGAGTTCAGTGAATAAAAAAGAACAAAAAATGCTTGCCCGTATCATAGGGACCGTAGTGCTGCTCATTGTGCTGGAGTTTGTGCCCATTACGGGATTTGCTCAGGGCGCCTTGTATGTTGTGCCATACCTTTTGATTGGCTACGACATTCTCAGGAAGGCGGGCCTCGGCATCAGTCATGGCGAGTTTTTCGATGAGAGCTTTCTGATGGCCATCGCCACACTCGGCGCGATGGTGATGGGCGAGTACCGCGAGGCTGCGGGCGTCATGCTTTTCTATCAGATTGGCGAGATGTTCCAGCGCTATGCCGTCGGCAAATCGCGCGGCAATATTTCCGCGCTGATGGATTTGCGCCCAGACTACGCGAATATCGAGAATGAAAAGGGAGAGCTCGAAAAAGTCGATCCCGATGACGTCGAGGTCGGCACGGTCATCGTCGTCCAGCCGGGCGAGAAAATCCCAATAGACGGCAAAATTGTCAGCGGCAACGCGTCGCTCGACATGCACGCGCTCACGGGAGAGAGCCTGCCGCGCGAGGTCGGCGCAGGCGAGGATGTGCTGTCGGGCAGCATAAATCTCTCGGGTGTGCTTCGCATAGAGACGACGAAAGAGGCGGACGAGTCGACGGCGTCGAAAATTCTCGACCTCGTCGAAAATTCCAGCATGAAAAAGTCGCGCTCGGAGAATTTCATCACGCGTTTCGCGCGCGTCTATACGCCGTTCGTCTGCGTGGCGGCCGTGCTTCTCGCGATCGGCGTGCCGTTCGTGCGCATGATGTTCCTCGGCATGGAACCAATGTGGCAGATGTGGATTGAGCGTGCGCTCATACTCCTCGTAATCAGCTGCCCATGCGCGCTCGTCATTTCCGTGCCGCTCACGTTCTTCGCGGGCATCGGCAGCGCGTCGGCAAACGGCGTGCTCGTCAAGGGCTCTAATTATCTCGAGGCGCTCTCGCATGTCGATACGGTTGTCTTTGACAAGACGGGTACGCTGACAAAAGGCGTGTTCGAGGTCGCGGCTGTTCACCCGGACATCATCGAGAAGGAAGAGCTCCTTCACCTCGCGGCGCACGTCGAGCGCTACTCGACGCACCCGATTGCCGCATCGTTGCGCGCGGCGTATCCGCACGAAAAGGATGACTGCTCCGTAGAAGATATAGAGGAAATCGCGGGGCACGGCATAAAGGCTGTCATCAACGGCAAGACCGTATGCGTCGGCAATGACAAAATGATGGCGTCCATCGGCGCGAAGTGGCACCAGTGCGAAAACGACAAAGTCGGCACGGTGATACACGTCGCGATTGACGGTCAATATGTCGGCCACGTTATCATATCCGATGTGGCGAAGCCAACGTCGAAGAAGGCGCTCGTCGAGCTCAAGCATGAGGGTGTCAAGGAGACCGTCATGCTCACGGGCGACATGAAAAAAGTCGCCGACAGCGTGGCGGGCGAGCTCGGGATCGATACGGCATACAGCGAGCTTTTGCCAGCTGATAAAGTCGAAAAGGTAGAGACGCTCCTCAGTAGAGAGCAGGGCACGGAGAAAAAGCTCGCGTTCGTCGGCGATGGCATCAATGACGCGCCGGTGCTGAGCCGTGCCGACGTCGGCATCGCGATGGGCGCACTCGGCTCCGATGCGGCGATAGAGGCGGCGGATGTCGTGCTCATGGACGACGACCCGATGAGGATTAGCCTCGCCATGCGCATTGCAAAAAAGACAATCTCCATCGTCAAGCAGAACATCGTGCTGACGCTTGGCGTCAAGGCGGCGTGCCTCATACTCGGCGCGCTCGGCATGGCGTCGATGTGGGCAGCGATATTTGCGGACGTCGGCGTCATGGTCATCGCCGTGCTGAACGCCATGCGCGCGATGATTATAAAGAAATAAGGTCGAGTCAAAATATCATAAAAATATCCCTGACGTTGTTCGGGGATATTTTTTTAAAAACACGCTGACAATAATTTTCGTTTATGCAAATCATACGAAATATCGTTGCTTAAAATTCATATTTCGATTATAATACATTAAATTACGTTTATAATCAGTCAGAGAAAGATATAAAAAGATTATGATTGGAGGTCCTGAATGCTAAAAGGCAGTGATAAAGTTTATTTGAGCATTGCGATGCCAGCGGCGATAGAGGGCGTCTTCATGACGCTCTTGGAGTCGGCTGACCTCATTATGGTCGGTTCCATTGGCGCTATGGCAGTCGCGGCAGTTGGCATATTCGCACAGCCGCGCATGGCGCTACTCACGGTCACGCGCTCCATCGCCTCAGCGGTGACGCTGCGCGCGTCGTATCTCTGCGGCGAGGATAGTCCGTTGTCGAACGCCGTTACGCTTCTCAAGCAATCAACGCTGTTCGGCGCGGTCTTCTTAGGGCTCATCCACTATATTTTCTGGTGCTTCCTCGCGGAGATATTTTTGCTCATGGGCGCGACGGACGAGTATTTCACACTCGCGATGGACTACGGGCGCGTCGCCACGGTCGGCGTCATGCTGACATCGATGTCGACGATGATGCAGGCCGTGCTCCTCGGCTACGGCAAGACGGCCATCATCATGAGCTCGAATGTCGTCGGCAATATCGTGAATGTCGCTTCAAACGCCGTGCTGATTTTCGGACTTGGCCCATTCCCTGAGCTCGGCGTTGTCGGTGCGGCGTACGGCACTGTCGTCGGCACGACCGTGACGCTCATCATGACAATCGTGTCGCTTTCACGCGATGGATTTTTCCACGGCGGCAAGTGGCTGATAGACGGCAATTTTTTCCGCGACATCATACCTGTATCTATGAGCGTATTCGCTGAGATGGGCAGCGAGCGCATCGGCATGCTGCTCTTTGCGCGCCTCGCCGCTGGACTCGGCGCTGTGCCGTTCGCGGTTCACAGCATTTGCATGAACATCTGTGATTTCTACTTCTGCTTCGCGCAGGGACTCGGCAAAGCAAGCATGGTCCTCGCGGGTCAATCGTTTGGTCGTCGCGACCATGAGGAGTGGCACCGCTATCGTCGCATCGGCATCAAGTGGACATTCCTTTTCTCGGCGATTTCGTTCCTCTTGACGTTCATATTCAGAGACCAGATTTTTGGCCTCTACTCGAGCGACGCGGAGTCCATCGTGATAGCGAGCACCGTCATGATTTACGCCGCCGTCGTGAGCTTCCCCGAGGCGCACGCGCTCATATCGGCGGGCGTGCTGCGCGGCAGCGGCCGCACATCGCTCGTCGCCGCTTACTCATTCTTGAGCGTCACGGTCATGCGCCCCATCATCACAGCTGTGTTCACGTACGTGATGGGGTGGGGCATCATTGGTCTTTGGCGCGCGCTGCTCATCGACCAGTGCATCCGCGCCATCGCGTCCGAGCTCTTTGTGCGCTATATCGCGCACCGCGACTCATTCATGGAGCAGGCGCCGTACAAGAGAGATTAAATTGAAAAGGGAGGGGTATACCCTACCCCCTATCAGTATTGACAAGCACTTTCAGTTGGAATTATAATCATTCCAGCGTTAATTCAGATTTGTACATAAGTTTTTCATATTGTCATCGCGAGCTATATCGGCGTTTTCGCTGATAAGGGAAACATCGGGTGCGAGTCCCGGACTGTTCCGCAGCTGTGTTGGCGACGGAGATTTCGTTTACCACTGGGCATTATTCCTGGGAAGGTGAGGTCTCAGTCATTTTAGGCCTAAGTCAGAAGACCTGCTCACGATAGAATTCATCGTTTAACCTACGGCGTTATGGGAAGATGGGTTTTGGCAGGTCATCCCGCGCATGATTTATCATGTGCGGGCGCCTGTCAATGTGAAGGAAATGCTGATTAATTGAATTAATCCGTGTTTCCTTAATTGGCGAACTGTAATCCATCAGCATAACAACCGTTTTGCTGATGGATTTTTTTGTTATTATTTTTAGTTTCATTCAGGGGGATGATGTTTTGAGCAGGAAAGAATTACTGCAAAGACTGGGACAGATGATCATCACGCTGTTGGGCGTGACGTTTCTGACGTTCGGCTTGACGTACATAGCGCCAGGCGATCCAGTCGAGATGATATTGGAGGTCGGCGATACGATTGTGCCGCCCGAGGTCATCGAGCAGACGCGTCATGAGCTGGGACTCGATCAGCCATTCTTGGTGCAGTACTTGAACTGGCTCGTCGGTCTTCTGCACGGCGACATGGGCCTTTCGTATTCGGCGAAGATGCCCGTCATAGACCGCATGATGCTCGGCGCACCGGGGACGATTTTGCTGACCGTCACAGCGACGCTGATGATGCTCATCGTTTCAGTGCCGCTCGGCATACTCATGGCCGTGAAGCGCAATACATTCATTGATTATATCGCAAGATTCTTTTCGTTCCTCGGCGTCTCAATGCCGAGCTTCTGGGTTGGCCTGTTGATGCTCTATTTCTTCGGACTGAAGCTCGGGCTGTTCCCGATAGCCGGTGGCGAAGTCACGGCTGACCGCATGGTTCTTCCTGCTGCGACGCTCGCAATCGTCATGATATCGAAATTCACGAGGCAGGTCAGGACAGAAATCCTTGAGGAAATCAGCAAGGACTACGTCACGGGCGCTTTGGCGCGCGGCATTCCAATGAATAAAATCCTTTGGCATCACGTCCTGCCAAATGCCTGCCTGCCGCTTGTCACGCTTTTCGGCACATACATCGGCTGGCTCCTCGGCGGCGTCGCCGTCGTCGAGATGGTCTTCTCGTGGCCTGGCCTCGGTGCCATGGCCGTGCGCGCCATCATGATGCGCGACTATCCGCTGCTCATGGGCTTCGTGCTTTGGATTGCAATTCTCTATATGGTAATCAATCTCTTGATTGATATATCGTATTACTATCTCAATCCAAGACTCAGGAAGGGAGGGCGCGAGTGATGGGAAAGCATGATGATAAATTCATGTTCCGCGTCTACAGCGGAATCGTCATTTTCATAGTACTCGTTGCCGCGATAGGTCCTTTCCTGTGCACGGCAGACCCGTATAATTCAAACATGGCAAATTCTCTGCTTGCGCCGTCGGCGGATCATTGGTTTGGCACGGACAAGCTCGGGCGCGACTGCTTCACGCGCATCATATACGGCGCGCGCGTGTCGCTTTCGATGACGATAGCGACCGTCGTCATCATGAGCTGTGTTGGCACGCTCATCGGCATCATTTCTGGCTATTGCGGCGGATGGATTGAGATGGTTCTCATGCGCTTCACCGATATGATGATGGCATTCCCGGGCATCGTCCTCGCCATCGCCATCGCCGGTGTCCTCGGCGGCAGCGTCGTGAATACGGTGCTCGCGCTCGCCATCGTCGGCTGGACGAAGTACGCTCGCCTTGGCCGAAGCCTCACGATAAAGCTCAAGCATAGCGAGTTCATCGCGGCTGCGGTCACGAACGGCACGAAGCCTTTCCCACTGCTTTATCGTCACATCGTGCCGAATATATTCCCGCTCGTCGTCGTCACGGCAGCGATGGATATTGGCTCGATGATCATGGAAATCGCAGGTCTCTCGTTCCTCGGATTTGGCGCGCAGCCGCCGACGGCTGAGTGGGGACTCATGCTGAACGAAGGCCGTCAGGTTCTCCAGACAGCGCCGTGGGCGATGATATTCCCAGGTCTTGCAATCCTCTTTGTCGTCGCCACGTTCAACCTTTGGGGCGATGCACTCCGCGACATCATGGACCCGTCAAAGAGCGCGTAAACATCAGCAAGTAAAGCAATATTCAACATATTTATCAAATTCATTAAAAGGAGAGAAAAGAATATGATGATTTCCTCGAAACTCAAAAAAGGCATTACTGCGGCTCTCGCTGTCGGCATGACGACCATGATGCTCGTTGGCTGCGGCGGTGGCGGCGACAAGAAGGCGGCGGGAGACTCCAAGACGCTGAAGTTTGGCGTCACGAATTTCGCTGATACGCTCGAGCCGACGCAGAACTACTTCGCTTGGGTCGTCATGCGCTATGGCATGGGCGAGACGCTCGTGAAGTTCGATGAGAAGATGCGCTCGACGCCGTGGCTCGCTGAGAGCTGGCAGGTCAGCGACGACCATCTCACATGGACGTTCAAAATCCGCGACAACGTGAAGTTCTCGAACGGCAACCCCGTCACGGCTGAGGCTGTCAAGAAATCGTTTGAGCGCGTATTCGAGAAGCAGAACCGCGCAAAGACATTCTTCGAATATACAGAGATGAAGGCTGAGGGTCAGGTTCTCACCATCACGACAAAGAAGCCAGTCGCTACGCTTCCTGGACAGCTTGCTGACCCGCTGTGGCTCGTTGTCGACGTCACGGCTGAGAAAGATCGTGACTTCGCAAAGCAGGGCCCAATCTGCACGGGCCCATACATGTGCGAGAGCTTCACGCGCGACAAGGCCGTCATGAAGAAGAACCCAAACTACTGGGGCGGCCCGAACAAGGTTGAGGTGCCATTTGAGACGGTTGAGATTCCGTCCATCGATGACCCGAATACCCGCGCGATGGCGCTTCAGTCCGGCGAAGTTGACATGGCTGTCAATATCGCTGCCGGCGACATCGGACTCTTCCGCAACAACGACAAATTCCATGTCGATGAAATTTCGTCGCTGCGCGACGTCCTCGCTCGTGTCAACCAGCGCCCAGATCATATTCTCTCCGACAAGAAAGTCCGCGAGGCTCTCATCTGCGCTCTCGACCGCAAGAACTACAATGAGGTCGTCCTCAAGGGCACGTTCAAAGAGGGCAGCGCTCCTGTTCCTCCATCCCTCGACTTCGGCTTTGACCAGATCAAGAATCCAGATGCGTACAATGTCGAGCGCGCAAACAAGCTTCTCGATGAGGCGGGCTGGAAAGACACGGACGGCGACGGCATACGCGACAAGGACGGCAAGCCGCTCTCCCTCGATTTCGTCGTCTACAACAGCCGCGCAGAGCTCCCAATCTACGCAGAGGCATCGCAGGCTGATGCGAAGAAAGTCGGCATCGACATCAAGATCAAGACTGTTGACTACAACCTGCTCGACAAGATGGGCATCAACGGCGAGTATGACCTCTTGATTTCCAATATCACGACGGCTGCGACGGGCGACCCACAGAGCTTCCTCAAAGGCTACTGGTACTCGAACCCAGACGGCGGCAACCCGCAGAACGGCTCCGGCTACTCCAATCCGCAGTATGATGCTCTTTGGGATCAGCTCGAGGGCGAGTTCGACCCTGCAAAGCGTCGTGACCTCATTATCCAGCTGCAGCAGATCATCATGGACGATTCGGCCACGATCATCTACGGCTATCCTATCACGAACCTCATCAGCTCGACGAAGATCAAGGGCGCCATCATGCACCCATCGGATTACTACTGGCTGACAGATACGATTGCTCCGGCAAAATAATCATCAGAAACATAATCACGAGTGACACGTATTGACCGCGCTCCTTCATCTAGGCGCGAGGTCAATACTTGCCATTTTGTGATTTTAAAATTTGATTTTAGAATTTGATTGTAAAATTGTTCGTTTGTTATTCTTTACCGTAAAATTTATCAAAAGGAGAACGCTATGCTGTTAGAAGTTTCAAACCTTTCGATATCGTATGGGAATCACCCGATTGTGCATGACGTCGGTCTTTCGCTCGATGCCGGTAAGGTCATCGCCATCGTCGGTGAATCAGGCAGCGGCAAAACGACGGTCATTCGCGCCATACTGGGGTGCCTTCCGAACGAAGGGCATGTCACGGGCGGCAAGATTCTCTTTGATGGAAAAGACCTTGTTCAAAACACTCCTGACGAGTGGCGCGAGGTGAGCGGCCGCAAAATCACGATGGTGTTTCAGTCGTCGGGCAGCATGCTTGACCCGATACAGCACATCGGTAAGCAATTCGTCGAGTATATCCAGCAGCATGAGGATATATCGACGGAAGAGGCGGAGCAGAGTGCCATTGCGATGCTTGCGAAGATGAATCTGCCAAACCCGGAGCGCATCATGACAAGTTTTCCGTTTGAGCTCTCAGGCGGCATGATGCAGCGTGTCGGTGTCGCGATGGGCATGTATTTCAAGCCGCAGCTCTTGCTCGCAGATGAGCCAACGTCGGCGCTCGATGTCACTACGCAGGCGCAGGTCGTCGAGGAAATGATGCAGATATGCAGGAAAGACAACACGGCCATCATCATCGTCACGCACAACCTCGGTGTTGCGGCGTACATGGCGGATGAAATCATCGTCATGCAGAACGGCCATGTCGTCGAGCGTGGCACATCAGACTACATCATAAATCACGCGCAGAAAGACTACACGAAGGAGCTGCTTGCGGCAGTCCCGCAGATAGGGGATGAAGTTCATGACTACTATTAAGACTGCTGTTAAGCACAATAAGGAAATCATACTCCTTGCAAAAAAAGTCACGAAGAAGTTCCCTGTCGGCAAAGGGAAAGTGCTCACGGCCGTCAATGACGCGACGATAAGACTTTTCAAGGGCGAGACGCTCGCCATCGTCGGCGAGTCGGGCTGTGGCAAATCGACGCTCGTGAAGTGCATCATGCGCCTTCACAATGTCACAGACGGCTCAATCATCTACGACGGCAAGGACCTCACGAAGCTCGAGGGCGAGGAACTGAGGCAGACGCGCCAGCACATTCAGATGGTCTTTCAGGACCCGACGACGGCTTTTGACCCGAAGATGAAGATTCGCGACATCATTTGCGAGCCGCTCTACAATTTCAACATGATTGAGAAAAAGGATGCGGACGCAAAGGCGCGCGAAATGCTGAGGCTCGTGAAGCTGCCGGAGGACGTTGTCGATAGATTCCCTGCGAATATGAGCGGCGGTCAGCGTCAGCGCATCGGCATTGCACGTGCGCTCGCGATGAATCCAGACATCCTCGTCTGCGATGAGGCGACAAGCGCGCTCGACGTGTCCGTGCAGAAGCAGATTGTCGATTTGCTCCTAGGCATTCAGAAAAAGACAAATCTCTCAATCATATTCATCTGTCACGACCTCGCGCTCGTCTATCAGATGTGCCACAGGGCCATCGTCATGTACCTCGGCAATGTCGTCGAGAAAATCCCTGCGGGCAACTTGAAGCAGGCAAAGCACCCGTACACGAAGGCGCTTCTGAAGTCCGTCTTCCCGCTCGTGCCGAAGGGCGAGGGCTCCGTCTCGACGCTTGAGGGCGAGATACCGAGCCCGCTTGATTTGCCTGTGGGATGTCCATTCCAGGACAGGTGCCCTGAGTGCATGGATCACGGCTGTCGTGAGACGATGCCGGAGATGCGTCGTGTCGGCAAAGAGCACTTTGTCGCGTGCCATCTGTATGACGATGTGCCGGAGTCACAGGAATAACTTTGGTTATGAGGAGAATTCAAATGATATTGCAGGAAACATGGACACTGCCGCTTCAGTTGATGTCTCCTTGTGATAAATCTATTACCCCTATCTTTTACACACAGGAGGAGATTCAAGCATGAAAAAATTCTTGGCAGCGGCTGCCGTTGCGACAGCTATCACCGCATCGAGCGCGGTCACGTTTGCTGCGGCAAATCCTTTCGAGGATGTGCCGGCAGACCATTGGGCATACGACGCAGTCGCACAGCTCGCGGCTGACGGCGTCATCGAGGGCTATGGCGATGGCACGTATCGTGGCGATCAGGAAATCACGCGCTATGAGATGGCGCAGATGGTCGCGCGCGCGATGGCGAAGGGCGGCGTCAATGACGCAGACAAGGCGATGATTGACAAGCTCGCCGCTGAGTTCGCAGACGAGCTCAACAACCTCGGTGTTCGCGTTGCAGCTCTAGAGAAGAAAGTCGACAACGTGAAGTGGAAAGGCGAGATTCGCTACACCTTCGCAAGCCGTCAGACAGAGAATACGGCGCACAACAATAAGAACAGTGCAGAGCTTCGTTTAAAGCCGAGCTTTTCTGTTAACGACCATTGGAATGGCTATGCTGGAATTTACTATAGCGGCGAGAAGAATAACTTAAAATCCGCAGAGAATTCTAATTCAGTTGCACTCAAATGGGCGTATGCAGAGGGAGTCTATGGCAATACGGTTATAGACCTCGGTCGTCTCTCGCACTACACGAACGTCGATGAAGGCATGGTCTTTGATGATTATGTATCTGGCGCACGCGTGACGTTCGGCAAGGATTTGAAGCTTGCTGTCACGGCAGGACGTGTAAATACAGATCCTTGGTTTGGCGAGAAAATTGGTGAAAAGACAGATCCTGCTACTGGAAAATTGAAAGACAAAACTCGAAGCTTTACGTCTTCATATCAGGGTGCAGAACTTACTTATGCACCAGGAAAGCTCAGTGCAGGCGTAGGATATCATCATTTTGCCAATGACGAGGGATGGAAGTCGGAGAGTTTCTATAAAGATTCTAAAGACAAGAGATATGGCGACGACGACCTTAATATCTGGGTTGGCAGTCTTGGCTATCGCTTTGATGATAATGCTCGTCTCTTCGGTGCATACGCAAAGAACACAGAGGGCAATGTCCAGAGCGGACAGCGCGAAGCATACAATATCGAGTTTGACTACAAAGGCTCGAACAAGAATAAGCCAGGTTCCTATGGCATTCAGGCGGGCTATCGTCACCTCGGCGCTTATGCGTCATTAGCTCCGACGTATGACTACAGCGACCAGAACACGAGAGGCTGGTACATCGGCGGCGATGTTGTGCTTGCAAAGAACATCGACCTTTATCTCGGCTATTTCGATGGAAATAATATTAATGCAGGTGAGGATTTCAAGATCCTCTTCAGCCGCATCAAGTTCTTCTTCTGATAAATTCGCTTCGTCATTTGTCTTACATAAATCATTTGGACACCGTTCGCTCGGTGTCCTTTTTCTTTTGCATTTTTAGCGCGAAACATGATAAAATATCAAAGAATCTGATTTCAATTTTAATGAGACGATGATAAAAGAATGTCATCAAGACTCAATCATCATTCATTTGAATCTAAGGAGTGTATTTTTTGGCAGCTATCACTTACGAGCTCATAAAAAAAGATGAGGCCACGGGCGCTCGTGCGGGCATCATTCACACGCCGCACGGGAGCTTTCCTACGCCTATTTTTATGCCGGTCGGTACGCAGGCGAGCGTCAAGGCGACGTCGCCGGACGAGCTGCGCGACCTCGGCGCGAATATCATACTCGGCAACACGTATCATCTTTTCCTGCGCCCGGGGCTCGACCTCATGCGCGAGGCGGGCGGCCTTCACAAATTCATGCGATGGGACAGAGCGATACTCACGGACAGCGGCGGATTTCAAGTTTTCAGCCTCGGCGCGCTCAGAAGAATCACAGAAGAGGGCGTCGAGTTTCGCTCGCACATCGACGGCTCGAAGAAATTCCTCTCGCCCGAGGTGTCCATCGCGATGCAGACGGCGCTCGGCTCCGACATCGTCATGGCGTTCGACGAGTGTGTGCCGTATCCCGCTGATCGCGAGTACACCGAAAATTCGCTGAAGCGGACACTGCGCTGGGCAAAACGCTGCAAGGATGCCATGAAGCGTGACGACCAAGGCCTTTTTGGCATCGTGCAGGGCGGCATGTACAAAGATTTGCGCGCTGACAGCGTGAAGGGACTCCTCGACATCGATTTTCCCGGCTACGCGGTCGGCGGTCTCTCCGTCGGCGAGCCGAAAGACCTCATGTACGACATTCTCGAGTACACGACGGAGCTTTTGCCCGACGACAAGCCGCGCTATCTCATGGGCGTCGGCACACCCGATTGCCTCGTCGAAGGCGTCGCGCGCGGCATCGATATGTTTGACTGCGTGTTCCCGACGCGCGTCGCACGAAACGGCATGGCGATGACGCACACAGGGCGCCTCGTCATGAAGAACAGCCAGTTCACGCACGACTACGGCGTGCTCGAGGACGGCTGCGGCTGCTACGCGTGCAGGAACGGATTTACGCGTGCCTATATTCGCCACCTCGTGAGGGCGGGCGAGATATTTGGCCTGCGCCTTCTGACGCTTCATAATCTCTGGTTTCTCGTTCACTTCATGGGCGAAATGCGTGAGGCCATTTTGGCAGATAGGTTCACCGAATTCAGAAAATCATTTTTTGACAATTATGAGTATCGAAAGTGAAAGACAAATAGGTGGCATTTGTAGTATAATGTTTAATTGGATTTTTACATTTACAATTTTTTAGGAGGAATTCATTTTGGATCAAGAAACTTTGGCCATGCTTACTACTTACGGACCGATTGTCGTGATGTTTGCCCTCTTTTATTTCCTGCTGATTCGTCCGCAGAGCAAAGAGCGCAAAAAGCGCGGCGAGATGCTCGCGAATCTGCACAAGGGCAACAAGGTCGTGACGATTGGCGGCATATATGGCGAGATTGTCGAGCTTGATGCGAAGACCATCATGCTCGAGATTGCCGACGGCGTCGTCATAAAGGTGTCGCGCGCCTCCATCAACGCGAATATCTCGCAGGGCATCTCGATGAGAAATGATGACGAGAGCGAGCAGACCGAGAGCAAGGATGACAAGAAAGAGGAATAAAACTTGATGGATATGTATGAGGAAAAACGCCTGATACGTCGCAAGGCACTCGCCGCGCGTCGCGGTATGACGGAAGATGCGCGCGCAGAGGCGAGCGACAAGATACAAAAGTTGCTGTTTGACATGGACGAATATCTCGGGGCGCGCTGTGTGTTCCTCTATGCCTCGATGGATGAGGAGGTGCACACGGAGAATATCATTCTCGACCTTTTGGGCTCTGGCAAGACGGTCTGCCTGCCATATATTGTCGGCAACAGCGCGATGGAGGCCGTGCGCCTCAAGTCCATGCTCGACCTTGAGCCCGGCAAATATGACATTTTGACGGTTCGCGAGGACGCAAAGACCATCGTGGAACCAGAGAAGATAGACCTCGTGCTCGTCCCGGGCGTCGCATTCACGCGCAGCGGCGATCGCCTCGGCATGGGCGGCGGCTACTATGACAATTTCCTTAAGAGCGCAGTGAAGGCGCGTCGCGTGGCGCTGACGTATGACTGCCAGATTTTTGAGACGCTTCCGATGTCCGATAATGACGAGAAGGTCGATAAAATCGTGACGGAGAGCGGAATCATAGATTGCAAGCAAAAATGAGCAATGTATCAAGGTGAGCGAAATGGAAATCAAAATCGGCATTGCAAGGACATCAAAATATGCTATGGAGTATTGCGGCGACAGCTGCGACATCGCAGAGCGCCCGCATGGCGGCATATCGGCCATCATCGCTGACGGTCAGGGCAATGGCCTCGCGGCGCATCACACGTCGAGCTGGGTCGTGAACAAGGCGACGGAGCTCATATCTGACGGTGCGCGTGATGGCGCCGTGGCTCGCGCGGTGCATGACTATCTCTACGCGATGAAGGATCGTAAGGTGTCGTGCACGCTCACGGTGCTGAGTGCCGACATCGACACGGAGACTGTCGTCATCAGCCGCAACTCGAATTGCCCCGTCATCGTAAAGACGGAGGAATATGAGACGGTCTATGATGACGAGGTGGGGCCGATTGGTGTCAATCGCCACATGAAGCCGCTCATATATGAGGTGCCGTTTGAGGCGGGCATGGTTGTCGTCTCGTATACGGACGGCATACAGGCCGCAGGCAAAAAGCGAAACAGCAGCCAAGCTGATTTCAACAAAATCATGGGCATTATCCGTGACAATACGGCTGATGATGTGGATTTCATAGCAAAGAGCATCATGGACTATGCCATTGAGATGGACAAAAATCAGCCAGCAGACGATATGACGGTCGTCGTCATGGGCATCACCGACGGTGCGCGCGTGAGCCCGAAAGTCGATACATTCTCAGCGACGTATCGTGTGTGATGCGGTGCTAATGATGTGATTGCAAATCTTCGCTTTTGATATTTTGGAAGGGTGAGTGTGGTGCGAATAGCAATCGTAGGTGTATGTGCGTCTGGCAAAACAACGCTCGTGAAGGGACTCCGTGATGCCGGCTACGACGCTTACAACGTCGCGCAGGAGCACTCGGGCATTCATAATTTCTGGGACAAGCATCATCCCGATATTCTCGTGATGATTGACGCGACATTGCCAGCGATAAAGAAGCGTCGACTCGTCTATTGGGATGAAGAAAGACTTGTCGTTCAGCATAAAAGGCTGGCAGACGCGCGCGCCCATGCGAATCTGTATCTCGAGACGGACAATCTCGACGCGGACGCGGTGCGTGAGCGTGTCATCGCGTATATTGAGGAATGGAAGAAAGAGCATTTGTAAAATATAAGGAAGGGAAGGAACGATTTGAGAAAAGGAGAATTTGGCAAGCTCATCATCGTCGTCGCGGTGATAGTCGGGCTTTTCATCGCATTCGTGTCGCCACTGGCGTACTCAATCAGGCAGGGCCTCGATTTGCAGGGCGGCACACATGTGGTGCTCGAGGCGGAGGACACGCCGGAGGCACAGGTCAATGACGACGCGATGGAACGCGTGACGCACATCATGGAGAAGCGCGTCAATGAGCTCGGCCTCACGGAGCCTATCATCCAGCGCCAAGGTGAGCGCCGCATCATCGTCGAGCTGCCGGGCATCAATGACCCAGACAAGGCTATACAGGTCATCGGCAAGACGGCCATGCTTGAGTTCAAGGATGAGGAAGGCAACACCGTCCTCACGGGTACGGACCTCAAGGACGCGAAAGAGCAGACAGACCAGAGCGGACAGAATCTCGTCGCGCTCGAGTTCTCTGACGAGGGCGGCCAGAAGTTTGGTGAGCTCACGTCGAAGAATGTCGGCCGCCGCATCGCAATCTTGCTTGATGGCGAGGTGCTGACGGCGCCAAACGTCAATGAGCCAATCATGGGCGGCAAAGCTGTCATCACGGGCTCGCGCACGCTCGAGGAAGCGCACAATCTCGCGATACTGCTCAGCAGTGGTGCACTGCCGGTCAAGGTGAACATCATCGAGACGCGCACGGTTGGTCCGACGCTCGGTCAAGATTCGAAAGACAAGAGTGAATTTGCATTTTCCATCGGCATCGGAGCTGTGCTTCTGTTCATGATTGCGTTTTATCGCCTGTCGGGCTTCATTGCGGACATCAGCCTCATGGCGTACGTCCTCATGCTGCTCGCCGCGCTGAAGTTCCTCGACGCGACGCTGACGCTGCCGGGTGTTGCGGGCATCATATTGTCGATAGGCATGGCGGTCGACGCGAACGTCCTCATATTTGAGCATTTCAAAGAGGAGCTCAAGACAGGCAAGACGATGAGGATGGCGATGAACTCGGGCTTCAAGCGCGCGTTCACGACGATTTTCGACTCGAACATCACGACCATCATCGCGTCAATCGTGCTGTTCATGTTCGGCACGGGCTCGATACGTGGCTTCGCCATTACGCTCGGCCTTGGTGTCATCCTCTCGATGATTACGGCGATTTCGCTGACGCAGTTCATGCTGAAGTTGCTCATCGGAGCAAATATTTTCCACAATCCGTTCTTCTTTGGCGCTGGCATGGGCAGCACCGCAAAGGAGGTGCCGCATAATGCCTAAAAATGAAAAAAAGACGCGCGTCGATCAAAATGAGGAATACATGAAGGGACGATTTGACATCGTCGGCCACAGGAAAATCTGGTATCTCATTTCGCTCTGCGTCATCATCCCCGGCATCATCTGTATGTTCATGAAGGGGTTCAATTTCGGCATCGATTTCACGGGCGGCACGATCATAGAGCTCAGATTTGAGCAACCCGTCGCGATCACATCGGTGCGTGATGTCATGAAAGTGTACGACCTCGACAACAGCACGATACAGCTCTCGGGCGCAGAAAAGGACGTCACGGAGTCTACTGACGTGATGATACGCACCGTGGATCTCGAGGAAAATGAGCGCAAGGCCGTCATGGCATCGCTCAAGGACAAGCTCGGCGAGTACAAGGTGCTGCGCGAGGAAAAAGTCGGCGCCACGATGGGCACGGAGCTTTTGCTCAATGCGCTGTGGGCGACGCTCCTCTCGTGGGTGCTCATCGTCATATACGTTTCTATACGCTTCGAGTTCAAGTTTGGCCTTGCCTCCGTGCTCGCGCTCGTTCACGACGTGCTCGTCGTGCTCGCTGTGTTCTCGTTCACGCAGAAGCAAGTTGACTCGTCATTCGTCGCGGCACTCTTGACGATTGTCGGCTACTCCATCAACGACACGATTGTCATATTCGACAGAATACGTGAGAATCTGAAGCTTCATTTCCGCAGGGGCGGCAATGTCGTCGCGCTCGCGAACAGGAGCATATATCAGACGCTCACGCGCTCGATATACACGGTGTGCACCGTTCTCTTCACGACGTTCGCGCTGTACTTCTTCGGCGGCGACACGACGAAAGATTTCTCGTTCGCGTTGCTCGTTGGTTTCTTCAGCGGCTGCTATTCATCCATCTTCATCGCGAGCCCGCTTTGGGTCTCGCTCAAAGATTTCAGTGAAAAGCGCAGAGCAAAAAAATACAGCGGCGACGCTGAGGCAGTGAAAGCATAAAATTTTATAAGCATTTGAATTTAAAGGCTATTGATTTCATTAAAAGTGATGAAATCGATAGCCTTTTTTGGTATGATAAGTATCAAAAGAGATTTGGAGTGAAGTGGAATGGAGAAAAAATGGTGCGTGCGCGAGCACGACGTGGCGGCCGAAAAAAAATTGGCCGACGCGATTGGCGTGCCGCAGGTCATTGCCGGCATATTGATGTCGCGCGGCATTGACACAGTGGATGAAGCACAAAAATTTTTGATGCCGGAGACGGAGCCGTATCATGATCCTTTTCTCATGAAGGACATGGACAAGGCCGTGAAGAGAATCATCGAGGCGATAGAGGGCAAGGAACGCTTTGTTATTTACGGCGACTATGATGTGGACGGCATAACGGCGACGACGATTTTGATGCGATTTTTCGAGCACATCGGCGCGGGCGACTATGTCAGCTATTTCATACCGACGCGGAAAATCGGCTATGGTCTTCACACGGAGCCACTGATGAAAATCGCTGACGCGGGCGCGTCGCTCGTCGTCACCGTCGACTGCGGCATATCGTCGGCGGACATCGTCGAGTCTGTGAGGGACAGGCTCGACATCGTCGTCACGGATCATCATTTGCCGGGCGACGACATGCCAAAAGCCGTGGCCGTTGTTGACCCGCATCAAAAAGATTGCAAATATCCGTTCAAGGACCTCTGCGGCGCGGGCGTGGCGTTCAAGCTGTGCCAAGCGCTCTCGAAGCAGCTGTACAATGAGGAGTACGCGTACGATTTGGAGCTCGCGGCGCTCGGAACGATTGCCGACCTCGTGCCGCTCTTAGGCGAAAATCGCAAAATCGTGAAGGCTGGGCTCAAGGCCATAAATGAAAATCCAGAGAGAATACTCGGGCTTCATGAGCTGATTGACGTGTCGGGTCTCTCTGGGAAATCTGTCACGTCGGGGCAAGTGGGCTTTGTCATCGCGCCGAGACTCAACGCCGCAGGCAGGCTCGAGACAGCATCCATCGGCACGGAGCTGTTGCTTTCAAGCGACAAGGAAAAAGCGCGTGAGCTCGCGGCAGAGCTCGACGGCGCAAACGAGGAGCGCAAGAGAATAGAGCTCGACATACTCGCACAGGCAGAGGAGCAAATAAAAAAGCGCTACGAGGACCCATCACAGGCGAAGGTCATCGTGGCGTATGGCGACGATTGGCATGCGGGCGTCATCGGCCTCGTGTCGTCGCGCATCACGGAAAAATATTATCGGCCGTCCGTCGTTATCGGCATTCATGATGGCGTTGGCAAAGGCTCATGTCGCAGCATCGAGGGCTTTCACATGTTTGATGCGCTGACAAGCGCAAAGGACTCTTTGATTCAGTTTGGCGGTCATTCGATGGCGGCGGGCATAACGATAAAGCCTGAAAAAATTGGTGAGCTCGAAGAGAAGCTCAACGCTTTTGCAGACGCGCACTTGACGTCGGAGCAGATGATACCCGTGCTGAGCGGCGAGGCAGAGCTGTCGCCGCTGAACGTGAGCACGGACTTCGTCGATACGCTGTCAAAACTCGAGCCGTATGGCATGGGCAACCCGAGGCCGATTTTCATAGCGCATGAGTCCGTGGCGGACGGCGCGCGCCTCGTTGGACGCGAGGACAAAAGGCATCTGATGTTCAACGTGGGCAACGTGCATGCCATCGGCTGGAACATGGCTGAGAAGCTTTCATTCGCGACGGGCGGCCCCATCGACATAGCGTATATGCCCGAGATAGATGAGTGGAACGGCAACCGCTATGTGCAGATAAAGCTGCAGGACGTGCGCGAGGCGATGAGCAGGCGCATTTTCCCGAACAGGGAAATACTCGCGAACGTGTATATCGCCATTCGCGAGCTGTCGGGCGCCGTGACGAAGACGCAGGCGGGCATCGCGGCCGTGTCGGAGCTGCAGCTTTCGACGAGGCTCAATTATTCCCTTTATACGCTGAGGAAATGTCTAGATATTTTCATGGAGCTCGGTCTCATAAAGAAGGACAATGACGAGTACAGGATGCTCCCGAGGCCAAAAGAAAAATTGGATTTAAATGCGTCAAAGACATTCACGCAGGGAAAATGATGGTATAATATCGTATGTAAATGTGTAATGACTAATCCTTTCTCAGGGGAGATGTGGCCGCATGAAAGAGAGCAGAGAAGCAAGCGAAACTGTAAAAATAGAAGATATCATAGAAACGGTCAGACAGACACAGCCAGACGCCGACCTCGACGTGATTTGGAGCGCGTACGAGCTCGCGAAGTCGGCGCACGAGGGTCAAAAGCGCGCGTCGGGTGAGGAGTATATCATTCATCCGCTCCATGTCGCGAAAATTCTGGCAGACATGCACCTCGATGAAGCGACCATCAGTGCGGCACTTCTTCACGATGTCGTCGAGGACACGACGTATACGATTGAGGAAATGCAGGAGGAGTTTGGCGACGAAATCGCCATGCTCATCGACGGCGTGACGAAGCTCGGCAAGATAAAGTACAAGTCAAAAGAAGAACAGCAGCTCGAGAACTACAGAAAACTGTTTCTTGCGATGGCGAAGGACATTCGCGTCATCCTCATAAAGCTCGCAGACCGCCTGCACAACATGCGCACGCTCAAATATGTGTCAGCCGAGAAGCAGAAGCGCATTGCGCGCGAGACGATTGAGATATACGCGCCGCTCGCTAACAGGCTCGGCATATCGAGCATAAAGTGGGAGCTCGAGGATTTGTGCCTTCATTATCTCGAGCCGGACATATACTATGACCTCGTGGAGAGCGTCAAGCAAAAGCGGCAGGAGCGTCAGGCGTTCATTGACGAGTCGATAAAGCAGCTGCGCGAAAAGCTCGACGAGGCGGGCATGAAAGCCGAGATAAGAGGCCGCGCGAAGCATTTCTACAGCATATACAAGAAAATGAAGCGCGACAACAAGGACATCAGCGAGATATATGACCTCTCGGCGGTGCGTGTGCTCGTCGATACGGTGAAGGACTGCTATGCGGTGCTCGGCGTCATACACGCGATGTGGAAGCCGATGCCGGGACGGTTCAAGGACTATATCGCCATGCCAAAATCGAACGGCTATCAGTCACTCCATACGACGGTGATGACGCGCGGCTATCCGCTGGAGATACAGATTCGCACGTATCAGATGCATCGTGTGTCTGAGTACGGCGTTGCGGCGCATTGGAAATACAAGGAAAAAGGCAAGGGCGCGAACGCGAGCGGGGCATACGACCAAAAGCTCTCATTCTTGCGGCAGATGGTCAATCTCCAGCAGGAGCTCTCTGACCCGAAGGAATATGTCGAGGCGTTGAAAGTCGATGTTTTCTCGGATGAGGTCTTTGTATTCACGCCGAAAGGCGATGTCATCGATTTGCCGAAGGGCTCGATACCGCTGGATTTTGCCTATCGCATTCATACGGAGGTCGGCCATCACTGCGTCGGCGCAAAGGTGAATGGCAAGCTCGTGCCGCTCGAATACAAGCTGAAAAATGGCGACATCGTTTCCATCATCACGAACATGGCGAACAATGGGCCGTCGCCGGATTGGCTCAACATCGTGGCGTCGAGTGAGACGAAGAGCAAGATACGTTCGTGGTTCAAAAAGGCAAAGCGCGGTGAAAATATTGAGCGCGGCATGGAGCTCATTCGCGAGGAGGCAAAGCACCTTGGCTACGACCCGAAGGATTTGCTGAAGGAAGGGCGTCTCAAGGACGTCGCGGACAAGCTGAAGATGACGAGCGAGGACGATTTGCTCGCGGCCATCGGCTATGGAGGCGTCGCGGTCAAAGGTGTGATGACGAAGCTCATCACGATGCACAAAGAATTTCTCCAGAAGACGACGGCACCCGATATATCGAAGCTCCTGTCGGAGCTCAAGCCGCACGAGGGCGTGCAGAAAAAAGCGAGCCACGGCATCCTCGTCGCGGGCGAGGCAGGTCTGCTCGTGCGGCTCGCCAAGTGTTGCAACCCTATCCCGGGCGACCATATCGTCGGGTACATCACGCGCGGGCGCGGCGTCACGGTTCATAGGGCCGACTGTCCGAACGCGATAAACGACATGGGCGACCTCTCGCGCGTCATAGAGGTCGATTGGGATGTGGGACTCGACAAGGTCTACACGGTCTCGATTGCCATCGTCTGCAACGACAAGACGGGCGTGCTCTCGACACTTTTGGCCGTGCCGGCTGAGATGAAGGTCAACATAAATTCCATCAACGCGAAGCCGAACCGCCGCAACAAGACATCGACAATCATCATGGGACTCGACGTGAAAAGCGCGGATCAGGTGGAGCAAATCATCACGAAGCTGCGCCGCCAGAAGGACGTTTTCAGTGTGACGCGAGCCGTTGGTTCAGGAAAGGAAAAATAATGCCAATAAAAATAAAAAGTTTCATCGTTGGCCCCATCGACGTGAACTGCTATATCGTCTCGGACGATACGAATGAAGGCGTCATTGTAGATGCGGGCGGCGGGGCAAAAGAGATTCTCGACTATGTTGCTAAAGAGCATATCAATGTGAAAGCGCTTTTGAACACGCACGGCCACGGCGATCATATCGGCGCCAATGACGAAATCAGGGATGCGCTGAATGTGCCGCTCTATATTCACGCGCTCGACAATCCCATGCTGACAGACCCAAGGAAAAATCTCTCGGCGTACATGGGATTTATGGCGGTGGCACGCCCAGCGGAAAATCTCGTGGGCGAAGGCGACAAAATCACGTTCGGCCACACGACGCTCAACGTGCTGCATACGCCGGGTCATTCGCCCGGCGGCGTCTGCTACGTCGACGAGGCGGATGGTCTTGCGTTTGTCGGCGACACGCTTTTTCAAGGCTCCATAGGGCGCACGGATTTTCCAGGCGGCTCGGAGGTCACACTCGTTCGCGGCATAAAGGACAAGCTCATGAAGCTCGATGACGATGTGCGCGTGCTCACGGGACATGGGCCGATGACGACGATTGGTTATGAAAGGCGATTCAACATGTTCCTGCAATGGTGATGTTGATGAATTAAAGGAGCGATGATAAATGAAATATTTGATTGTTGGCGCTGGCGGGACGGGCGGCGCTGTTGGTGGCTTTCTTGCACATGCGGGGCTCGATGTCACGCTGATTGCGCGCGGCGCGCATCTCGATGCCATACGCAAAAATGGCCTCACGGTGAAGACGCTTGCTGAGACGTTCGTCGTGCACCCCGGCGCATTCACGATGGATGAATACCATGACACACCGGATGTCGTGTTCGTGTGCGTCAAGGGATATTCCATTCCCGACACGGTGCCGTTTTTGAAGCGCATCATTGGGAAAAACACCATTGTCATACCGATACTAAATATTTACGGCACGGGCGCGAGGCTCCAAAAGCATTTGCCCGACAATGTCGTTACAGATGGCTGCATTTATATATACGCGCAGATTGCGGAGCCTGGTATCATAGATATTAACAACAAGATTTTCCGCGTAGTGTTTGGCCTGCGCCATGATACCGCTGACGATATTCGAGGCAATGTGATGCCTGTGTTGAATAACGTCGCGGCAGATTTGGAAAAGGCCAATATTCGTGCCGAGGTCTCGCCGCATATTGAGCGAGACGCGCTGATAAAATTTTCATTTGTCGCGCCATTTGCGGCGCTTGGCTCGCTATACGGCGCGACGGCGAAGGACATGCAAGTGGGCGGAGCGTATCGAGAGACGTTCATCGCGATGATAAAGGAAATCATGGCGATGGGCAAAGCCGAGTCCATAGAGCTTCCAGCACAGCTCGTCGAGCAGAACCTCACAATCATGGACAAGTCGAAGCCAGAGTCGACGACGTCGATGCAGCGTGACATCGCCGCGGGAAAGTCGTCTGAGGTCGCGGGGCTCGTGTATAGCGTGCCTGAGCGCTGCAAGGAGCTCGGCGTTGCGTCGCCCGTGTATGATGAGATAGCCGATAAACTGAAGAAGAAGCTCGCAGAATAAGATATGATAATAACAATCCATGACGATTTCGATTTAGGCAAGATTATAGACTGCGGTCAATGTTTCCGCGCGCATGAACTCAATGACGGCGCATTTCGATTCATTTGCCGCGACAATGTGCTTTACATTAAGCCGAATGGCAACGGCAAATTTGATATTTCGTGCGACGCTGACACATGGCAAAACGTATGGCATGATTATTTCGACATGAACCGCGAATATAAAACCATCGGGCGCGACATCGGCGACGTGCCGCACAGAGACTTCATAGCGGCCGCTGTCGATTGTGGCCGTGGCATTCGCGTGCTGCGGCAGGACGCGTGGGAGATGCTCATCACGTTTATCATCTCGCAGAGGAAAAACATCCCCGCGATTGCGAACTGCGTTGAGACGATTGCCAAAAGATACGGCCACAGGCTCGAGACGCCGCTGAAATACAAAGAGGAGATATACGCGTTTCCAGACGCCGATATGCTCGCGCGCGTGAGCGAGAGCGAGCTGCGCGAGTGCAGTCTCGGCTACCGCGCGCCGTATCTCGTCGACGCGGCGGCGAAGGTGTCGAATGGTGCGCTCGATTTGAACGCCATCGGTCGCCTCTCCGATGACGCGCTTTTTAATGCGCTCATTTCGGTGAAAGGCGTCGGCAAAAAAGTTGCGAACTGCGTCGCGCTTTTCGGCTACGGCAGGACGGCGCGCGTTCCCGTCGATGTGTGGATAGCGCGCGTACTCGATATATGCGAGGGCGACGACCCATTTGCGCCGTTCGGCAACGACGCGGGCATCATTCAGCAATACGTTTTCTACTATATGAAGCATCGCGATGAGCCGACGAAATAATCGTGAATGAAATCGCTCAATAAATATTGGCGAGAAATCGTTGAAAAATTTTTGAGCTGGAATTTTTCGATGGCGCGAATGAATCGCTTGATGAATTTTAATTTGACGCACGTCTCTTTGTGTGGTATTATCAATAAAACAATTAATAGCGTTTGTACCTTTGAAATTAGTCCTGTGAGGCTGATAAAGGTTGCCAGCCGTTTTTCGGCTTATTAATTATGTGAAGCTGGTGAGCTTTCTTATGCCTTGGCATGGGGAAGCTCATTTTATTTTGCTCAAGGAAACGCTGATTAGTTGAAGCAAGGTTAATTCAGTGTTTCCTCAAATTTTTTAAGGAGTGATTCGATTGGAGAAAAGCACCGTATCGCTGCGGGGAAAGCATGTCCTTGGGCTGAAGGATTTCTCGCCTGAGGAGATAAAGCTCGTGCTCGCGACCGCGAAAGAGATGAAGCAAATCATTCATCGCGACATCAAGAAAGTGCCAACGCTGCGTGGAAAGTCGATTGTCACGCTTTTCTACGAGCCCAGCACGAGGACGCGCACGTCGTTTGAGACAGCGGGCAAGTACCTCGGCGCCGACGTCGTGAACATCACGTCGGGCACGAGCAGCATTGTCAAAGGTGAGAGCCTGCGCGACACACTGCTCACGGTCGAGGCGATGGGCTTTGATGCCATCGTCATGCGCCACAAGAATGAAGGCGCGGCAGAGTACGCGACGAAGGTCGTTCATCATCCAGTCATCATCAATGCGGGCGACGGCGCTCATGCTCATCCATCGCAGGGACTCTTAAATCTTTTCACTCTGCTCGAGCACAAGGGACATCTCGAGGGACTCAAGGTCGCCATCATCGGCGATATATCTCATAGCCGCGTCGCGCGCTCCGATATATGGGGCATGCGCAAAATGGGCATAGAGGTGCACCTCGCGGGGCCAAAGACGATGATGCCGCGCTTCCTCTATCAAGAGCCGGGCATATTCGTCCATGACCGCATAGAGGACGCCATAAAGGACGCGGACGCCATCAATGTGCTGCGCATTCAGCTCGAGCGCATGAAGGCGGGCCTTTTCCCATCGAAGCGCGAATATGCGAGGATTTTTGGTCTCAATGATGAGCGGCTCGCTCTCGCGAAGGACGATGTGCTCGTGCTTCATCCGGGGCCGATGAACAAAGGCCTCGAGATTTCGCCGTATGTGGCGTACGGCGACAACTCGGCCATACAAGAGCAGGTGCAGAACGGCGTCGCGGTGCGCATGGCACTTTTGACGTTGACATTGACGGGAGGTAAAGACAGTGAAGCAAATCATTAAAAATGGGCGCGTCATCGACCCCGCCAATAAAATTGATGGAAAATTTGATGTATTGATTGAGGACGGAAAAATAAAAGAGGTCGCCGCAGACATAAAGGCGGACGATGCCGAGGTCATCGACGCGTCGGGCAAGGTCGTCGTGCCGGGGCTCATCGATATGCACGTGCATCTAAGGGAGCCAGGCCAAGAGGCAAAAGAGGACTTCGCCTCGGGCACGCGCGCGGCTGCAGCGGGCGGCTTCACGACAATCGCGACGATGCCAAACACGAAGCCTGTCGTGGACAACGCAGCGCTCGTGCGCAGCCTGCAAAAAGAAGCGGAGATGACGGGCGTGACGCATGTCGCCATCATCGGCGCGCTGACGAAGGGCCAGAATGGCGAGGAGCTTGCCGAAGTCGGTGATATGGCGCTGTCAGGTGCTGTCGCGTTTTCGGATGATGGCCATTATGTGAAGCGCGCGAAGACGCTTCTCAATGGTTTTGATTATCTGCGCGCGTTCGACAAAATCATCATCAATCACGATGAGGAGACGTCGCTCGTCGAGGAAGGCTACATGAACGAGGGTCACATGAGCGCCATGCTCGGCGCAAAAGGTCGCCCGACCGTCGCCGAGGACATTGCCGTCGCGCGAGACATCATGCTCGCGGAGTACGCTGATGCGCGCGTCCATGTGGCGCATATCAGCTCAGCAAAGGCCGTCGACATCGTGCGCGAGGCGAAGAAGCGCGGCGTCAAGGTCACGGCTGAGGTGACGCCGCATCATCTTACGCTTACGGATGAATGCGTTGACCTCAGGGACAGTGCGACGAAGGTAAATCCGCCGCTGCGCTCACAGGCTGACGTCGATGCGGTCGTCGAAGGTCTTAAGGACGGCACGATTGATATGATTGTGACGGATCATTCGCCGCATGCCGAAGAGGAAAAGGACATGGAATACGCGCTCGCACCGAGCGGCTTCCCAGGGCTTGAGACATCGCTCGGCGTCGTGCTCACATCGCTTTATCACACGGGCAAAATGGATTTGCCGACGCTCATTTCGAGGATGACGACGAACCCCGCAAAGATATTCGCGCTCGAAGGCGGCAAGCTATCAGCGGGCAGCCCTGCCGACGTCACGATCATTGACCTCGACAAAGAATGGGTCGTTGACGACAAGGAATTTTATACGCGCGGCACACATTCGCCTTTTGTCGGCAAAAAGCTGAAGGGCAAGGCAGTCATGACGATTGTCGATGGCAAAGTCGTCATGAAGGATGGAAAAATCATAGAATAAGGAGGCAGTTCGATTGAAGGGAAAGCTAATACTTGAAGATGGCAAGGTTTTCCACGGTGAACTTCTCAACAACATAAAGGCGACGGGCGAAGTCGTTTTCAACACGGGCATGACAGGCTATCAGGAGATACTGACGGATCCATCGTACTGCAGGCAGATTGTCACGCTTACATATCCATTGGTCGGCAACTACGGTGTGGCAAAGCAGTTCATGCAGTCAAGGAAATCGTTCGTCAATGGCTTTATCATTGGCGAGCTCTGCGACAAGCCGAGTAATTGGCAGATAGAGGACACGCTGCCGAGCTTCCTCATGCACGAGGGCATACCGTGCCTCTACGGCGTCGACACGCGCGCAGTCACGCGTCACATACGCTCTGCGGGCACGATGAAGGGCATCATTGTCGCTGACGATGTGTCAAAGTCGGAGATAGACGAGCTTTTTGCTGTGCCAATAAAAAAGGCCGTCGTCAGCGAGGCGACGACGCCAGAAAAATATACGATGGGCGATGATGGTCTCAATGTCGTCGTCATGGACTTTGGCATAAAGAAAAACATCCTGCTGTCGCTTGTGAAGTGGGGCTGCAGGCTGACGGTCGTGCCGGCGGACACCACGGCGGAGGAAATTCTTGCGATGAACCCGGACGGCATATTCCTCTCGAATGGCCCCGGCGATCCGAAGGATATTCCCGATGTCGTCGAAAATGTGAAGAAGCTGATTGGCAAAAAGCCGATATTCGGCATTTGCCTCGGCCATCAGCTGCTCGCGCTCGCATTGGGCGCGGACACGTACAAGATGAAGTTCGGTCATCGCGGCTCAAATCAGCCTGTGAAGCATCTGACGACGGGGCACGTACAGATCACGTCGCAGAACCACGGCTACGCGGTCGATGAGAAATCGCTGGCAGGGCTGCCGCTCGTTGTGACGCATCGCAACGTGAACGATGACACCGTCGAGGGCATGCGTCACACGGAGCTCCCGATATTCTCCGTGCAGTTCCATCCAGAGGCATCGCCGGGTCCTGAAGGCAACACGTATCTCTTCGATGAATTTGTTGACATGATAAAAAAGGAGGGCTGAGCAATGCCAAAGAAGGATTATCTCAAAAAAGTCATGGTCATTGGCTCTGGCCCAATCATCATAGGACAGGCGGCTGAGTTCGACTACGCGGGCACGCAGGCTTGCCGCGCTCTGAAAGAGGAAGGGCTCGAGGTCGTGCTCGTGAACAGCAACCCTGCCACGATTATGACGGACACGCACATTGCAGACCGCGTGTATATCGAGCCACTGACGGAGGAATTCCTCGAGGAAATCATTTCAAAAGAACGCCCAGACGGACTGCTCGCGACGCTCGGCGGCCAGGCGGGACTCAACCTCGCCGTGAAGCTATCTGAGGCGGGCGCGCTCGAGAAATATAATGTCGAGCTGCTCGGCACATCGCTGAGCGCGATTGAAAGGGCAGAGGACCGAGAGCTTTTCAAGGAAACGATGGAAAAGCTCGGTGAGCCAATCCCTGAGAGCACCATCGTCGAGGACGTCGAGGACGCCGTGCAGTTTGCGAACAAAATCGGCTATCCAATCATCGTGCGCCCCGCCTACACGATGGGCGGCACGGGTGGCGGCATTGCCGACAATGAGGAGCAGCTCATTGAGATCGTCATAAAGGGTCTCAAATACAGCATGATAGGCCAGGTGCTCATCGAGCGCAGCGTCGCGGGCTGGAAAGAAATCGAATACGAGGTCATGCGCGACGGTGCCAATAACTGCATCACGATATGCAACATGGAGAACGTTGACCCCGTGGGCGTCCATACGGGCGACAGCGTCGTCGTGGCGCCATCGCAGACGATGACGGACAAAGAATATCAAATGCTCAGAAGCGCGAGCATCCGCATCATTCGTGAGCTCGGCATCGAGGGCGGTTGCAATGTTCAGTACGCGCTCGACCCAGACAGCAACCACTACTATGTCATAGAGGTCAATCCGCGCGTGAGCCGCTCGTCGGCGCTGGCGTCGAAGGCGACGGGCTACCCGATAGCGAAGGTCTCGACGAAAATCGCCATAGGCTACAACCTCGATGAGATTGTGAACGCCGTTACGCAGAAGACGATGGCTTGCTTCGAGCCGTCTATTGACTACTGCGTCGTCAAGTTCCCACGCTGGCCGTTCGACAAGTTCGTCTACGCCGACCATACGCTCGGCACGCAGATGAAGGCGACGGGCGAAGTCATGAGCATAGACCGTAAATTCGAGGGCGCGCTTTTGAAGGCGACGCGCTCGCTCGAGATTGGCGTCAACAGACTCCACATGAATTTCATGGACGAGTGGGACGACAAGAAGGTCAAGGAAAATCTTTACAAGATAAACGACCAGCGCCTTTTCGTCATCGCGGAGGCACTGCGTCGCGGCATCGCGACCGTCGATGAGATTCACGACATCACGAAGATTGATGAATGGTTCATCGAAAAAATAAAGAACATCGCCGACATGGAAAATCTTCTCGCCAAAGGAGACCTGACGCCGAAAATCATGCGCGGCGCGAAAAATCTCGGCCTCGCGGATGTTTCCATCGCAGAGCTCACGGGAAAGACGATGGACGAGATACGCACGCTGAGAAAAGCGATGAACATCCTGCCGCATTATAAGATGGTCGACACGTGCGCCGCAGAGTTTGAGGCGGCGACGCCATACTACTACTCGACATTCAACGGCGAGGAAAATGAAGCGGAGCCGTCAAAGCGTCGCAAGGTCGTCGTTCTTGGCTCGGGTCCAATTCGCATAGGTCAAGGCGTCGAATTCGATTATTGCTCCGTTCATTCTGTGTGGGCGCTGCGCGAAATGGGCATCGAGGCCATCATTATCAACAACAACCCAGAGACGGTCAGCACGGACTTCGATGTGTCGGACAGGCTGTATTTCGAGCCGCTGACCGTGGAAGATGTGCTGAACGTCATCGACATGGAGCAGCCAGAAGGCGTCATCGTGCAGTTCGGAGGGCAGACAGCCATCAATCTCGCATCGGCTCTGCAGAAGGCAGGCGTCAAGATATTCGGCACGTCAGTCGATGGCATAGACCGCGCTGAGGATCGCGAGCGCTTTGAAGAGGTGCTCAATCAGACGCAGATACCGTGCCCGCGCGGCATCAGTGTCACGACAGTTGATGAGGCGTTTAAGGGCGCAAAGGACATCGGCTATCCTGTCATGGTGCGCCCGTCGTACGTGCTCGGTGGCCGCGCTATGGAAATCGTCTACAACGAGGACGAGTTGCGCGACTACATGAGCCGCGCCGTCAAGGTGACGCCAGATCATCCCGTCCTCGTCGATCGCTATATGATGGGCACAGAGGTCGAGGTCGATGGCATCGCGGACGAGACGGATGTCGTCATACCGGGCATCATGGAGCACGTCGAGCGCGCGGGCGTTCATTCGGGCGACAGCATCGCCGTCTATCCGCCGCAGACGCTATCGGCGAAAGTCATATACACGATTGCCGACTACACGAGGCGCATAGCGCTCAATCTTCACGTCAGAGGCCTCTTGAATATTCAGTACGTCGTTGTCAATGATGAAGTGTTCGTCATTGAGGTCAATCCGCGCTCGAGCCGCACCGTGCCATTCTTGAGCAAGATTACCGACATCAACATGGTCAACGTGGCGACGAAGGTATCACTCGGCCATTCGCTCAAGGAGCAGGGCTTCAAATCGGGTCTCGTCGAGCCACGCCCATACGTCGCAGTCAAGGCGCCTGTCTTCTCGTTCGCGAAGATGCAGGACGTTGACATCACGCTCGGACCAGAGATGAAATCGACGGGCGAAGTCATGGGCATCGATTATCACTACGCGAGGGCGCTGTACAAGGCCATTACGGGCGCCGGTATGAATATTCCGACGCATGGCTGCATCCTATTCACGGTCGCGGACAAGGACAAGGAAGAGATGAAGCAGCTCGCGAAGGCGTTCTCTGATTTGGGATTTGATCTCGTCGCGACGGAGGGCACGGCGAAGGCGATACATTCGATGGGCATTGACGCCGATGTCGTCGGCAAGGTGCATGAGCGCAGCACGGACATCATTCAGATGATAAAGACGGGCCAGATAAATATGGTCATCAACACGCTGACGCAGGGCCGCCATTTCGCGAAGGACGGCTTCAAGATACGTCGCGCTACGGTCGAGCATGGCATAGCGTGCCTCACGTCGCTCGATACGGCATGGGAGGTGCTCCGCGTCCTGTCGTTCATGCGTGAGCGTCGCCTTGTGTACACGCTTGCGCTTCAGGACTATGTAGGTGGCGGTGATGGTCTTGCCTGAAAATGAGAAGACAAGGTTCGCGATAGACACGGAGATTGTCGATAACAAGAAGATACTGCCTGACGTTTTCCGCATTCGCGTTCATGCACCGGAGATAGCGATGATTGCGCGCCCTGGACAATTCATTCATGTGAGAATAGATTCTGCTCTTACGATACTGCGCCGCCCGCTCGGTGTTGCCGACGTCGATGCAAAAGAGGGCACTGTCACGATGTTTTACAGGCTCATCGGCAAAGGCACGCACGCGCTTGCATTGATGAAAAAAGGCGACACGGTAAATTGCCTTGGCCCGCTCGGCAATGGATTCACGCTCGGCGATGGCAAGTCGCTCATCATCGGCGGCGGCATGGGACTAGCGCCGTTGCTGTTCTTGTCGAAAGCGCTTGCAAAACGTGGCGAGAAAGCAGATTTGCTCCTCGGCGGCAGGAACAGTGATGAGATTTTTTGGCAGAAATATTTTGAGCCATTCGTGGAGCACATTCACATCACGACGGACGATGGCTCTATGGGGCAAAAAGGTTTCACAACGGACGCGTTGCCAGACATGCTCAACAAAACGCATTACGACACGATTTACGTCTGCGGGCCAGACATCATGATGCGCAAAATTTACGAAATTGCGAAAGAAAAGGGCGTGCCGTGTCAAGTGTCGCTCGAGCGCCGCATGGCATGCGGCATGGGCGCATGTCTCTCGTGCGTTGTTGACACGAATGACGGCAAGCGCAAAAAAGTTTGCACTGATGGCCCTGTGTTTTGGGCGCAGGAGGTGCTCTGATGGCTATGGCTACAAGTGAAAGACTGCGGACGCATCTCTGCGGCATAGACATGGCGTCGCCTGTGCTCACGGCCTCGGGCACGTTTGGATTTGGCGAGGAATTCGCTGATTTTGTGGACCTCTCGGCGCTCGGTGGCGTCGTCGTGAAGGGCACAACGCTGAAACCGCGCCGCGGCAATGACGGCGTGCGCATGACGGAGACGCCAGGCGGCATGCTGAATTGCATCGGCCTCGAAAATCCAGGCGTCGATTATTTTCTCGGCGATATTTTGCCGCGCATTTCAAAATACGGCATGAATGTCATCGTCAATATTTCTGGCAGCACGACGGAGGAATACGGCGAGCTTGCGAATATGCTCGATGTCGATGGCGTGGCGGCCATAGAGCTTAACGTGTCGTGCCCGAACGTCAAGGACGGTGGCATCATATTTGGCACGGACGCGAAATCTGCAGCGGCCGTGGTGCGCTCGGCAAAAGCGCATACGACGAAGCCCGTCATACTGAAGCTGTCACCGAATGTGACGGACATCGTCTCCATCGCGAAGGCCGCAGAGGAGGCAGGAGCAGATGCGCTCTCGCTCATAAACACGCTCATGGGCATGGCCATCGACATACGCACGTGGCGCCCCGTGCTCGGCAATGTGACGGGCGGTCTCTCGGGTCCTTGCGTGAAGCCTGTTGCACTGCGCATGGTGTGGCAAGTTGCGAATGCTGTGTCCATTCCTGTCATCGGCATGGGCGGCATAGAGACGGCGGAGGACGCGGTGGAGTTTTTCCTCGCGGGCGCGTCGGCTGTGTCCATCGGCACGGCGAATTTCCGTGACCCGAGTGTCACGATGAAAATCATCAGCGGCCTCGATGAATATCTGAAAGCGCGTGGTCTATCAAGCATTCATGACATCATCGGCAAGCTGAAGGTGGGTGAGTAAATGGCGGATGAAAGACTGATTGTCGCGCTCGATGTTCACACGATGGACGACGTAAAAAAGCTCGTTGATGAGCTCGGCGACGCCGTGAGCTATTACAAGGTCGGCATGGAGCTTTATTACAGCGTCGGCGAGGCAGTGCTCGATTATCTTTCGGAAAAAGGCAAAAAGATTTTCCTTGACTTAAAGCTCCACGATATTCCGAACACGGTTGCAGGCGGCCTTTGTTCGCTGTTGTCTCATCACGTGACGATGATGAATGTTCACGCGTCGGGCGGCTACACGATGATGAAGATGGCCGCAGAGAGGCTAAGGGAAGCGGCGAAGAAAGCCAATGTCGAGCAACCGAAACTCATCGCCGTCACGATACTCACAAGCATGAGCGATGATGACTGGAAAGAGATGGGCGAGACGGAGCCGATAAAAGAGCGCGTCGTGAGGCTCGCGCGGCTTGCAAAAAAGGCGGGACTCGACGGCGTCGTGGCGTCGCCAAACGAGGCTTCGCTCATCCGCGAGGCGTGCGGAAAAGATTTTCTAATCGTCACGCCGGGCATCAGACCTGCGGGCTCATCGACGGATGACCAGAGCCGCATCGCGACGCCGCGCTCCGCACTCGAGAGCGGCGCGACGAGCATCGTCGTTGGTCGTCCCATCAGAGCGGCAGCGAATCCGCGTGAGGCGGCGAAGCGTATCATTGAAGAAATGGGAGGCGCAGCAGTGAAATGAGCATGACAGAAAATGAGATCAAAGATATTTTCATCAAGACAAAGGCCATCATGGAAGGTCATTTCCTCTTGACGTCGGGACTTCATAGTCCGCTCTACGTTGAGAAGTTCAACGTGCTCCAGCATCCGAAATACACGGAAATTCTCTGCAAGGAAATCGCGGAGCATTTCAAGGATGCGAATATCGAGACGGTCGTCGGCCCCATGACGGGCGGCATATTGCTCGCTCATGAGACGGGCAAGGCGCTAGGCACACGCGCGATATTCACGGAGCGCGTCAATGGCAAGATGACGTTCCGTCGCGGCTTCAAGCTCAACGAGGGCGAGCGCGTGCTCGTCGTCGAGGACATCGTGACGACGGGCGGCTCTGTCAAAGAAGTCATAGACGTCGTGCGCAAGGCGGGCGGTGTTCCAGTGGCTGTTGGCATGCTCGTGGACCGCAGCGGCGGCAAAGTCAGCTTTGGCGATGTGCCGTATCATGCGCTCCTGCATCTCAATGTCGAGACGTACAAGCCAGATGAATGTCCGCTGTGCAAGAAGAATGTGCCGATGACAAAGAGAGGCAGCACGGGCAAAAAGTAACAGAAATAATTTAAGCAAATAAAAAGAGACTTCACGATGAGTTTGATTCAAATTCATCGCGAGGTCTCTTTTTTATTCTGTCATCAAATCGTGCTTCGTTGTCAATCGAATTTCAAATGTTCTCGGCCACGGGAAATATGCGTCGGCTTTGAGATTTTTTACGGTGAATTTTAGCGTTTCGCCGCTTGGCGTCGTGCAAATCATCGGCATGTTATAAGCTCTCGACGATGTGAGAAAATCGATTCTCCTTTTCAGCGCTTTGCTGAGCATGTCATTCGCCCAATGAGTATTGTGGTCGAGGTCAAGGTCGTTGACATCGTAGTAGCCTTCTTTTCTCAAAGAGAAGTTGATGGTGTCTATTGTGCTTTTGAGATAGTAGCAATCCTCAATGAAGCGTTCGTCGAGAAATAGCAGCTGCTTGTCAGAGGCGCCGATGAGCTCGTTTGTCGTCGCCGCCCGTTTTTTCGCAATGTCAAACAGCACGGCCTCCGCCAGTGCGGTGCCAATCGAGTTGCTCGCAGTGTTCCATCCTGCGTACGCCGCAAGACGATGAATCGGCGCGTCTTCATCGATGAGCAGTGGCAGCAGTGTCTCTTCCTCACGAAAATGAACGGCGAGGTCGACGAGCGCGATGCTTTTTCCTGCGTCAAGCAAATTTTTTATGCGCGTTGCATTTGCGCGCCTCGTGTTCATCGTATCGCTTTCATAGTCGTTTGCTGAAATGGAAAGCGTGAAATCTGCGTCATCGCGTGAAGCCACGCGCACGCCATAAATGAAGTTGATTTTTTCGACAGCGTTTGCTTCGTTTGTCGTCGCCATGTATGGCATGATGCGCGCGGCTGTGCTTTCGTCATTGTAATCAATGAAGATGGACGGCGTATAGCTACTGCGCTTTGCCTCCATCTCAGCGACAATGGAAAGCGCGATTTCGTCCGCTCCGTGCATCATGAATACGGACGATTTGTTTTTTGCTTGTCCAATATAATTTTCGAGGTTGCGTCGTTCGCGATTGGGCATGCCGTATTTTTCGCCGTCGTCGAGTCCAATGACAAGCTGTGTCACGGTGCCATTTTCGGCGAGCTCTATGAGATGCTTCGTGAGCGCTTCGTGAAACGTGAACAGCGATTCATAACGTGAGAGAATTTTTGGTGGTATCGTTTGCCTTAAATCGTTGAGCTTGGCGATGTCCTCATCATCGGGATTGAGTGATTGCTCCGTTTTGTCGACAAGGCGCGAGTATTGCATGAGGTTTTTGCGGTCGCTGCTCGTGTCGATGCTGTCGGGCGGTGCGAAACGCGGAAGAATCGTAAAGATGTAGAGCGGCTTTTCGGGATATTTTCGATGAAGCTCCGTCAGAAAATCGACGACGCCTGCGATGTCTGCCGATGATTTTTCGAGCTCACGCGACGCGAGCAGGCCACCGTAGAGAATTTGGTCAATGGAGATGATTGCGACATCGCACGATGATATGTTATCATTAGCCCATGATTTTATTTTCTCGGTTTCGCTCGGCTTTGAGTAGTAGTCCATGATGTCGCTCGGCGGCATGACGACGTCGTCGCCGACGATGGCAGCGGCCTTTGTCACGAAATCGGAGCACGGCGGCCTGCTGTCGAGCGGCACGAGCAATATTTTTTGGCCGCTGAGCGTCGAGCCACGCTCAATGGAGCAAGGCCGCAGAGCAGTCGCGAAGTCACGATTGGAAGCGTGATACGCGCCGATAATCAGCAAAACCAAGATGACAGGAAAAAGCGCAGGAAAAAAATTTTTCATGATGAGTTCAGCCTTTATATGGATAATAAAGAAAATGAATTTTTAGGGGGATAAAAATGCGAGCCGTTGTTACGCGTGTCAGTGAAGCATCCGTTGCGATTGATGGAAATATCGTCGGAACGATAGGCAAGGGCCTTCTTGTCTTGCTCGGCGTCGGTCCGGATGATACGGAGAAGGAGGCGAATCATCTCGCTGAGAAGATTTGCAATGTGCGCATATTCACGGACGAAAACGACAAGATGAATCTCGCGCTCGACAAAGTCGGCGGCGAGCTCCTCATCGTGTCGCAGTTCACGCTCTACGCGGACCTCAAAAGCCGTCGCCCTGGATTTTCAAAGGCGGCGAAGCCCGACATCGCAAAGCCGCTTTATGAGCTCGTCATAGATGCGTGCCGCGCGCGCGGATTTCATGTGGAGCACGGCGAATTCGGCGCGGACATGAAGGTCTCGTCGATAAACGATGGTCCCGTGACGCTGCTCTTCGACACGGACGAAGTCTAGTCTATGGATTTACATTATATCAAAAAATCAAGTCGTCTTAATGCCTTTTCGTTAAAAGATGATTGTGCTTATGAAAATTTTCATGTAAAATAAAAAATGTGCTAGTAATATTTACGAGGTGGGTTGTTATGAGACAGTGCATGGATTCCGAAAATCTTCACAGAAGGCTGAAGAAAGTCATTGGACAGGTACAGGCCATTGACAGGATGATTGATGAGGATATTCCGTGTGAAGATATTCTTGCTCAGGTGAATGCTGCGAAAATGGCTCTCCACCGCTGTGGTCAGGTCATACTCGAGGGGCACATCCAGCATTGTGTCAAGGACGGCATCGAGCACGGCGACGCGGACAAGACCATCGCCAACTTCACGAAGGCAGTCGAGCGCTTTGCCAATATGACATAACAGTTTAAGCAAAATCAATTTTTCATTATAAAAGGAGCGGCATATATGAAGATAAACGATATGATTCATGGCTTTAGGCTTTTGAAGACGCAAACCATTCACGAAGTGGACTCGGAGGCTTTCGAATTCGTTCACGAAAAAAGTGGTGCGCGTCTTTTTTTCTTGCAAAACAGTGATGACAACAAGGTTTTCTCCATCACGTTTCGCACGCCGCCGTATGACGACATGGGACTGCCGCACGTCGTCGAGCACTCGACGCTCTGCGGTTCACGCAAATTTCCGCTGAAAGAGCCATTTGTTGAGCTTGTCAAAGGTTCGCTCAACACGTTCCTCAACGCAATCACATTCCCAGACAAGACGATGTATCCCGTGGCGAGCCGCAACGACAAGGATTTCCAAAACCTCATGGACGTGTACCTCGACGCCGTTTTCTATCCGCAGATGTATGAGAAGAATGAGGTGCTCATGCAGGAGGGCTGGCACTACGAGATAGACAGCCCCGAGAAGCCGCTCAAGTACAGCGGCGTCGTTTACAATGAGATGAAAGGCGCGACGTCGTCGCCCGAGGACCTCCTCGAGACGGAGTCGATGAAGGCGATTTTTCCCGACACGACGTATCATTTCGAGTCGGGCGGCAATCCAGAGTGCATCACGGAACTCACGCAGGAGGCTTTCGTCGCGTTCCATAAAAAATATTATCATCCAGCGAACAGCTATATTTTCCTCTATGGCGACATGGACATCGAGGAAAAGCTCAAATTTCTCGACGAGGAATATTTGTCACGCTTCACGAAAATCGAAGTCAATTCCCAGGTTGAGAAGCAGGCGCTATTCAATAACAGCGATAAAATAAAGAAAGTCGAAAAGTCGTATCCTATCGGTGCGGATGAGGACACGAAGGACAAGACGTATCTGCTGTGGGGCGCAATCGGTGCCGACGAGCATGACAGCCTCACGCGGGCGGCGCTCTCGGTGCTGGTTCATGCGCTGTTCTTGACGGACGCGGCGCCTGTACGTCAGGCGCTCATCGACGCTGGCATAGGCAAGGACATGGACGCGACTTTCGAGGCAAATCTCATACAGCCGACGATTTCCGTTGAGGTCACGAACGCGGGACCAAGCGACGCTGACAAATTTTATCGCGTCATGATGGATGAGCTCAAAAAGCTCGTCAAAAATGGCATTGACCGTACGCTCCTCGAGGCATCGCTCAACACAGAGGAATTCAAGATGCGCGAGGCGGATTTCGGCCAGACGCCAAAAGGCTTGATTTACAACATGAGCGCGCTCACGACATGGCTGTACGATGATGACCCCGCCATCACGCTCTACTATGAGGATGACATGAAGACGCTCAGAGAGGGTCTCGATAATGGTTACTTTGAAAAGGTCGTGGAGCGTTGCTTCATCAATAATCCGCATCAAGTGCTTGTGACGATGGTGCCGAGCACAACGATGGCAAAAGAACGTGAGAAGAAAATTGCCGAGCGCTTGGCAGAGAAAAAGGCGGCCATGAGCGAGGCGGAGATAAATGACATCATAAAGACGACAGCGCACCTCAAGGAATATCAAGCGGCACCAGACTCACCGGAAAATCTCGCGACGATACCGCTCCTCAAGCTCAGCGACATTGAGAAAAAGGCGGATGTTCTTCCGCTCGAGGAGCGAAGCATCGACGGGAGCAAGGTGCTGTACTCTGACATCAAAACGCATGGCATCGCCTATGTGACGCTCTATTTCGATGCGTCCGTTTTGACGCCGGAGCAGCAGTTGTGCGCGTATTTTCTCTGCGATGTGCTCGGCGGCGTCGATACGTCGAAACATTCGTATCAGGACATCACGACATTGATGAATCTTCACACGGGCGGCATCGGATTTTCGCTCGAGGCGCATAGCAAAGTGGATGAAAGTGCGCCGGACGGATGGTACGTCAAGGCGCCAGTGAAGTCGCGCGTGCTCGTGAGAAAAGCAAATGAACTCGCCGATATATTGACGGAAATATTGACGACGTCAAAGTTCGATGACAAAAAGCGTGTGCTCGACCTCGTCAAGCAGTGCATCGCAGGCTGGGAACGTCAGACGATGAACATGCCGCAGCGTCTCATGTCGAAGAGATTGGCGTCATATATGAGCGCGAGCGCGAAGTTCAACGATGTGGCGGGCTTGAGCTACTATCATTTTCTGAATGACATTTTCGAGCACTACGATGAAAAATTCGAGATGTTCTCGAGAGACCTTTCCGAGACGCTCAAGCTGCTATACAGCCGCGACAATCTCATCGTCGGCATAACGACGTCGGACGAGGACTACGACACGGTGGCGAAAGCTGTCAGCACATTGCTCAAGTCGCTGCCGAATGAGAAGCGCGCGAGCGTGAACTATGATGTGTCGCTTGAGGCGTCGAACGAGGCGCTCACGTCATCGTCGCGCGTCCAGTATGTCGGCAAGGGTGCAAATTTCCTCCGCGCGGGTCATAAATTCACGGGTGCCATGCGCGTGCTCGAGACTATCATGCGCTACGGTTATCTTTGGACGCGGCTTCGCGTGCAGGGCGGTGCCTATGGCGCGTCGGCTCAGTTCATGCGCGACGGCGTGATGCTCTTCACATCGTATCGCGACCCGAATCTCGTGGAGACGCTTGATGCCTATGACGGCATTGCGGATTATCTGAGAAATTTCGATGCGACAGACCGTGAAATGACGAAGTACATCATCGGCACGATTTCACTGCTCGACACGCCGATGACACCAGCGATGAAGGGCAACACGGCCGCATTGGGCTATATGTCGGGATTGACGCAGCAGGCAAAGCAACAGCAACGTGATGAAATACTCGGCTGCACGGTGAATGATATTCACGCTCTCGCCGATGTCGTCGATGACGGCATGAAGCAGAATATGTATTGCGTTTTCGGCAACGAGGAGAAAGTAAAGCAGAGCAAGGAGCTGTTTAGGCGCATCATTCCGGTGCTCGAATGACATACTTCGCCATTATGATGATTTTATGCTATAATAGTCGGAAATATAACCTCGTAATCAGAAATATGAACTAAAAGGAGAAAGGCTATCATGAAAAAGTTGATTTTTCAGGGTGCTGGCGTCGCCATCGTAACACCTTTCACGGAGAATGGCATAAATTTCGATGAATTTGGTCGCATCATCGACGACCAAATCAAAGCGGGCACAGACGCAATCGTGGTCGCGGGCACGACGGGCGAAGCGGCGACGATGAGCGACGCGGAGCACAAGGAAGCGATAAAGTACGCTGTCGAGCACGTCAAAAAGCGCGTGCCCGTCATAGCGGGCACGGGCTCGAACGACACGAGCTACGCCATCCAGCTTTCGCAGTACGCCGAGAAAGTCGGCGTGGACGGACTGCTTCTCGTCACGCCGTATTACAACAAGTGCACGCAGAAGGGTCTCGTGCAGCATTTCACGAAAATCGCCGACAGCGTCAATGTGCCGTGCATTCTCTACAATGTGCCGTCGCGCACGGGCGTCTCGATAAAGCTCGCGACGTACGTCGAGCTCAGCAAGCATAAAAACATCGTCGCGGCAAAAGAGGCAAGCGGAGATTTGTCGTTCATTCTTCGCCTGCGCAAAGCCGTTGGTGACGAGCTCACCGTGTATTCCGGCAACGACGATCAGATTGTGCCCATTCTTTCGCTCGGCGGCAAAGGCGTCATCTCTGTGCTCTCGAATGTGGCGCCAAGCGACACGCATAAGATTTGTCAGCTTTATTTCGACGGCAAGGTCAAGGAAGCCGCCGCGATGCAGATTGACTACACCGACCTCGTCGATGCGCTTTTCTGTGAGGTCAATCCAATCCCTGTAAAGACGGCGATGCGTCTCATGGGATATAATGTCGGGCCGCTGCGTCTGCCGCTTTGCGACATGGAACAGGGGACACTGGAGCAGCTGAAGGCCGCGATGAAAGCTCATCATCTGATTGACTAAAAGGAGACAGAAATGAAAAAAATAATCGTAATGGTATTTGCCATCATGATGCTCATGACGAGCGTCGTGCTGGCGCACAATGACACGGTGACGATGCCGGAGGGCGCGAATATTGCGAGCATCGAAAAAATAGCCGTGGCGCGTCCACTGTATGTGCCGCTCAAAGATTTCCCATCGCTCGATGAGCTGACGCTCGCTGTGTCAAACGGCGCGGCGAAGAACAAAGTCATTCAGGTCGTGCCGTATGCGGACGTCGCGAACGGCATAAAGGTGGACACGGGCAAGGACATAGACAAGCTCGACCGTCACGTCGCGGCGAAGCTGTTCCGCGACAACGTCAAGCGCTATGCCGACGCGTATGTTTTGCTGACGGTTGCGAACAATACGCGCACCGTATTTTATTTCGATGTCTATCGCTCCGGCACTAATGAATTGCTTTACTCAAATCGCATGATTACGACGACGGACGAGAGCGACACCATAAAGGACTACACGGGCATGGTGCAGGACTTCTACAACGGGCTCGAGACATCGCAGAAAATGCAGATAAAAGAGCAGGAGAAGGCGCGCGAAGACGCGGCCAAGGCTGCTGAGAAGGCTCAGCGCGAGCGTGAACGTGAAGCGGCACGCGCGAGAGACAAAGACTAAGACAATGAGAAAATAATGGCATCCAAAAAGCGTTGCTGTCAGTTGAGCTGACAAGCAACGCTTTTTTGATGCGGCGATGATTCACAAGTGTAAAAGCATGGGAGCAATACGTTTTTTAATGCGCGAGATAAATCGGCGCGATCTTTGCCGATTCGGCTGTCTTCTCATCGATGTATCCATTTTTTACCATGGCGTCGAGGACGATGAACTGCCTTTTTTTCGCCATCAAAAAATCTTCGTATGGCGAGTAGAGTGATGGCGCATTCGGCAGACCTGCGAGCATGGCTGCTTCAGGCAGGCTGAGCTCAGACGGCTCTTTGCCAAAGTAGCCCTGCGACGCGTTGTATATGCCGTAATATCCCGAGCCAAAATAAATCGTGTTCAGATAAAGCGAGAGAATTTCATTTTTTGAGTAGCGCGCTTCGAAGTCAAGAGAGAGCATGAGCTCCTCAGCTTTGCGCGAGAGCGTTTGTTCCGGCGAGAGAAAAAGATTTTTCACGAGCTGCTGCGTGATGGTGCTCGCACCCTCCGTGACTTCGCCGTATTGCAGATTCACGAGCGTGGCGCGCCCGATGGCCTCGAGGTCGAAGCCGTGATGCGAGTAGAAGCGCTCATCCTCGACGGCGACGATGGCTTCGACTAATCTGTTCGGCAACGCGCTGATGGGAACGAAATGTTTCGCAGGGACGCGCTCGTTGACAGCGTCGGGAAGGAAGATGAATCGTTTTATGTGCTGAAATGAGCCGCCATCTTCGCTTTGTGATGGCTTTGATTCTGTTTTTGATTCATTCGCGCGCGTGTTGATGAAATTTTTGACGCTCGCGAGTGTTTGAGGACCCATGGCCGTCGAGCCGCCTGCGAAGAAAAAGCCTGCGAAAAAAACGGCGACCAATAGAATAAATATGGTAAATAATTTTTTCATAGAAAACTCCAATCAAAATTCCAATCAAAGTTTCAATCGGCCTGTTGAGGCGACGAGAGCTATTATATCATCAATGAGTCAACATAAGCAATAATGCCATATGTGCGTCGTGCTCGTGATTGACTTTAACACGGCTAAACTATATAATTAAAAAGTTAATTTGTGCATAATTTCGTAAATCATATTTTTGGAGGGAAAAATATTGAAATATATGACAGGAAATGAGCTCAGAGAAGCTTATCTCAAATTTTTTGAGGAGAAAAAGGGGCACTTGAGGCTCCCCAGCTTTTCGCTCATACCGGAAAATGATCCATCACTTCTGCTCATAGGCGCAGGCATGGCGCCATTGAAGCCGTTCTTCACGGGCAAGATGAAGCCGCCTCGCACGCGCATCACGACGAGTCAGCGCTGCGTCCGCACGGGCGATATTGAGAATGTTGGCCGCACGGCGCGTCATCAGACGTATTTTGAAATGCTCGGCAATTTTTCGTTCGGCGATTATTTCAAGGCAGAGGCTATTCCTTGGGCGTGGGAATTTTTGACAGAAGTCGTCGAGCTGCCAAAAGAAAAGCTTTGGGTGACGATTTATCCAAAAGATGATGAGGCGGCCGAGATTTGGAAGAAACAGCCGGGCTTCAATCCAGATCATATCGTGCGCCTCGATGACAATTTCTGGGAAATAGGACCGGGACCATGCGGCCCAGACTCTGAGATATACATAGACCTCGGCGAGGAGCGCGGCTGCGGCAAGCCGACGTGCGGCGTCGGATGTGACTGCGACAGGTACTTGGAGATTTGGAACCTCGTCTTCACGCAGTTCGATCGCACAGAGGATGGCAAATATAATCAGCTCGCTCATAAAAACATCGATACGGGCTGCGGCCTCGAGCGTCTCGCTTCTGTCGTTCAGGAGAAGCCGTCGAATTTCGAGACAGACCTGCTTTTCCCTATCATTGAATATGCGGCAGAAAAAGCGGGCGTGAAATATGGCGAGGACAAAAACAACGATATTTCGCTGAAGGTCATCGCTGACCATGCGCGCAGCATGGCCATCATGATCATGGATGGCATTCTTCCTTCAAATGAAGGCCGTGGCTATGTTCTTCGTCGCATCCTGCGCCGTGCCGTTCGTCATGGCAGACTGCTTGGCATAAAGGACAGCTTCCTCACGGGTGCTGTGGACGCTGTCGTGAAGATTTATCAAGATGTGCCGGATTTCGCGGCGCTCGTGCAGAAGCAGGACTACATAAAGAAGGTCATTCAGCTCGAGGAAGATCGCTTCCATACGACGCTTTCGCAGGGCATGGAACTTTTGAATCAGCAGATTGACGAGCTCAAGAAGGCAGGCAAGAAAGAGCTCGCTGGCGAAGAAGTATTCAAGCTCTATGATACGTTTGGATTCCCGTGGGAGCTTACGGAGGAAATTCTTCACGAGCAGGGGCTTGATATCGACAAGGACGGCTTTGACAAGGCGATGAAGGCTCAGCGCGAGCGCGCAAGGGCGGCGCGTCAGGCTAATCAGCGCGTCAACGTGCCAAATCTCCGCGATACGAATATCGGCGAGCTCAAGCGCGACGAGAGTGCGACGGAAGCAAAGGTCGTCGCCATTTGGAAGGACGGCAAGCTCGTCGACGAGCTGAAGGACGGCGACGAGGCGGGCATCATCCTCGATGTGACGCCGTTCTATGCCGAGGGCGGCGGACAGGTCGGAGACGTCGGCGTCCTCAAGAGCGAGTTTGGCCGCATCGAGGTCTCAAATGCGAAGAAGCTCCCAGATGGAACGGTTTATCATATCTCGTACGTCGCTGAGGGTGGCATAAAGGTCGGCGAGAAGGTCAGCATCGAGATTGACCAAGAGAAGAAACTCGCGTCGGCGAGGAACCACACGGCAACGCATCTTCTTCAGGCTGCATTGAAGCGCGTCGTCGGCAATCAAGTCAATCAGGCGGGCTCGCTCGTCACGCCGGAGCGCCTGCGTTTCGACTTCTCGAACTTTGAGCCGGTCACAGCGCAGCAGCTCGCGGACGTCGAGGAGCTTGTCAACAAGATTATCCTCAAGGGGCAAGACGTAGACATAAAGCAGATGAAACAGTCCGAGGCGCGCGCGATGGGTGCGATGGCGCTCTTTGGCGAGAAATATGGCGACATCGTCCGCGTCGTGACGGTGCCAGATTTCAGCATGGAGCTTTGCGGCGGATCGCATGTCAAGAACGTCGGCCAGATTGGCATGTTCAAGATTGTCAGCGAGACGGGCGTCGCGGCAGGTGTGCGCCGCATCGAGGCAATAACGGGCGGCGCGGCTCTCGCGTACGCGAAAGAGCAGGAGGAGCACGTGAAGGCCGTTTCGACCGCGCTCAAGTGCCAGCCTGCAGACATCGAGTCACATCTCAGCGACATGATTGCGAAGTACGGCGATATGGAGAAGCGTATCGACGAAATTAATAAAATGAAGGAAAAGGCAGACGCGCAGAAACTGTTGATGGCCGTAAAGAAATATGGCGAAATCAGTGTTGTGAGTGGCCGTGCAAACGTTGAGAGTGTCGATGAGCTCAGAAACATGGCCGACATGATTGTCGACCGCTTGGAGAATGGCGTTGCGATTCTTTCCGCTGTGATTGACGGCAAGGTCATGTTCGTCGTGAAGGCTTCGAAAGAGGCCGTCAAGCTCGGCGTTCATGCGGGCAAGATTGTCAAGGAAATGGCTAAGATTGTCGGCGGTGGCGGCGGCGGACGACCAGACATGGCGACTGCCGGCGGCAAGCTCGAGGAAAGGATTCCAGAAGCATTTGAAAAAGGCATTAGCATGATCAGCGAACTCGCAAAATAAAATAGATGATATTGTGACTAATCCCGAGGCGATGCCAGTCCGAAGTAACTTAGCAATTTCCTAGAGGCTCTTTGGCTGGCTCCGAAGCGGCATGTTTTCGCTTTTGCCGCGAGGAAGCCAGCATTAGAGCCTGTCGAAATTGCGCAGTGGATGAGGACTGGCATCACCGAGTCATTTTTATCTAATTTCACAACCTCATAGCATAAAAAAATGAGCATCGCATGAACGCGGTGCTCATTTTTTTATGCGAAAATATTTTACATTAAAGGGGATTTTCTATATATTTTATCGTGCGATTATGATATTATGTATCTGTTGCGTGTGAATGTATGCAATGTGTACCGAATGTGGACAACAAGGAGGAATATTTATGTCTTCTACGATAAAAAGAATTCTCGTCCCTGTCGATGGGTCAGTCAGCAGCACGAAGGCCACGGAGCAAGCCGCGTATTTCGCCAAGGCGTGTGATGCTGTGATTGATTTTCTGTACGTTGCCAGCGATGTCCATAAGGATATACCGAGCGACATCGTTTTTGATGAGATGGTAAAGAAGGTGCCGAACGACATAAAGTATGAGCTCCACACCGCGTCAGGAAACATCGCGCGGAAAGTTGTCGAGGTGGCGGAGGAGCTGGGCGATAACATCATCATCATGGGAAGCCGCGGACTCGGAATATTCCGCGGTGCGCTCATCGGCAGCGTGAGTCAAAAAGTTATAGAGGAGTCGAGGCTGCCAGTGATGGTTGTCAAACAAAATCAAAGATAAGGGGAATCATATTTCATCATGAAAAATTGTCAAAAGTACAGCAAGGGCTACTATATGCCTCCCGTTTGTGACCTCTCATGGGCGAAGAAAGAGTATCCGGACCACGCGCCCACATGGTGCAGCGTTGATCTGCGCGACGGCAATCAATCTCTCATCATACCGATGAGCCTTGATGAGAAAATTGAATTTTACAAGATGCTTTTGAAGATTGGCTTCAAGGAAATAGAAGTGGGATTCCCTGCGGCGTCCGAAACGGAGTTTGAGTTCCTGCGTCGCCTCGTCGATGAAAATCTCATTCCCGATGATGTGACGGTTCAGGTGCTCACGCAGGCGAGGGAGCACATCATAAAGAAGACGTTTGAAGCGCTGAAGGGCGTCAAGAACGCCATCGTTCACGTTTACAATTCGACGTCTGTTGCTCAGAGAGAGCAGGTCTTCAAGAAATCGAAGGAAGAAATCAAGGAAATAGCCGTGAGCGGCGCGAAGCTTCTCAAGAAGCTCACGGATGAGGCGGGCGCTGACTATCGCTTTGAGTATTCGCCAGAGTCATTCACGGGGACGGAGCCAGAGTACGCTCTCGAGGTGTGCAATGCCGTGCTCGATGTTTGGAAGCCGACGGCAGACAAAAAGGCCATCATCAATATTCCTGTGACAGTCGAGATGTCGATGCCTCACATTTACGCGATGCAGGTGGCATACATTTCGCAAAATCTCAAGTATCGCGACAATGTGATACTTTCGCTTCATCCGCACAATGATCGCGGCTGCGGCGTTGCGGATTCGGAAATGGGACTGCTCGCTGGTGCAGATCGCATAGAGGGCACGCTGTTTGGCAATGGCGAGCGCACGGGCAATGCGGACATCGTGACGATTGCCATGAACATGTACGCTCTTGGCGTTGACCCGGGCCTCGATTTTTCAAATATGCCGGCCATACAGGAGATGTACGAGCGTGTCACGCGCATGCACGTGCATGACCGTCAGCCGTATGCGGGCTCTCTCGTGTTCGCTGCGTTCAGCGGCTCGCATCAGGATGCCATCGCGAAGGGCATGAGGTATCACGAGGAGCATCCAGAGCGCTGGACCGTGCCGTATCTTCCGATTGACCCGAAGGATGTCGGGCGCCAGTATGACGGCGATGTCATTCGCATCAACAGCCAGTCCGGCAAAGGCGGCGTTGGCTTCATCATGGAGCAGCGATATGGCATCAGCATGCCGAAAAAGATGCGCGAGGATTTCGGCTACTTTGTCAAGGGCGTTTCCGACCACAAGCATAAGGAACTCATGCCGGACGAGATTTATCAGATTTTCCAGGACGAATACGTCAATGTGTCAAAGCCATATGGACTCGTCGATTTTCTGCTACAGAAGGAGCCGAACGGCATACGATTTGGCACGGTAACGATGAATGTGAATGGCGCCGAAGAAATTTTCGTGGCACGTGGCAATGGCCGACTCGATGCCATTTCAAATGCGCTGCAAAAGAATTTGAATCTGAAATACGACAACCTCACATACAGTGAGCATGCTCTTGAAATCGGCCAGACGTCGAGGGCCATGGCGTACATCGGCATTGACGATGGCGGCAAGACGTACTGGGGCGCCGGCATGGACACCGATATCATCACGGCCTCCATCATGGCGCTCGTAAGCGCGATAAACCGCATGAAAAATGGCAAATGCGAAAATATATGATTTTGACGATGAAAATGTGACGGGAGGATGAAGCATCATGATGGCACTTAATTTTCAGGCATCAAAGCATGCCAGAATGTTGAAGGAGCGCACGAAGAATTGCACGGTTCGCCTTGGCGACAGGAGCAAGCTGTATCCGGAGAGCTCCATCGTTTGGATCACGACGGGCCCGAAATTCAAGCCGAAGGAAAAACTTTATGCCGCGTTCATCGACAAGGTGCGCGTCAAGACGATGGCCGAGCTCACAAGCGAGGACCTCACGCACCAGAACCCTGAGATTTCGACGCGCGAGGCATTGATTGAGGATTTTGAGCAACTGTACAAGAAACGCATAACGATGGATGATACGGTGACCGTGATATATTTTACGGAGATAACGGAATAAGAATAAAGGAAACGCTGATTAATGAAAGCAGAAGTATTGACGAGAGATTTTTTCGCATAGCAAGGAGATGCGAAGAAGCGTAGTGGTGCCTACGCTGATGAGCATCGACGAAGATATGCGGAAAAAGACCTGTCAAGACGACTGCTGAAATAATCAGCGTTTCCTAAAATAGAGTTGCCTGATTAGTGTCACTCAGGCAACTCTATTTGTATATTTGTTTGTATGTTATTGCAGCCCTGCTTTTATGGCTTCGCTCCACACGTCTATGAGCATGGGCAGTCTCCATTTTGCGTTTGCGGGGCTCGTCGATGGCATGGCTTTCACGACGATGTCCGCGCGCGTTAAAATTTTTTTGTTGCCGCGCTTGAAGCACGCGAAGCTTTTATTGCCGTTGCACAGAATCGTTTTTATGCTCGGAAACTTTTCGAGCAGTCCAGAAATATCTGTGTAGCGTTCATTCTTTATGGCGGAGTCGAGGCTGCCGTCCCTGTCGCACGTGCTGATGGCATCCCACAGCGCGATATTGTGCTTCATGAGCATCGCGATTCTTTCGTCGTATTCGCGTGGCGCCTCCTTGCCTTCGAGTATCGCGGCCATCATCGGCCAAAATCTGTTCTGCGGGTGCGCGTAATATTGTCCTGCATTGAGCGAGGCGACGCTCGGCATAGAGCCGAGGATGATGAGTTTGCATTGCTCATTTATGTTTGGTGGGAAGCCTACGCAGTTTGGATTTTCTTTCATGTGGGCGTGCTCCTTTCGTGCTCTATTCATTGTGCGGCTTTATTGCGACGGCCGTCTAAAAATGTTATAATCAATAAATATTGCAAGAATTTGTCGTCGAGACATCATAAGAAATCACAAATATAAAATCAACTGTGTCGATTATTATACCACCGTTTAAGGGAGAATATTGTAATGGCATTGGCAAAAGAAAATGAAATCCAAAATGTTGTAAACGAAATCCTCAATGATTATGGTCAGAGTCGTCAAATCGATCAGCAGGCATTTTCAACGCGCATCGATGAGAAGGCCATCGTGGACGTGATACAAAAACTTTTGCGCATCATCTTTCCCGGCTACTACAGAAAAAAATCTTACAGCCCGCACGATGACTACGCGAGTCTCTCGTTTTACATCGAGGAAGTCGTGTTTCAGCTCGGCCGTCAAATCACAGGCGTGCTGCGCGGCATGAAGAATTATGAGCACGTGGACGAGCCTGTCATAAAGCGCGAGGCGGAGCGGCTTGTATTTGAATTTCTGCACAAGATACCAAAACTGCGCGACTACATCAATTCCGATTTGCTTGCCACATACGATGGAGATCCTGCGGCGAAGAGCATGGAGGAAATCGTGATGGCATATCCGGGTCTTCTCGCCATTACGATTTATCGTATCGCTCATGAGCTTTTCGTGCTTAATGTGCCGCTCATTCCGCGCATGATGACGGAGTACGCGCACAGCCAAACGGGCGTTGACATTCATCCCGGTGCCACGATTGGCAGATATTTTTTCATAGACCATGCGACCGGCGTCGTCGTCGGTGAGACGTCTATCATTGGTGAGCACGTGAAGATTTATCAGGGCGTCACGATAGGCGCGCTCTCGACGAGCGGCGGGCAGAAACTCAAGGGCAAAAAGCGCCACCCGACCATCGAGGACAATGTCACGATATACTCCGGCGCGTCAATACTTGGAGGCGACACTGTCATCGGCCACGACTCCGTCATCGGCGGCAACTCGTTCATCACGCAGCCCGTCAAGCCGTATTCGCGTGTGAGCATCAAAAATCTCGAACTTCAATGCGATGAGCGCGAGAAAAAGATGACGGAGAAGGACCTGTCACAGGGCGCATGGTTCTACATGATTTGAAAATCATCATATATAGTTTAAAAATATTAAGGGGAGAACTAAATGGCTGAGGAAAATTGCACTCACGATTGTAGTTCATGTGGCGTGACCTGTGGCGACAGGACAGAGCCGCAAAGTTTCATCGAAAAACCAAATGAGCTCAGCAATGTGAAGCGTGTCATTGCCGTCATGAGCGGAAAAGGCGGCGTCGGCAAATCGCTTGTCACGGCGCTTTCGGCGGTGCTCATGTCGAGGCAGGGATTCCACGTCGGCATCATGGACGCGGATGTCACGGGTCCGTCGATTCCAAAGATGTTTGGCATATCGGGCGAGGTGCGCGGCACGGAGTCGGGCGCGTATCCGATCTCAAGCGACGGCGGCATCGATGTCATGTCGATGAACCTCATGCTGCCGCACGACACGGACCCCGTCGTATGGCGTGGCCCTATCATATCGGGCGTCGTGAAGCAGTTTTGGTCAGACATTATCTGGCAGGATATTGACTATCTTTTCATCGATATGCCGCCCGGCACGGGTGATGTGCCGCTGACCGTTTTTCAGTCGCTTCCCGTTGACGGCATACTCGTCGTGACGAGCCCGCAGGACCTTGTCTCGATGATTGTCAAAAAAGCCGTGAACATGACGGAAATGATGGACATTCCCGTGCTTGGCATCATAGAGAACATGTCATATTTCGTTTGCCCGAACTGCGGCAAGGAGCATCATATTTTCGGCGAAAGCCATCTGCCGTCGATTGCGGCGCAGTATGGGCTTTCAGTGCTTGGCCATATTCCTATCGACCCAGCCATAGCGAAAGCGTCAGACGATGGATTGATAGAGACAATAGAGGGGCATTTCCTTGATGGAATGGTTGATGTCCTCAAAAAAATGCCAGTCAAAAAACAAAATTTATAAGGGGGACATTAATAAATGAAGTTTCAGGATATGATCCTGGCTCTGCAAAAGTTTTGGGCAGAGCAGGGCTGCATATTGGCAGAACCCTACGATGTGGAAAAAGGCGCAGGAACGATGAATCCGTCGACGTTCCTGCGCGTTCTCGGGCCGGAGCCGTGGCATGTCGCGTATGTGGAGCCATCACGCCGTCCGGCAGATGGCCGCTACGGTGATAATCCGAACAGGCTGTATCAGCATCATCAGTTTCAGGTCATCATGAAGCCGTCGCCGGACAATATTCAGGAACTCTATCTGAAGAGCCTCGAGACGCTCGGCATCGACCCGAAAAAGCATGATATTCGTTTCGTCGAGGATAACTGGGAGTCGCCGACGCTCGGCGCATGGGGTCTCGGCTGGGAAGTCTGGCTCGATGGCATGGAGATAACGCAGTTCACGTATTTCCAACAGGTCGGCAGCGTGGATGTGGCGCCTGTGTCGTCAGAGATCACGTACGGCCTTGAGCGTCTCGCGATGTACATACAGGGCGTCGAGAATGTCTACGATGTGCAGTGGACAGACAACTACACGTATGGCGATATTTTCCATCAGAACGAGTTCGAGCAGTCAACGTATTCGTTTGAGCTTTCCGACGAGGCACTCCTTTTTGAGTTGTTCGACAAATATGAGAAAGAGGCTGTCCGCGTTATCGACAAAGGTTTCGTTCACCCCGCCTACGATTATGTCCTCAAATGCTCGCATACGTTCAATCTGCTCGATGCGCGCGGCGCCATCAGCGTCTCGGAGCGCACGGCTTTCATCGGTCGCGTCAGGAGACTGGCACGCCTTTGCGCTCAATGCTACCTGAAGCAGCGTGAAGAGCTAGGCTATCCAATGCTGAAAAGGGGGCAGAAGGCATGAAAAAAGATTTGCTTTTGGAAATTGGTTCGGAGGAAGTTCCCGCGCATGTGATGCCAGGTGTGCTTTCTGAAATCGGCGAAGACGCGAAAAAAATGCTCGAGAGCGAAAGGCTTTCGTTTGACTCCATAAAGACGCTCGGCACGCCAAGACGCATGGCGCTCATCATAAAGGGACTCGACGAAAATCAGCCAGACATGATGAGCGAGCGTCGCGGTCCATCGATAAAGGCGGCATTTGACGCTGACGGCAATCCCACAAAAGCGGCGCAGGGATTTGCGCGCGGGCAGAAGGTTGACCCGAGCGATTTAGTGAAAAAAGATGGATATGTCTATGCCATCGTTCATACGAAGGGCGAGGAGACCGCAAAGCTCCTGCCGCAGCTTTTAAAAAATCTCATTTGTGGACTTTCATTCCCAAATAATATGAGGTGGGGCAGCCTCGATTTCAAATTCATTCGCCCGATTCGCTGGATTGTGGCGCTTTATGGTGACGATGTCGTCGATTTCGAGATAGCGAACGTGAAATCTGGTCGTTCGTCGCGTGGCCATCGTTTCCTTGGTCATGAAAATTTTGATATAAAGAATGCGGATTCATATGAGACAGACTGCGAAGCGGAGTTCATCATCGTTGACCCTGTGCGTCGCCAGAACATGATTCGCAAGCAGATAAATGATGTCGCGAAGACCAATGGCGGCACTGCGGAAATCAATGATGATTTGCTCGAAGAGGTCACGTATCTCGTGGAATATCCGACGGCGCTTTGCGGCCATTTTGAGGACAAATATTTAAAGCTTCCGCCGGAAGCTGTCATCACGCCGATGCGCGACCATCAGCGCTATTTCCCTGTAAAAGATGACAATGGCAAATTGTTGCCGCTCTTCATCACGGTGAGAAACGGCGGCAAGGAATACCTCGACATCGTGCAGCATGGCAATGAGCGTGTCCTGCGCGCGAGACTTGCGGATGCGCAGTTCTTCTTTGACGAGGACAGGAAAAAGACGCTTGAAGGGCACCGCGACAAGCTCAAGACCGTTGTGTTCCAAGAAGGGCTCGGCAGCGTATATGAGAAGACGGAACGCCTCATGGAGCTCGCGGACAAAATAGCGGATATGGTTGGTGCGAGCGCGGAGGAAAAGAAGAACGCTGTGCGCGCGGCTGAGCTGTCAAAAGCCGACCTCGTGACGGGCATGGTCACGGAATTCACGGAACTTCAGGGCATCATGGGTCGCGAGTATGCAAAGCTCGACGGCGAAAACGACGATGTCGCGACGGCGATAGACGAGCATTATCGTCCACGTTTCTCTGGCGATGTGGACCCGTCGACGCGCGTTGGCCTCATTGTGAGCATTGCGGATAAGGTCGATAATATTGTCGCGACGTTCAGCCGTGGACTCATACCGACAGGCTCGCAGGATCCATTTGGCCTCAGACGCCAGGCGCTTGGCCTTGTCAATCAGCTGATTAACGCGAAAACAAATATAAACCTTTCAGATATTGTAAGCCTCTCGATGGATCAGTTCGCCATCACGGATAAAGTTGCGCGCGAAAAGATGCAGTCCGATGTGGGCGAGTTTATAAGGCTCAGAGTGAAGAATGTTCTCGACGAGGCAAAGATTCGTTATGACATCGCGGATGCGGTGCTTGACGATGTTGATGACGTTTATGCGACATTCCTCAAGGCAAATGCCTTGGCGAGCGAGCTGAATTCGAGCGACATGACACCTGTCATCCAGTCATTCGTCAGAGCGAAGAACATATCGGAGAAAGCCGACAAATCTATGGCTGACCATATAGATGAGTCGCTCTTTGCCGTGCCAGCTGAAAAGGCATTGTACCAGGCATACACCTCGACCGAGGGCTCGATGAAGAGCCTCGTTGAAGATTATGATTTTGTCGGCGCCATCGATGCGCTGAAGGATTTGAGCCGTCCGATAGATGATTTCTTTGACGCGGTAATGGTCATGGACAAGGACGAGAAAATCAAAAATAATCGCCTCGGTCTCTTGCTGGCGATTGACAGGCTCATAAACAAGGTTGCGGATTTCAGCAAAATTGTATTAGATAAGTGAGAGGTGCAAAATGGGATTAGAGGAAAAAATAGCTGCACTGAAGGCTCAGGCGCGTGAGACGATAGACAGGCACGTTGAAAACCTCGCTGAGCTCAACGACCTGCGCGTCAAATATCTTGGCAAAAAAGGCGAGATAACGAGCCTGCTTCGTGGTCTCAAGGAACTGAACGCGGAAGATCGTTCGCGCATAGGCAAAATCGTCAACGACGCGAAAAATGATCTCAGCGAATTTATCGCAAAGAAAAACGATGAGCTTCATGCGCGTGAATTGAAGGAGCGCCTTGAAAGTGAGCGCATCGATGTGACGTTGCCCGGCAGAAAAGCATGGCAGGGGCATCTTCATCCGTTGACGCTGACGCTCAATCAGATAAAGAAAATATTCCTTGATATGGGCTTTACCGTCGAGGAAGGGCCAGAGATTGAGGAGGATTATTTCAATTTCGAGGCACTGAATTTGCCGAAGGATCATCCGGCTCGCGATATGCAGGACTCATTCTACATCACAGATGAAATCCTCATGCGCACGCAGACGTCGCCTGTGCAGGCGAGGACGATGCAGGCGCATGAGCCAAACAGCCCGATACGCATGATTGCGCCGGGCAGAGTCTATCGCCGCGATGACTATGACGCGACGCACTCGCCGATGTTCACTCAGGTCGAGGGCCTTGTGATAGACAAAGGCATTCGCCTTTCAGATCTAAAGGGGACGCTTGAGCTCTTCCTGCATCAAATCTTTGGAAATGATGTCGGCGTTCGTTTCCGCCCGAGCTTTTTCCCATTCACTGAGCCGAGCGCGGAAGTGGACATTTCATGTGTCATGTGCCACGGCAAAGGTTGCCGTGTTTGCAAGGGCACGGGATGGCTTGAGATACTTGGCTCCGGCATGGTTCACCCGCATGTGCTCGAAATGAGCGGCTATGATTCGACGAAGGTGTCGGGCTACGCATTTGGCATGGGCGTTGAGCGCATCGCGATGCTCCTTTACGGCATTGACGATTTGCGCCTGTTCTATGATAACGACCTTCGCTTTTTGCGGCAGTTTTGAGGGGAGTGAGACAACATGCAGGTATCTATAAAATGGCTTAAAGACTACATAGATTTTTTGGAAACACCTGAAGAACTGGCGGACAAGCTGACGATGGCCGGCGTTCCTGTGGAAAATGTCATACACGCCGGCGCGGGTCTCGAAAAAGTCGTGACAGGAAGGCTTGACAAAGTCGTCCCGCACGAGAACTCCGACCACTTGAAAATCTGCACGGTGAACGTAGGCGCGAAGGAGCCGCTGACGATCGTGACAGGTGCGCCAAACGTCAAAGATGGTCAGATTGTTCCTGTCGCTTTGGTTGGCGCACATCTGCCAAACGGCCAGAAAATATCGAAAGGCAAAATGCGCGGCGTCGTCTCCAACGGCATGCTATGCTCAGCGGGAGAGATGAAGCTTGACCTCGAGTCGCTGCCGGAGGAGCAGAAGACAGGCATATACATATTCCCAGACGATACGCCTGTCGGTGTTCCCGTGAAGGGCGTGCTCGGGCTCGATGACGTCGTCCTCGAGTTTGAGCTGACGGCAAATCGCGGCGACTGCTTCAGCGTCATCGGCCTCGTGCGTGAGATTGCGGTCCTCACATCGAACAAGCCGAAATGGCCAATCATACAGGTCAAAGAAGACGATGTCCCAAGCTCATCGCTCGTAAAAATCAATATCGATGCGCCTGAACTGTGCTCGCGTTTCTCCGCGAAGGTGCTGAAGAATGTCAAGATCGGGCCGTCGCCTGAGTGGATGCAGCAGCGTCTTGAGGGCGCAGGCATTCGCGCGATAAACAACGTCGTGGACGTGACGAATTTCGTAATGGTCGAGCTGGGTCAGCCGATGCACGCTTACGATTATGATGAAATAAAAGGTCACACGCTGACTGCGCGTCGAGCCATCAAAGGTGAAAATCTTCACACGCTCGATGATTCGTCACGCGTGGCGAAAGGCGACGAACTTGTCATCGCGGACGCGGAGAAGCCAGCGGGACTCGCAGGCATCATGGGCGGTCTCGAGACAGAGATAACGGACAAGACAACGACGGTGGTGCTCGAGGCTGCGTCATTTGCGGGACCATCCATTCGTCGTACTGCGAGAGCGTGCGGACTTCACTCAGAAGCATCTGGCCGCTTCGAGCGTGGCGTTGACGTGAAGGAGACACAGCGCGCGCTCACACGCGCGGCACAGCTGTTGCAGGACATGGGCGCGTGCACCGTCTGCGAAGGCATTGTCGACGTTTATCCAAACCCAGCAAAGCCCGTTGAAGTATCATTCACCGCAGATAAAATCAATGAGCGTCTCGGCACAAAGCTCACGGGCAACAAGATGACGGCCATTCTCGAGAGCCTTGGCTTCAGAGTCGACAGCACGGGAGAGGACAGCTATATCGCGCACGTGCCGTCATGGCGCAACGACGTGAGCGTGTGGGAAGACCTCTCGGAGGAAATAGCGAGAATCTACGGCTTCCATAACATTCCGTCGACGACGCCATGGGGCTCCATCATGCTCGCACATCAGAGTGAGTGCCAGACATTCATAGAGCACATGAAGAATATTCTTGTCACGTTGGGCCTCGATGAGACGGCGTCATTCGCGTTCGTTCATCCGTCGATGTTCGACAAGCTGCACGTGCCGCAGGATGATCCGCTTCGCAACGCAATCCCCATCATGAATCCACTCACGGACGATTATCCGCTCGTGAGGACGACACTGCTCACGAATGTGTTTGACAACGCGATGAGAAATTTTTCGCGTAAAAACGAAGATGTCCGCATCTTTGAGATTGCGCCTGTTTTCATGCCAAAGGCTGTGCCCGTGACGGAGCTGCCGAAAGAGGTCGTGAAGCTCGCGGGCCTCATGACGGGCCGTCGTGCTCCTGTGGGATGGACGAATGGCGCAGACAATATTGATTTCTACGATGCAAAAGGCGTCATGGAGGAACTTTTGTCTGAGCTTTCCGTATCGCGATACACTGTCGAAGCGGGAGAGCACTACGCGATGCATCCAGGCAAGACGGCAGTGTTCAAGAAGGGCAGGGACACTTTGGCCGTTGTGGGCGAGGTGCACCCGGAAGTCGCGGCATCGTTCGGCGTCAAGCAGAAGCTTTACATTTTCGAAGCGGATATAGACACGCTGATGAAGTACGCGGCAAAGAAATTCACATACACGTCTCTTCCAAAGTATCCAGCGATTGATCGCGACCTCGCCATCATCGTTGCTGACGATGTCAAAGCGGCAGATGTCGAGCGCACGATAAAGAAAAATGCTGGCCCATACTTCAAGAATGTTGCGCTGTTTGATGTTTACACGGGCAAGCAAGTCGAGAGCGGCAAGAAGAGCCTCGCGTTCTCAATCATTTTCCAGTCGAGCGACAAGACGCTCACAGATGATGAAGTGCAGGAAGCGTTCAAGGAAATCGTGAGCGCCGTGGAAAAAGATTTCAAAGCTGAGCTTAGAATGTAAAAGCCATCACAAGGCCATCATATAGTATCGTATATAAGAAAAGATTAGCGACGACAAAATCGCTAATCTTTTTTTTAAAAAAATTTTGCCATAAGGCCATGAAATGATATAATAAAGTGGATATGATTGAAATTTAGTTTAGAATTTCGGAACGCAGGTGAAGTGATTGAGCGACAATAAGCTGGTAGTGGATATATTTGGCGAAAGCTATCCATTGAAGGTGACGAGTGATCCAGAGTACGTGAAGAAGCTCGCGAAGATCGTTGACGGCGAGATGCGCACGATAGCGAAGAGAACGCGCAGTTTTTCGAATACGCGCATAGGCGTCCTTGCGGCACTCGAGATAGCCGATTCTTATTTGCAGATGAAAAAGGATTACGAGGAGCTTGCCGCATTGATTGAGAAAAAGAATAAGCCAGACAAGAGCGGCGGCAAGCCAAACGAAGCGATGATATAGTCTATGCCTCATTCGTATTGATGAACGCAAAAAATAATGGTATAGTTGGAACGTGCTTAAAAATTTTAGAGTGTATGAGCAGGAGGACTGAATGTTTAATTTTAAACATAATAATAACAGTGAGTTCTTCGATTTGTTTGTAGACAGCGCAAAGTTTTTCTATAAATGTGCTGTCATCATGGATGAAATTATGATAGAGCCGTCGACGGCAGAGAAACGCGTGAAGGAAATCATCGACCTCGAGCATGCGGCAGACAATGTCAACAACAGCATCATTGATAAGCTCAATCAGACATTCATAACGCCGATTGACCGTGAAGACATATTTGCTGTCGCGAATGGGCTCGACGATGGCGTGGATTTGCTGCAGGGGACGGTTCAGCGTATTGTGATGTACAGGACGGCGGAGCTAAAAGATGGCGCCATAGCCATGACGAAGCTTTTGCTTCAGGCCACTGAGCAAATCATAAAGGCATTTTCGCTCTTGAAGGACATCAAAAAGAATCGCGAGGAGCTGCTCGCGACGACGCATCGGATTGGAAAGCTCGAAAGCGAAGGCGATAAAGTTTATCGCAATGAGGTCGCGTCATTGTTTGACAATGAGAAAAATCCTATAGAGCTCATAAAGTGGAAGGATATTATCGAGAATCTCGAGGAAACGATGGATCATTGTGAGGATTTGTCGAACATGATTCGCGGCGTGGTGATGAAATATGCCTGACCTTCAGATAATGATTTTCCTCGTAATCGGGCTTGCACTCATTTTTGATTTCATAAACGGCTTTCATGACACGGCGAATGCCATTGCCACATCCGTATCGACGAGAGCCATATCGCCGACGCATGCCATCATGATGACGGCTGTGCTCAATTTTTTGGGCGCGCTTTATAGCACTGGCGTCGCGAAAACCATTGGCACGGACATCGTGAAGTCAGCGAACCATGTGGACGAAAAGATTCTTATCGCCGCGCTTTCGGGCGCGGTCATTTGGAATATCATAACGTGGTATATAGCGCTTCCGTCCAGCTCATCGCATGCGCTTGTCGGTGGCGTAATTGGTGCTGTCCTCGTGTCGACGGGTGTTGTGGGGCTCAATTTGATCGGCATCGGGAAAATCGTACTGTCGCTCATTCTTTCGCCGCTCGTGGCGCTGTGCGTCGGATTCGTCATGATGCGGGTCTTCTATATGATATTCGGCAATTTGAAGCCGTACGTCGTGAATGACAATTTCATGAGGATGCAGCTCGTCTCTGCGTCGCTCATGGCGTTTTCTCATGGCTCAAACGACGCGCAGAAGTCTATGGGCATCATCACGCTTGCGCTGTTGGCGGGCGGCTACATTGAGACGTTCGATGTGCCTCTCATCGTCAAAATATTGGCGGCGAGCGCCATGGCAATCGGCACGGCATCGGGCGGACGTCGCATCATTCGCACGGTCGGCACGAAAATATTCAAGCTCGAGCCGATAAGCGGCTTTGCGGCGGACCTCACGAGCGCGACGGTCATTTTCACGGCGACGCTTGCTCATCTGCCGGTCAGCACGACGCATGTCGTCTCGGGCTCAATCATGGGCGTGGGCACGGCGAAGCGCATAAGGGCCGTTCATTGGGATGTTGCGCAGCAAATGCTTGTCGCGTGGGTGTTGACGATTCCGTGCACGGCCATCATGGGCGCCATCATTTACAAGATTTTTTTGCTGTTATTTTAATATTGTGTGATTGTGATGCTTGGGGAGGCAACGTGCTTTTCTAGGCTTTTTTTGTGCATAGACGTTAATTTGCAGTCTATTTGCAATCTGTTTGCAATCTATGATGTTTGGAGGCTTTAGCATGTATTACGATGATGAAGAAAATGTACGCACATATCGCCGCTCGGTCGTGTTTTTGTTCACGATGGCCGTGCAGGAGATGTACCCGGAGGCTGAGGTCGTCGTCAGGCTCACGGCGAATAAGGGCCTTTACTGCGATGTCACGATGAACGGCAAAGATATGCTCGATGAAAGCATGGTCAAAACATTGGCGGGCAGGATGCGCGAGCTCATCGACGAAGATATTCCAATAGAGAAGCGAATACTGCCGCGTGGTGAAGCCGTGCAGCTTTTCAAAGGTGAGAAATCCCGACAAATTGCGAAGGCGAATCTCATTGCGGCGTTGCCACAGGAGACGGTGAGCATTTATTTCTGCGGGGACAGCTATGATTACTTCTATGGTGACATGATGAAAAGCACGGGCGCTCTTGGCTCGTTTGCGCTCGACTACTGCGCGCCGGGACTGCTCATCAGAACGCCAGACATGAGCGGCAAGATTCCCGAGCGCGTTGAGCAACCAAAGCTGCTTCATACGTTGTCAGACTCGAAAAAATGGGCATCTATACTCGATTGCTCGTTTATTCCAGATCTCAACAGGCAAATACAGAACGGCAAGGCGGGAGACCTCATACGCGTTTCTGAGGCGCTGCAGGAAAAAAAGATCGCTGAAATCGCGGACAAAATAGAAAAGAACATCGACAATGCAAGACTTGTGCTCATCGCGGGGCCTTCGTCATCGGGCAAAACGTCATTCTCGCAAAGGCTAAAGGTGCAGCTGCGCGTCGTCGGCCTTAATCCTGTCTCCATCTCACTCGACGATTACTTCGTGGACAGGGACGCGACGCCGCTCACTCCTGATGGCCGTTACGATTATGAGTCGATAGACGCGCTCGACGTCAAGCAATTCAATGAGGATTTAGTCGAGCTTTTGGCGGGGCGCGATGTCTCTTTGCCACGCTATGACTTTATCACCGGCGCGCGTGACCCAAAGCCGTCTGAGCCCGTCATGATTGGCCCACGCCAGCCCATCATTGTCGAGGGCATACACGGTCTCAATGAGAAGCTGACATCATCGATACCGCGCGACAAGAAATTCAAAATATATGTGAGCGCACTCACGCAGCTCAATATCGATGCACACAACAGGATTCCAACAACGGACGCTCGCCTCATCAGAAGGCTCGTGCGCGATTATCAGTTCAGAGGTTCGAGTGCGCTCAAGACACTGCGCCAATGGCCAGATGTCAGAGCGGGCGAGGAGAAAAATATTTTCCCATTCCAAGAGGAAGCCGATGCCGTGTTCAATTCGGCACTGCTTTATGAGCTCGCCGTCTTGAAAAAATACGTGGTTCCTCTTCTCAAGCAAGTGAGCCCCAATATGCCTGAATACAAAAAGGCGCGTCGCCTGCTCGACTTCTGTCCGTATTTTGCTGACATCACGAACGAGGACGAGATACCGAACAATTCGATTCTTCGTGAATTCGTTGGCAAGTCATGCTTCTTCACGAGCACAGGCGACTTAAAATCGTAAAAATTTAAATCCCATGTACCTGCGTCTTTGTTTGCCATAAATTTTTCAACGTGGTAGAATATGGCAAGCTGTATGACTTTATGAGTCTTACTCAATGCACAAATTTTCGTATAGCGAAGCAAAGAGAGGAGAAAACTTCTTGCCATATAAGACAGTAAATATACTTGGAGTGAATGTCGCTTCCATCACAATGGCTGAGGCTGTCGAAGAAGCGGAGCGGTTCATGGATGACGCCGATGGTCATCATCTTATCGCCACGGCGAATGCCGAAATGATCATGATGGCAACATACGACGAGAGCCTCCGCGATATTCTAAACTCTGCGTCGCTCGTAGTACCGGACGGCGCGGGCACTGTATGGGCGGCTCATCATCTTCATCACGAGATGCCAGAGCGCGTGGCGGGCTATGACCTCGTGCAGGAAATATTGAGGGAGGCGCCAAGTCGTCATCGCCGTGTGTTCTTCTTTGGCTCTGCGCCTGGCGTTTCGGATGCCGCAAAGCACGCTGCCGAGGAAAAATATCCAGGCATTGACATCGTCGGAACGCGCAATGGCTATTTCACGGAGAAAGACAACGAGAAAATCGTCGCGGAAATAAAAAAGGCAAATCCCGATTTGCTCATTGCGGCACTGGGCGTGCCAAAGCAGGAGAAATGGCTGAAGAAATATCAGCGTGACATCGGCGTGCCGTTGGCCATAGGCGTGGGGGGGACGCTCGACGTCATGGCGGGCATTGTCCCGCGCGCTCCGAAATGGATGCAACGCGCAAAGCTCGAGTGGCTTTTCCGCGGGCTTAGGCAGCCGAAACGCATCGGACGTCTCATGGCGTTGCCAAAATTTGTCATGAAGGTTCATGCGTCTCGCAAAAGTTGATAGGAATAGAAAAGGCTAGACAAAGAAAATTTGTAATACTATAATATTTATCATGCTTATGAAGAAGATTTCGATTTCTAAGGAGCGAAGCTCATGATTTTAAAGGATGGCTTTCCTTTTATTCTCGTGGCTCTTGTCGTTGCCGTGATATTGGCACTTGTGCTGGGACCATATTGGGCGATACCGCCCGTCGTGCTGATGCTGTATTTTGCGTATTTCTTTCGCAATCCAGATCGCAAAATCCCAGAGGATGACGATGTCATCGTATCGCCGGCAGATGGCAAGGTCATGGAGATTGTGCCGCTCGACGATGATGATTTTGTCAAAGAGCCATGCAATAAAGTGGTTATTTTTCTGTCCGTTTTCAATGTGCACATCAATCGCAGCCCTATAGAGGGCGTCATAAAAGTGCAGTCCTATATATGCGGGCGGTTCAGACCTGCGTACAAGGATCAAGTCGGGTTTGAAAATGAACGTCACATGATAGGCATAGAAAATGACCGCCTGCGTGTGACTGTGACGCAGATTGCGGGTATTTTGGCACGGCGCATCGTCTCGTGGGTGACACTCGATGACAAGCTCGAAAAGGGCGAGAGGTACGGTCTCATTCGCTTTGGCTCGTGCACGGAGATTGTAATGCCGCGCTCTGTTGAGGTGCTTGTGAAAAAGGGCGACAAAGTTGTCGGCGGAGAAACGATAATCGGGAGGATAAAATCTAATGGGTAAGTCTATAATTCCAAACGCATTGACATCATCAAATCTTCTGTTTGGTGTCTGTTCTATATTATCTACGATGAATGGCGATTTATTCATGGGGTCGATATTCATCCTCATTGCTCTGTGCGCTGACGGCATGGACGGCAGGGCCGCCCGCTTCTTTGGCGTGTCAAGCGAGATGGGCAAGGAAATGGACTCACTCTGCGACCTCGTCTCGTTTGGCGTGGCACCCGGCATACTGGCGTATAAGCTGTGCTTGGATGCTTTCGGCTATTTGGGCTGGATTGTTGCCATTATCTTCGCGCTTTGCGGCATGTGGCGTCTTGCTCGCTTCAATGTCAATGTCGGCATCGTGCATGGCTATTTCATGGGTCTCGCCATACCGGCAGGCGGGTGCTTTGTCGCGACGTCCACGCTTCTGATGAACGCGATTGGCTTTGACCCTCACACGCTCGGCTATGCCTATCCCATCATAATGACCATTGTCGCTTTCTTGATGGTGAGCCATGTTCATTACCCCGATTTCAAGGGCAAGGGCGAGAAGATTTATATGGTGTCAAAAGTTCTCGCTGCCGTCATTTTCATCGCGATACTTTATGTGGGAAGCTCCGCGATTCATTTTGCCGTGCTGTTCGGCATTTTTGCGACGTATGCGCTTTTCGGCATCATAAACTCGATTATTGCCAGTGTCAGCGGCAATGACTGAGTTTTCATCATCAGGAGGAAAAATTGTTTAACTATTGGTTCGATGCTGTGATGGTTCCGCTGCAGCTCATCATGTTTTTCTTTACGATATATTATTGCTTCATTGCCTTCTTTGGCCTGTGGCGTCGCAAAGAAAAGAAGATACTCACACCGCAAAAGACGTTTGCCGTGATCGTGGCGGCGCACAACGAGAGCGCCGTCATTGGACAGCTGATTGACAACTTGAAGCGCCTTGATTATCCGAAGGAACTTTATGACATATTCGTGATTGCCGATAACTGCAACGACAATACGGCCGAGATAGCGGGCAAGGCGGGCGCCATTGTCTGCGAGCGCACGAATGACAAGGATAAGGGCAAAGGCTTCGCGCTCGAGTGGATGTTCAACCGTCTTTTCAGCATGAAGCGCCAGTATGATGCCATTTGCGTTTTCGATGCAGACAATCTCGTTCATCCGAAGTTTCTCCTTGAGATGAATAACAGATTGCTCAAGGGCGACAAAGTCATACAGGGTTTCCTTGATGCAAAGAATCCATACGACACATGGATTTCAGGCACGTTTGCGATTTCGTTCTGGGTCATCGACTATGTTTGGCATTTGGCAAAGACGAATATTGGCCTGTCGTCAGTCCTTGGCGGCACGGGCATGTGCATCACGACGGATGTGCTGAAGCGCCACGGCTGGGGAGCGACGTGTCTGACGGAGGACATGGAGTTCACGATGAAGTCGCTGTGCGAGGGCATAAAGACAACGTGGGCGCACGACGCCATCGTATACGACGAGAAGCCGCTTACGTTCATGCAGGCATATCGTCAGCGTCGCCGCTGGGCGCAAGGTCAGTTCGATGTGGCGGATCGCTTCATTCCGAAGATGCTGCGCGAAGGCATTCGTCAGCACGACATACGCATCATTGACGGCTGCTTTCATCTTGTACAGCCGCACTTTCTGATGATATCGACGATTTTCATCCTCATCAGCTACATTCAGCTGCTTTTCCCGCCGTTCTACACGAATATTTATAACTTCATGCCGTCAGAGCTCATGACGGCCATCACGATTGTTCAGTATGTTCTGCCGATGATTGTGCTCATCAAAGTGCATGCAAAACCAAAGGCATGGTTCTATCTGTTGCTCTATCCGATTTTCATTTACTCATGGATACCAATCGTCTTCATGGGATTCATTCATCGCAATGACCATGAGTGGAGCCATACGAAACATACGAGGGCTCTTTCCTACAGCGAGTTCATGAATGAGGAACGAACTTGATTTTTGTTTTAATATGAGGTGTATTTCTTAAATGTTTGAAATAGAAGTCCAAGATACATTCGATGCGGCTCATCGCGTCGTATCGTATCCAGGGAAATGCGACAGGCTGCATGGTCATACGTGGCGCGTTGAGGTGAATGCGGCGGGTACAGAGCTCGATGAGCTCGGCATGCTCGTCGATTTCAAGGGCGTCCGTCAGAAGCTCAAGGATGTCCTCGGTGAGCTCGACCATCAATATCTGAATGAGCTGCCGATGTTCAAGGAACACAATATAAATCCGACAGCCGAGAATATCGCCAAATACATTTACAGCGCAATCAAATCGTCGAAGGTGTTCGATGGAGAGCGTGCTGTCCTTAAAAGCGTGCGCGTCTGGGAGTCGGCACATTCAGCTGTGCGCTACAGCGAGGATTGACAGCGCGATGAATGAAAAAAAGGCTGAGGTCATCGAAGTTTTCTCATCCGTTCAGGGTGAGGGAAAGTACGTTGGCTATCCTGAGATTTTCGTGCGCTTCGCAGGGTGCAACATAAGATGTGATTACTGCGACACGATGCACTTGGCGGGTGCATTTGAGATGTGCGGTGTCGAGGACGGAGTAGGCGCGCAATCTTTTCACATGATTCATAATCCCGTGAAGAGCGAAGAGCTTGCCGACATAGTGAATAAAATGCTGGCACAGATGCGTCATCAGGCGGTCAGCATTACGGGCGGCGAGCCGCTTTTGGCGTCAGATTTTTTGATGGATTTCCTGCCACGGCTTCATGAAGGTGTGCCGATACTACTTGAAACGAATGGCACGCTTGCGGAAAGGCTGAAAAGTGTGTTGCCGCTCATCGACATCATCAGCATGGACATAAAGCTGCCGAGCGTCACACACAAAGAACTGTGGGATGAGCATAGAGAATTTTTGTCAATAGCGTCTAAAAAGGACGTCTATGTGAAAATCGTCGTGGCTGATGAAACGCCCATGGCAGAGCTTGAAAAAGCATTTGCGCTCATTGCGGATGTGAACAAGGACACGCCGCTCATCATTCAGCCCGTGACGCCGAATGGGACGTGCTATCGCCCGACGGCGGCGAAGCTCCTTTCGGTGCAGAGGACGGCTCTCAATGTGCTGACCGACGTGCGCATCATCCCGCAGACGCACACGCTGATAGATTTGCTATGAAATTCAGTATGAAATTTACTATAGGAGAAAGGGAAATTGTCAAGGATTAGAACATTTCTTGAGCGTATGGCTGACTGCTTCGAGGAAAACAGCGGCTTCGTACTGCTCTTTTTTTTCGTGAATTTTGCGACGCTCGCATGGTCTGTCATACACAAGCATGAGTTTTTGCTTTGCATCGAGTACGGACTGACGCTGTTTTTCCCGATAATGATTTTGACGTATATATGCTATCGTCATCTGCCGCCTTCCTTATTCAAGGCGCTCAAGGTGATAGCGTTCGTGATTTGCTTCATCCCGTTCGCGATTGAGTTCTTCGTCATGCTGAACTACAGGGCGCTGATTGGCTCAGGCATCGTCAACGCGATACTCGAGACAAACGAGAAAGAAACGATAGAGTTCATCAAGATGTACGTGACGCTGCCTGAGATTGTGGGGCTCATCGTTCTGGTGGCGGCAATCGTCTTTGCTGCCAAAAAGAATTTGTGGAGCAAATTTCATTTCGAGACAAAACTCATCGCGCCCGTGTTCAACGCGGTCATGATTTTGTCGTTCGTTGTCGCGGTTCCAACGGCTGTCTGCTATTCAAATTTCGTTTCTGAGGAAATGCTGCCGATACAGCGCCTCACGAATGCGACCATCACTGCCGTCAACAACATGAGGGCATATCACCGTCTCGCGAATAAAATCACGAATGACGTGAAGATTACAGAGAACAACAGCGAGATAAAAAACATTGTGTTCATTCTTGGTGAGTCGACGAATCGCAATCATATGCATCTTTACGGCTATTATTTGCCGAATACGCCTTACCTTGACGAGATGTCAGCGAATGGCGACATCGCCGTGTTTCGCGACATCATCAGCCCACATTCGACGACCGTTGCCGTGCTGTCGGAGCTTTTTACGTTTTGCGACCATGAGTCCGAGCGCCCGTGGTACGATTACAACAATCTCATTGACATCATGAACGCCGCAGGATATAAAACGCATTGGCTTTCCAATCAAGAGAGCTCTGGCTCGTGGGGCAGCGTGGCACAGGTCTATGCAGACCACAGCAATGTGCATGAGTTCACGCGATTGCGTGACTCGATGGAGGACACGGGCATACTCGACGAGGAACTGTTCCCGCTCTTGGACAACGCAATGGCGGAGCGCACGGGCGACAAGAACTTTTTCGTGCTGCATTTGATGGGCGGGCACGGGCTTTACTATAACCGTTATCCGTATTCCTTCAACAAATTCACGGGCAAGGATATAAAGCTGAATGTCTCGGAGCAGTTCAAATCCGTGGTGGCGGAGTACGATAATGCGCTCCTCTACAATGACTACGTCGTCAAATCCATCATCGATCGCTTCAAAGATGAGGAAGCCATCGTGTTTTACGTTCCAGACCACGGCGAGGCCGTCTATGATGAAGGCAGCGTCTCGGGTCACATCGAGGAAAATCCGAATCGCCACATGATTGAGATTCCCATGATTGTTTGGGCGTCTGACGCGTTCAAGGCGAAATACCCAGAGAAGTGGAAAGCCGTGATGGAGGCTGTGAACAGGCCATACATGACGGATGATATGATACATACGATGCTCGATGTGGCTGACGTCAAGACGGAGGACTACAATCCAAAGAAAAGCGTCATCAACAGCGCGTTCGATGCGACGCGTCCGCGCATTTTCAATCACCTCGACTACGAGAAGCAAATACTCGGTGGCAACACTGAGCAGGTCTTTGAGGTGAATGATTCTTATCTGCAATAAAATTTTCCATAAGCAAAAGCTGACCGCGACAAAACGTCGTTGAGGTCAGCTTTTTTCATGCCTATGAGTTTGTAAAATTTGTGTCCATTTTGTTGACTAGTGCAATGGTGGGGTGCAACCCTCTCCGCCTCGCATTCGCTCGGCACCTCCCCCATTGGGGAGGCTGGCGTTACAGATGCCGGGATTATTTACATTAGCTGAATCGATTTGCTAGCTAAATAATCGTCTAACGAGAGTGTAGAATGCTTTATTCTTTCGTTTAACTTCAGACTACAAAGCCTCTCATCCTATGCCTCCCACTCTGGGGGAGGTGCCCCCACAGGGGGCGGAGAGG
>OMWN01000007.1 GCA_900314765.1 uncultured Selenomonadales bacterium | reverse complement strand
GTAGCAAATCCAGCCTATAGAAAAACGAGAGTACAACATACAGCTGCACCCTCGCTTTTTAGCTTATATACGGCTTCAATTCCGGATGTTCCTTAAGCAGTACAGTTTAGACACGCTGGCAACATGTTGGCGGCTGGCTCTGCGGCCAAAAGGATTTTGATAAAATCGCCTGTCCCGCCCACAGCAACCTGCATCATTTCTCATGATAATACTGAAAAAAAGTTGTACTTGGCCAGGTTTTTTTGCGGATTATATAAAATCAGCCTCCATAAATTTATTTCTGCTTATGGAGGCCGTTTTTATCATATCGTTATTTTCTCTATCTTGCACTCATGCTTGCGCGTCTTCTTGTCGTAGTCGATGCCGATGAGGAGCACATCGCCCACGTAGCCATCGAGTGCCTTGACGTACTTTTTCTCCTTTATCTGCCGTATAGCCGTATCTGCGTCCTTATTCCATTTGAGCTCCGCAATCATGGCAGGCTTGTCGGCATATTTCTGGCGTGGGACATATATGATGTCAGCGAAGCCATTGCCTGCTGGCATCTCGCGTATCATCGTATAGTACTGCCGCGCCGCATAGTACGCGAGCGAAAGCGTGTAGCTCAGCGCATTTTCATCGTTGTATTGGATGTGGCTCGTCTCAAAGTGAGCATTTTCTATTCCTTCAGCCACTCTTGCCGCATCCATCGCCCATGTTGCGGTCAGCAGCTCGTCAGATTTCTTCACCGAGTTTATGATTTCGCTCCATCTGCTCGTTGCGGTGGCCGTGACATACTCTCGCATGATTTCGTGATTTGGGATGAAAACACTCTCACTGCGTGAATCATACCCAAGATAACCAAGGTGCACGAGCAGTGTCATCACATCGTCAGCCGTATTGAATGTCACCATGTCGTTCGTGAATGAACGTATATCAATCTTTTTGCTTTCCCCCGACATCATGGCAATGATATCATCTCGGAGCCCATCAAAATTCATATCGATATATATTCTGAGCGCCTCGAATGATTCCGTTTGGTTCCAGTAGGGGGCAAATTTTCCTTCAATCATGCTGGATACAACAGACCGTGGCGAATATATCTCTATGATTTCCGTACGTTTCCCATCTTTAGGTTGCTCAATCGTCTGTTCTAGCCTGTACCCATCGTACCATGCCTTTGTTTCATCGAAGCTCATGTGGTACTTTTCGCAAAGTGATTTTACTTCTCCCTCAGTGAATCCTGTATATTTTGCGATGCCGCCCGCATTAATCATCGAGTATTCCGCGAACATGTTGAGCGCCGAGTGCGTGCCGTATTTCTTTATTGGCAGAATGCCCGTCATATACGCGAGCGCAATGTACGACTTGTCCTTGAGCCAGTCTCGCAGGAAATCGAGGTATTTCTCCTGATCATCTTTTCGCTCACGGTATTCCCTGAAAATGCAATCCCACTCGTCAATAAGAATGACAAACTTGCGTCGCGTCGCCGCAAAAACATCTCTCATTGAGCGCGAAAGATTTTTCCCATCAAAATAACGTACATTTGGATATTCATCTTTTAAATCCCATAAAACAGATTTCTTCAGCAATGCCAAAAGTTCTTCCATAGTGTCCGAATTGCTAAGAAATTCCTGCATGTTGAGAGCAATCACATCGTACTTGTTCGCATATTCTTCAAACGATTCGTCCTGTTCAATTCCAAGTCCAGAAAAAAGTTCCTTCGCCTCTGTTGTCCTGTCATAATACGCGGAGATCATATCCGCCGCCATCGACTTTCCGAAACGGCGCGGGCGGCTCACGCAGACATACTTCTGCGTTGTCCCTGCCACGCTGTTAAGATAGCTTATAATTCCGCTCTTGTCGACATAAATTTTAGATTTACGGGCCTCAATGAAGTTGTCAGCTCCCGGATTAAGATAAACCCCCATACGGTTCCGCCTCCTCACAGTATACTGCGCATGTATTCTTCTTTATCGTATTATATCATTTTTTACGTCAACACATAAAGAGACAAAAAAGAGCGC
>OMWN01000018.1 GCA_900314765.1 uncultured Selenomonadales bacterium | reverse complement strand
GAGCAGAGCAGAGCAGAGCAGAGCAGAGCAGAGCAGAGCAGAGCAGAGCAGAGCAGAGCAGAGCAGAGCAGAGCAGAGCAGATTTGACGCTATAATATCGCTTGGTTGTAACTGCACTGTTGCAGCTTCGCTTTCAAAATATGGGTTTAGGGACCATTCGGGTCCGTTTGACTGGTACACATCAGATTTTGAGGGCGTTTTAAAGACGTTGGATGAGGACTTCGGGCATTTTCTTGAGAAAGATAATCTTCAAGTTCAATCGGACGATAGAAAGACATTTAATGATAATAAATATGGCTTCAATTTTAATCATGATATTGTAGATGATTTTGAAGACGAATACGAAGAGGTTAGAAATAAATATGCACGAAGAATTAATCGTTATATGTCGTTAGCGGTAAAGCCTGTATGCTATATAAGAGCGATAAGGAACGATGATGAAATTGTATATATTAGTAATAATGTAGATTTCATCAAGAGAGTAATACAAAAGTACAATGAAAAAAGCAAAATTATTTTTGTTGCTCCAAAGAACATAAATATTCCAGCAAATTTTCCTTTTAAAATATATCAACTTTCTATATATGGATATATTGGTAATCTTAGAAGTGGATTGAGAGAAATTTTTGATGGAAGCCCCGAAATAATAAGATACTTTAGTGCACATTATGATAGCGGAAAAAGAAAGAAAAATATTGCTGTTGACCAGTTGCAAGAAGAAAATCATTATAAAACTTTAACAAAAAGGGAAATTGAAGAAAATGCATTGAAAGAGATACATCGTGTACAGGAAGAAAGTTTTGATTTTATTAGGTTGCCAAAATCGGCACGACGGATGCCAGATGTACGTGTTAGAAACACAATGTTTGTGGCAATATGTGATTTCTCTAAAATTAATATGCCAGAGGCCATCGATATATATGGCGCGAGTTGGATTGGCAAATTTTTTTATGACAAGGTTTCGCAGTTAACACGTATTGATTGTTTCATTGATAGGCGACCGCCTGACCGCAATCCGCAATACAATGGCACACCAATCATTTCTATAGATGAATACTCAAACCCGAATAGAAATCTTATAGTTGTTGTGCCCACATATGATTATTATGAAATAGTGAATAATATAAGAGAACAGTTAGGTGACCGCGACGTCCCATGTGTTCGAATAGACGAGTTTTTAAAGAATGGCATTCCTTATGAAAAGAGAAGAGAACTTGGATTGTAAGATATGATGACGTTTTACGTTGATTGATTTTTTGCTTCACCAAATCTAAAAATACTTGTTGACAATAATGGATAAAATGGCTATAATAGTCATCGTGGTTTTCGGGACGTAGCGCAGTTTGGTAGCGCACCTCGCTTGGGACGAGGGGGTCGCAGGTTCGAATCCTGTCGTCCCGACCATTTGATATCTGCGCACCTTGCAAATGCTTGGTGCGTTTAATTTTAAGGAAATGGCGATTAGAGAAGACTTTTTCAACGAAAGTCTTGCAAGTTTAATCAATCTTTCCTTCTATATGCGCCCGTAGCTCAGCTGGATAGAGCAACGGTCTTCTAAACCGTGGGTCGCGCGTTCGAATCGCGCCGGGCGCACCAATGAAATCAAGGCTTTCAGCGTTTAGCTGGAAGCCTTTTTTTGATAGCTTACTAAAAATTGCTAGTATCATGATATAAAAAATAAGGCCCTGCGCAATGTGCGGGGACTTATTTTTGTCCTCGATTATAGTTCGCTGTCCTTTTTGCGTTTGCTGAGCAGCTCGAGAATGTCATGGGCGAGCTGGCGGTCGTCAGCGTCGAGGCGGTTCACGATGATTGGAAATGGCATTGTTCGTCGTCACCGAAAAAATTTTTTCATCGGATGGTGTAAATTTTTATCAAAATTATGTAGAATGGATTTATGGGAATGAATTGCGGAAGGAATTTCTGACGTTTAATCGAAGAATAAGTTGAAATTTGAATCGGCATATCGTTTGTCGTAATGGCAAAAGGAGGCAGTGGCTGTGGCGGATAGTATGGAGTCGTTTTCTGTGGCGCATAATTCGCGGGATGTGGCGTATCGTTTCCCTGTGGGGGCAGTTGAGGCGGAGTCGGAGGTCTGGCTCGGCGTGAAAATCACGGGCGTCAGCGAGGCAATCGATGAGGCGGGCGATGAGGCAGAAAGCGCGGCAAATGTGAGATATACGGTGAAGGATGGCGCGGCAAGCGGCGCACTGCGGCTGTGGCAGGAGGGCGTCGGCGAGACGCGCGTGCCGCTCGTGATGTCGCTCGACGAGCGGACGGGCGATGTTTGGCTCGGCGCATCGATTACGGTGCCGGACGCAGGTACGCTTGTCTGGTATTATTTCGAGCTGAATGTGCGCGGCAAATCGTTTTACTATGGGAACAATGCTGAGTGTCTTGGTGGGCTCGGCGCCATATCGAGCGCGCCGCCCGCGTCGTTTCAGATAACGGTGTACGACCATGGCGCCGACACGCCGTCTTGGTTCAGGCATGCCATGATGTATCAGATTTTCCCCGATCGCTTTTGCCGCGTCGGCGAGCACGTGCCGGAGAAGCGCGGCGCCGTCGTCCATGCGTCGTGGCATGACGCAGCGCAGTACTACAAGGATGAGGTCTCGACAGAGATTCTCGCCTATGATTTTTTCGGCGGCAATCTCGCGGGCATTCGCTCGAAGCTCGATTATCTGAAATCGCTGGGCGTGTCTGTCATTTACCTCAATCCTGTGTTTGAGTCGGAGAGCAATCATCACTACGACACGGGCGACTACAAGAAAATCGACCCTATGCTCGGCGATGAGTCGGAGTTCCGCGCGCTGGCGGCGGACGCGCGCGCAAAAGGCATTCGCATCATACTCGACGGCGTGTTCAGCCACACGGGCGCGAACAGCGTCTATTTCAACAAGCGCGGCGCCTACGATTCGCTCGGCGCGTATCAGTCGAAATCGTCGCCGTATTATAAATGGTACGATTTCAGCGATTATCCCGACAAATACAGCTGCTGGTGGAATTTTGACACGCTGCCCGATGTGCATGAGACGGAGCCATCGTACATGGATTTCATCATCAATGACGACGACAGCGTCCTGCACCACTGGATGCGCGCGGGCATAGCGGGCTGGCGTCTCGATGTCATCGATGAGCTGCCGCCGAAGTTTTCGCAGAGTTTTTATCGTGAAATGAAGCGGACGGACAAGGATGCCGTGCTTATCGGCGAGGTCTGGGAGGACGCGTCGAACAAGGTCGCGTACAGCAAGCAGCGTGAATATCTCGCGGGGCACGAGATAGACGGCGCCATGAACTACCCATTCCGTTCGGCGGTCATAGATTTCCTGCTCGGCCATATCGATGGGGAGGGGCTGTGGCAGCGGCTCGAGAGTCTCAGGGAAAATTATCCTGCGCATAATTACTACGCGATGATGAATCTCCTCGGCAGTCACGACGTCGAGCGCATCATGACGGTGCTCGGCGAGGCGCCGTCCGCCGAGGGGATGAGCCAGGGGCAGAAGGCGGACTATCGCCTGAATGAGTCGCAGGCACGGCTCGCGAGGCGGCGTGTGCTCATGGCAATGCTCTGGCAGATGATGATGCCCGGCGTGCCGTCGATATATTATGGCGATGAAATCGGCATGCAGGGCTTTCGCGACCCGTACAATCGCGGGCCGTACGACTGGGACGGCGGCGACGATGATCTGAGGCAGCGCACGCGTGAGGCGGCGCGGCTCAGAAATGAGCATACGGCGCTGTCAACGGGCGAATATATTCCGCTGATGGGCGAGGGCGATGTGTTTTCGTTCGCGCGCGTCGTGCGCGGCGGCAAGGATGTGTTCGGCGACAATGCGCATGATGAGGCGTTCGTATTCGCGATGAATCGCAATGCTAAGGAGGCGCACCATGTGCGTCTCGGCGTCGGCGATTTCGCGGCGGGCACGATGAGCATCGTGATGACGTCGTGCGATGAAACTGACGGCGGAAAAATATCTCAGCAAATATTTGATATTTTCGATGGCGCGATTGAGGTGGATATTCCATCGCTCACAGCGATGCTGCTGCGCGTGAATGATGAAGCGAATGGCGCATCGTTCACGCGCAGGGCGGGCCTTTTGCTTCACCCGACGTCATTCCCGTCTGTGCACGGCATCGGCGACATCGGACGCGGCGCGTATGAATTTGTGGATTTCCTCGCGTCGGCGGGCATGAGCGTTTGGCAAATATTGCCACTCGCGCCCGTCGCGGACGACGGCTCGCCGTATGCGTCGCCGTCTGCGTTCGCGGGCAATGAACTCCTCATATCGCTTGAATCTTTAGCGGAGGATGAGCACCTTCTCACGGCAGAGGAGGCTGAGACGCCGATTGAGATGACTGCGGGCGTTCACGATTTCGGCGCGATACGCCGCCATAAGGACGCACTGCTTTTGAAGGCGTATGAGAGATTTCGCGCATCACAGGATTCGGCGTATGACGATTTCTGCGAGCGCGAGCATGATTGGCTCGACGACTATGCGCTTTTCATGGCGATTCATAAGGAGCAGAAAGAGCGCGCGTGGTATGAGTGGCCTCTCGCATTGCGTCAGCGTGACGAGGACGCGATGGATGATGCGCGCGGGCGGCTGAGTCGTGAGATTGGTTTCGTGAAATTCAAGCAATATATTTTCGACAAGCAATGGTCGGCGCTTCATGAGTATGCGCGGGAGCGCGGCATAAAAATACTCGGCGACATGCCGCTTTTCGTGTCGCCGGACAGCGCGGACGTGTGGTGTCATCAGGAGCTGTTCGCGCTCGGCGCGGATGGTCGCGCGACGAAGGTGGCGGGTGTGCCGCCCGACTATTTCTCGAAGACGGGGCAGCTCTGGGGCAATCCGCAGTACGACTGGGACGCGATGAAGCGTGACGACTATCGCTGGTGGACGGAGCGCATGAGGACGCTTTTGTCGCACGTTGACATGGTGCGCATGGATCATTTTCGCGGCATAGAGTCGTACTGGGAAATCGATGGCGGCGAGGAGACGGCTGTGAATGGGCGATGGGTCAAAGGCCCGGGCATGGCGCTTTTTCGCGCGATGAGTGATGCGCTCGGCGAGCTCCCCATCGTCGCGGAGGACCTCGGCGTGATGACGCCCGCCGTGAAGGCGCTGCGTGAGGAGGCGGGATTCCCCGGCATGAGCGTGCTCGAGTTCGAGCTCATCGGCAATGGCACGCCGCGCGCGGGATTTACGTCGCCTGTGAACGCTGTGGCGTACACGGGCACGCACGACAACAACACAGTCGTAGGCTGGTATGAGGAAGACATCTCCGTGGCGGACAGGGCGCGCGTATTGGCGTGTCTAGGACTCGCGCACGACGCCACGAGCGCGGACGTTGCGCGGGCGATGGTGACGCTCTGCTTGAATTCGCGTGCGCGGCTCGCCATCGTGCCGATACAGGACGTCCTCGCGCTCGGCGCTGACAGCCGCATGAATCGCCCCGGCACGGTCGGCGGCAACTGGAGCTTCACGATGAAGCGCGGCGCGCTGACGCGTGAGCTCGCGGAAAGATTGTCGTGGCTCGTGAGGGAGACAGGGAGAGGAAAGTAAAAAGAATCAAAAAAGCAGGAACGGCGCTACATTTGCGTGTTCCTGCTTTTTGATTCGTGTGTTAATTTTAGTGAAATGATGATTGATTTAAGTAGGAGTATTGACGAGAGATTTTTTCGTATAGCAAGGAGATGCGAAGAGGCGTAGTGGTGCTACGCTGATGAGCATCGACGCCGCTAGACGGAAAAAGATCCGTCAAGACGACTGCTTAAATTATGAACATTCGCTCGTGCTGCTCATTTCTTCCATCTGCTTCACGTCGTAGAGGAGACCGCCGAGCTGCCGCTTGCATATCGCGAGCGGGCAGTCGGGCGAGCAGACGGGGCAATGGCCGCACGCGTCCTCGACGGCGTCGATGGCCTTTTGGATTTTGACCGATTGCAGCATTTTATCGCTTCCTTTCGTTTTGCATAATTATTCTTAAATTCTCATCTATTTTCCTTTTGTTTGTCCTATCATTATCATACCACATTTATACGTGAATGAGCACGATAACAGTGATTTTATTTGTGATTTGTGGTATGATTATCATCGTGAATTTCTAAAAATGTCCCTTTAATGTATTTTGTATATTGAGTTTTGGAAGTGTAATATATGCATCTTTTGAAATGGCTGTACCCGGGCATGCGGTTCAAGCGCTGGCTGCTCCTGTTCGCGGCGGGCGTGATGCTCGTGTCGCTCGGCGTGGCGCTCATTTTCAACTATAAATACCTCGACCACATCGAGGAAGCGATTTTCCGCCTCGTCTACACGTGGCGCGGCTCGTACGACTACACGGCGACGGCGCTCGTCGGCACGGGCATCATCATCCTCGGGCTCATCGTCATGCTTGTCGCGACGCGTTTCACCATTCGCTCGCTCATCATGGTGCTCGTGCCGGAAAATTCGGGGCGTCTCGTCGATCTCATCTATCAAAAGCGTCGCCTCGAAAATGGTCCCGCCATCACGGTCATCGGCGGCGGCCACGGCCTCTCGGTGCTGCTTCGCGGCATAAAGCAGGCGACGACAAATGTGACGGCTGTCGTGACGGTCGCGGACGACGGCGGCTCATCGGGCAGACTGCGCGAGGACCTCGGCATCATACCGCCCGGCGACATGAGAAACTGCCTCGTCGCGCTCGCGGACACAGAGCCGCTCATGGAGAAACTTTTTCAGTATCGCTTCGGCGGCACGAGCGAGCTTGCCGGCCACAGCTTTGGCAATCTTTTCCTCGCCGCAATGAATGAAGTCACGGGCGACATGGAGACCGCGCTCAAGGAGTCGTCGAAAGTCCTCGCGGTCAAAGGCCGCGTCGTGCCGTCGAGCAACGACCACGTGAGGCTCGACGCGCTGATGACGGACGGCACCATCGTCGAGGGCGAGTCGCACATACCGGACGCGCACAAGACCATCCGCCGTGTGAGGCTTTTCCCTCAACATGTCAAGGCAGTGCAGTCGGCCATCGACGCCATAAAGAACGCCGACGCCATCATCCTCGGGCCGGGCAGTCTCTACACGAGCATCATGCCAAATCTTTTGGTGGACGGCATGGCGGACGCGCTGAGGCAGTCGAGTGCAATAAAAATATATATTTGCAACGTCATGACGCAGCCCGGCGAGACGGACGGCTACACGGCCTCGATGCACGTCAAGGCCATACTCGATCATGCGGGGCGCGGCGTCGTGGACTACGTCATCGTGAACTCCGCGCCGATACCTCCCGACATCGCGCGAAAATACAGGGCAAAGGGCTCCGTGCCGGTCAAGGTCGATGCCGATGAGCTTCACAGGCTCGGCGTCGGATTTGTGCGCGCGGACATCGTGAGCAAGACGGACGCGGGCCATCATGACCCCGCAAAGCTCACGCGCGAGGTCGTGAACATGATTTACAATCTCCACACATCGAAACCGCGCGGCCGCCACGGCGATTATTCGGAATGAATGATTCATAGTTGACTATATTACGTGGGGTTATACTGACCCTCTCCGCCCCTGCGGGGCACCTCCCCCATAGTGGGAGGCAAAGTATGATAGGTTTGCGTTTTAATCTGAACAAAATAACAAGCTTTTCACATTTCTTTTGATCGATTATTTTGCAAAAGATTTGTGCTTAAAATTGTAAATGCAAACAAAAAATTTGCGTTTTCATTAATCAACGATTTTGGTTTGTGTAAATAATTTCAGAATCTGTAGCGCCAGCCTCCCACTCTGGGGGAGGTGCCGAGCGAATGCGAGGCGGAGAGGGTTACATAACCATTGCACTAGTCAACAAAAATAGACAAAAATTTTACAAACTCATATAAGTTAGAAATTGGAATGAGGGAAATGTATTGTCATCATTTGCCAGCGAAGTGAAAAATGAGCTCGCGCGGCTCACGTACGATAGCGCATGCTGCCGCAGGGCGGAGCTGTCGGGCCTCCTGCGCATGGGCGGCACGCTGACGCTCGGGCCGAACATGACGCTCGGGCTCACGTTCACGTCGGAGAACGCCGCCGTCGCGCGCAAGGCACTCGTGCTCATGAAGGAAATAAAGGAAGTCAAGACGGAAATCGCCGTGCGCCGCTCGAAAAGGCTCAGCAAGCGCGCAAGCTACATCGTGCGCGTCGCGCCAGCGGCGAACGTCCGCGAAATCATAGATGACCTCGGGCTCGGCCTCTCGACGCTGCCGACTGCCGCACATGGCGGGAAAATCCTCAAAAAAAGCTGCTGCCGCATGGCGTATCTTCGCGGCGCGTTTCTCGCGGGCGGCAGTGTCAATCGCCCCGCGGCTGAGTATCACATGGAGTTCGTCACGGCGAATTACCCGTTCGCGGAGCTCATACAGTCCATCCTGCGGCGTATCGATTACCCTGCGGGACTCGGCGAGCGCAAAGATGATTTCGTCGTCTACATGAAGGAAGGCGACGCAATAGAGGACATGCTCGCGATATTCGGCGCGGAAGAGGCGGCGTCGGAATTCGAGGTCACGCGAAACGTCAAAGAGGTCAGAAATCAAGTCAATCGCCTCGTCAACTGCGAGACGGCGAACCTCAACAAAACGGCGTCGGCATCGGCGGCGCAGATAACGGCCATCAGGAGGCTCGCCGCGCGGCAGGGCATCACGAGATTGCCGAAGGCGCTCAGGGAGACAGCGCGGGCGCGGCTCGAGCACCCTGAGGCCAGCGTCACGGAGCTCGCGAAAATCACGGGCGTGTCGCGCTCCGGCCTCTATCATAGGCTCAGAAAGCTCTCCGATATGGCAGGGGAATAACAGAAAAGAAAGGAACACGTAATGTCAAAGCTATATGTGGGCGGCTACGGCCCCCGCAGGAAATCACATTCACTCATGAAGCGCGTCATCATCGCGGTGGTCGCGGTCGTCGCCATTTTCCTCATCGGGCTCTATGCGGCGGTTGCGCTTTTCCCACCGAAGGGCGTTGCCATTCTCGAATATCACAAAGTCAATGATTGGTCGGACGACGAATACACGGTGCCGACAAAAGAATTTGCGGAGCAGATGGACGAGCTCAAGCGCCAAGGCTACACGACCATATCGATACTCGATTTTCTGCGCGCGAAAAAAGGCAAGCAGCAGCTCCCAGAGAAGGCCGTCATCGTGACGTTCGACGACGGCTACAAGGACAATCTGACGGACATGCTGCCCATCATGAACGAGCGCGGCATGACGGCGACGGTATTCATGGTGACGAACGACATCGGCATGCCGGGCTACCTCACGTGGGATGACCTCAGAGAGCTCGAGGCGAACGGCATCGAAATCGGCAGCCACACGTGCAACCACTTGCCGCTCACGGAGATGTCGCCCGACGAGGCGAATGACGAGCTCATAAAGTCAAAGCTCATCATGGAGTGGACGGGGCTCAAGACGATATTCACGCTGTCGTACCCGAATGGTAAATACAACGACAGGATGCCCGAGCTGCTCAAGAAAAATGAGTACCTCGCGGCCGTGACGGGCGACTCGGGGCTCAACACGTTCGAGACAAATCCGTATCTTTTGCACAGGATAAACGTCGTGCGCCCGCACCTCGGCCTCACGGAGTTCAGATTTAGACTGTGGAAAGCAAAGGCGTTTGCGCTGCTGGGGATATTCAAGCATTGATGAGTTGAAATAGGTTTGCGTATTGGTCATGTTGATTTTTTGCGTAAAGCCGACCCTCTCCGCCTCGCATTCGCTCGGCACCTCCCCCATTGGGGAGGCTGGCGTTACAGACGCTGAGATTATTTACTCTTGCAAAAGCGCAATTTCATATTTCCATTGTAATTGAGGCTCTGCTTGTCTCCGCTTAAAGTTAAGGTCTATCGTTCATTTTTAGTCATATCGTGGAGCACCGCTTTCGCTATGCCTCCCACTCTGGGGGAGGTGCCCCCGTAGGGGGCGGAGAGGGTCGTGCAACGTAAATAAAAAGGAAATTTTTAATCTAAGCCCTTATCGTTTATCTTATAACATCTAGGAGAGTTTGAATGAAGTATAAATTGTTTGTGGCGTCGTGCGTTTTGGCGTCAATGATAGCCGCTCAGCCTGTGGCGATGGCGCGACACGCGGCGGAGAATCACGCGCGGGAGATACGCGTGGAGCAGGAAGCGGCCATCGAACGCGCGGCGAAGGCGGACGCCGAGCGGCGCGAGAAGGAGCGCGCCGCTGCGGAGCAGGCCGAAAAGGAGCGCGCCGAGCGTGAGGCGCGCGTGGAGGCGGAGCGCGCGGCAGAGGAGAAGGCAAAGGCCGAGGCGGAGGAAAAAGCGAAGAAGCAGGCCGACGCCGAGGTAGAGACCGCCGTGAATAAGAATCAATATGATGAAGACGAGAACGCGGCCAAAATGGAGACGCCCGACAATGCTGCGGGTAATGCAGAAAAAGCGAGTGACGCGCAGAATCCAGCTAATGAGACGCTGAATGCGGGCAAAGCCGATAAAGCCGAGAAAATCGACAATAGCGCAAACGTGAACACGCAAGCCGCAGATAAAACGAAAGCGGACAAAAGCGACGAAGCGGTCAATAAAGAACGGACGAAAGAAAAGGATGAAGCCGTGGCGAATGTGAAGGAAAGCGAGACGGAAGGCGAGGGACTGCTCGCGCATTATCTGAGACTCGCGCGTGAAAAGGCGGCGAGTGCCGTAGGTGCGAAGACAGACGAAAAGGCTGACGCGAAAAACGAAAAGGCGAAAGAGGACGAAAAGAAGAAGGAAAATGTTTCGCACGTGAAATCGCCCGTCGAAATGCGCGAGATGGCGTACACATACGAGGACATCGGCGGCACGCTGCTTTTCTCCGACAGCCCCGAGTACGTCACGGAGCCGGGCATCCTCTACCGCGACACGGTGCAGGGTGACGCGCGCGTGCTTTACTATCACGTCAACAGGACGCGTCGCAAGGCGCGCGTCGTCGTCACGCTCGCGAACGAGGGCGACAGCTACGCCGTGATTCATGTGACGCGTCGCGGCGCGAGCACGCCGTCGCCCGATTACCTCGCCGTGGGCCGCGCGACACAGCAGAGCTATTTCGAGAGTGAGCAAAAGCGCGACGCCATGTATCTCGCGCCGGGCGAAGTGCGCCTTTTGACGCCCGAGATGGGCGACGTCATCATGAAGCCCGAGGACCTCATATACGGCGTCGTCGATTTCTCGTCGACGGCACCCGTCAAGGTCACCGTCCTCTGCGCATACGCGTCGGATGACGTGATAGAGAAAAGCGCGACGCTCCCCGTGCTCAAAAAAGACGACGTGATGCTGCGCGGCACATTCATCGGCATGGACAGGCTCATTCGCCTCGAGGACAAATACAATCCCGACGACGGCTTTGCATCCATTCACCTCGCCGACGACGACCGCGACAAATACAGGAGCGGCATCGACGCGACGGACGGCAGCATCGTCAAAAATTACGGCAACTATGGCATTCTCTACCGCATAGAGGCGCGCTCGTCGCGTGACAATCTCCACGCGTTCCTCTGCCCACTCGGCGGCGTCTACGCGGGCGCCATGCGCATCGAGGAGCGGCGTGGCTCGTCGCGCATGGTGATGACGCCGAGCTATGGTGGCTATTTCGGCGACGCGGGCGGCGAGGCCATCATCGACGGCGCGAAAGGCATCGAGACACTCATGCCGGCCGCTGAGCTCTCCGACCTCGGCCTCATACACGGCTCAAAAGACCTCGCATTCGAATTCACCCCGCCCGGCGCTTCAAATCTTCCCGTGCGGCTCATCCTCGCGCCCGAGCATTGGGACAAATGATGTATGGCGCGGGAACAAAGCGATAAAATAGCAAAATTGAAGGTTGACATATAATTATAGTATGAATTTGTGAAATCCATGCGTTATCATTTCTAGGAGAAATTATTTTGTTCAAAACAATTCTTCATCATCGCGCGTCGTCGTGCGAGGACTGCACGAAGCTCTGCTGTACGAAGGTGGAGCATTTCTCTGTGTCGTTCGGAGACGTGGAGATACTGCGCGATGTGAACATGCACGTCCACTGCGGGCAGCTCACGGCGCTCATCGGGCCGAACGGCGCGGGTAAATCGACGCTCCTGCGCTCCATACTCGGCGCGGTGCCGCACACGGGTGAGCTTCATTATGTCGATGCGAAGGGGCAGCACACGGGTCATCCGCTGATTGGCTATGTGCCGCAGTATCTTTCGTTCGACGTCAGCGCGCCTGTCTCGGTCATGGACCTCTTCATGGCGGCACTGTCGCGGCGCCCCGTGTGGTTTTTCTCGTCGCATCATTTGCGCGCGCGCGTGCGGGATGATCTCGCGCGCGTCCGCTCAGAGTATCTCATTGACAGGCGGCTCGGCGCGCTCTCGGGCGGCGAGCTACAGCGCGTCCTGCTCGCGCTCGCGCTCGACCCGATGCCCGACCTGCTGCTTCTCGATGAGCCTGTGTCGGGCGTCGATCACAATGGCCTCGAGCTTTTCTATGACATATTGTCCGAGCTCCGCGAGAAAGAGGACATGGCCATCATCCTCATATCGCACGATTTGCCGCTTATGGCGCGCCACGCGGACCAAGTCGTGCTGCTCGACCATCACGTCGTCACGAGCGGCGACCCGCAGGAAGTATTCAGCGATCCGCGCACGCGCGCGATATTCGGGGCGGTGATATGATGGGCGACATGCTTCACTATGAATTCATGCAGAACGCGTTCATCGCGGTGCTTCTCGTGACGCCGCTTTTCGGGCTGCTCTCGACGATGGTTGTGTCGAATAAGATGGCGTTCTTTGCTGACTCGCTCGGCCACGGCGCATTCACGGGCATCGCCGTCGGCGCAATCGTCGGCCTCGTGTCGCCGCGTGTGTCGCTTGCGATTTTCTCTGTCGCGTTCGCTGTCGCAATCACGTGGATAAAGACGCACAGCCGCGCCTCGACGGACACCGTCATCGGCGTTTTCTCATCGACGGCCATCGCCATTGGCCTCATGATCATGTCGCACGGCGGCGGCTTCAACAAATATTCGTCGTTTCTGATTGGCGACATACTTGCCATCACGAAAAGCGACATCGTCGCGCTCGCGGTGGTATTCGTTGCCGTCGTCTTGATATGGGGCGTGCTGTTCAATCGTCTGCTCATACTCTCCATCAATGCGCCGTTTGCGATGAGCCGCGGCATCAGCACGTTCTGGGTCGAGTGCGCTTTCGCCTCGCTCGTCGCTGTCGTCGTCTCCATCAGCATAGAGTGGGTCGGCATACTCATCATCAATTCGCTGCTCGTCCTGCCAGCGGCCGCCGCGAGGAATGTCACGAACGACGTGAAATCGTACACGATTGTCTCCGTGCTCATAGCGATGGCGTCGGGCGTGGCGGGGCTCACCATTGCCTACGAGAGCGACATGGCTGCCGGCGCGACCATCGTCACCTGCGCCGCCGTGATGTTCTTCGTGACAATGATAATGAGGGCGCGGTTTATAAAGTAAATGAGATAGGGCAATGAAAAAGCCTCACAAACGAAAAAATTCGTTTGTGAGGCTTTTTGAGTGTGTGAGAGATTATTAGGTGAGTTTGCAAAATAAGGATGCAAGACCCTCTCCGCCCCCTGCGGGGGCACCTCCCCCAGAGTGGGAGGCATAGCGAAAGCGGTGCTTCACGATAGAATTGAAAGTGAACGATAGTCTTTAACTTTAAGCTGACCAAAATTAAGCTGAGCGAAAGAATAAAAGGCTTTACGCTTTCATTAGTAGATTTTTGGCTAATGTAAATAATCACAGCATCTGTAAAGGCAGCCTCCACAATGGGGGGCAAACATGCCAGTGGCATGTTTGCGCGAGCGAATGCGAGGCGGAGAGGGTCGGCGTAGTAGCTTAGTGGTCGCCTAAGCCGCTTGCGGCTGAGGGTCGGTGGACACCACTTCATTACGGCAATGGCAAATCATGCTACATTTTTTTGCATCCCTCAGAAATAGAAATGCACTTCACCCAAGAGCGCGGAGCGGTCGAGCGATGCCTCGCCGCTTGGGGTGATGGATTTGCCTTTGAAGTAGCGGATGGAGCCGAGGATGTTGCGCGCGAATGTGTAGCTTGCGCCGACCTCGAATCCTCTGTCGCCCTCGCGCATGCCGCCATTGACGTGGTGCGTCGTGTACAGCACGGCGAGTGGCCCGAGCTTCCTGTACGCGGCGAAGACGGAGAACGAGCCAGGCTCCGTGCGCTTTGCTTCTTTGTACTGGAGCTCGATGCTGTACGCGTCACGGAAATCTTTTATGTCCTCATATACGCCCGTGCCCGCGCCGACGTCCGTATTTCTGAGATACGATGCCGTGAGTTTCATTGTCGGCGTCATGCGCCAGCCCGCGCCGATACCGAAAATATTTGCGTTTTCGCCGTCCATGCCAAAATATTTGTATCTGTCATGCGCGTTCATGTGGTGATACGAGACGCCCCAGTTTATTTTGTCTTTCCTGTCGTTGTAGATTTCGATGCCTTGATAGTTGCCCGCCTCGTTGCCGCCGGCCATGGCGGGCTCGGCGTACCATATCGAGCCGTTGCTGAAATTGTACCGGCCTGCGGATACGGTGGCTTTCACCTTGTTGCCGACTGTCACCTGCGCACCCGAGATCGGGTCGTTGTTGAATGTGCCATAGTCCGCTTCCGTGAAATAAATGAGTCTGCCGAGCTTTATCGTCGCGTCGCCATATTGCCCCTCAGCCCACAGCCAATCGACGACGGCGTTGTGCAGATTTTCCGCAGAGTTCATGTCTGTGTAGTAGTTTATGCGCGCGTGGCCCGTCCAGTGCTCATTGACATCGAACGACGGCAGCAGGCGCAGCATGAATTGATTCGTGTTCTTGTGCGTGCCGCCGCTCGTGAACTGCGTCATGTAGTTTCGCGTCTTCTGCATGTCGTTTTCCTGATGCTGCGTGATGAAGCGGTAGCGGACTTCGCCGCTCCATTTGACATTGTCAACCTTTTTCTCGAGTGCCGCGACGCGCACGCCGAGACTCGACAGTTCGTCGGCGAATTCTGCGGCGAGCTTGTCTATCGCTGCCTTGTCGGCCGCGCTGACATCCTGTTTCGTCATCGCGCGCGCGACCATCTGCGCCATCTCGTAGCGCGTGATGGCGGCGTCGCCTCTGTACGTGCCATCGCCGTAGCCTTCGATGACGTCGTCAGCAGCGAGTTCCGCCACCGCGTCATACGCCCAGTGATCCGTCGGCACATCCTCAAATGGATTTTGCGGTGCGGCAGACGCGAGGCTCGTGCCAGTCACGGTCAGCGAGAGGAGAGCGGTGCATGCCAATTTCTTCATTTTCAAATCAATTCAGCTCCTATGAGATAAAGTTTTATGTAAAAAAGAATGTGTGAATTTGTAAATGCTTACTTTATGCGTAACCATAAGTTTCAAGCGGCAAATGTCTAACCCTCTCCGCCTCGCATTCGCTCGGCACCTCCCCCATTGGGGAGGCTGGCGTAACAGACGCTGGGATTATTTACATTTGCAAATGATCTACACAAGGAAATTATCTACACACTAAAGAGTGAGACATTAGCCTAGCTAAACAATCGAATAACGAAAGTGTAAAAAAATTTTACTTTTCTTAAGCTTTAGCTTTTAAGACTCTCAAACTTTGCCTCCCACTCTGGGGGAGGTGGCCCCGCAGGGGCCGGAGAGGGTCGGGCGAATATAATGTGAAGATTTGTGCTAATCATAAATTAATGTGTTTTTGTGACGTTACGCTTCAATCGAACAGTGACATTTCCTCGTATTGGCTTTTGCGTACTTTCTTGCCCGTCCACGGGTGAAATTCTTTGTATGTGATGCCAATCTGCATGAGCACGCGGCCGATGACGTTGTCAATCTGCGCGTCCAAGGTGTCGGCGCCGTTGTAAAATGTCAGCATCGGCGGCACGATGGCACAGCCGAGGTCTGCGGCGGCGCTCATGTTGCGAAGGTGCACGCGCGAGAGCGGCATCTCGCGCGGGACGAGCACGAGCGGGCGACGCTCCTTCAGCGTGACGTCCGCCGCACGCAGCAGCAGGCTTTCAGCGTAGCCCGAGACGATGCCCGCGAGCGTTTTCATGCTGCACGGGATGATGATCATCGCGTCGACCGCGAATGAGCCGCTTGCAATGCGCGCGCTCATGTCGTCGTTTTCGTAGACGTAGTCGGCGTGGCACATCACGTCGCGCGGGCGCAGCTCCGTCTCGAGCTCGAGCGTCTTTTTCGCGCTGTCCGTCATGACGAGGTGCGTCGTGATTTTTTTCATTTGCTTCAGCGCGGCGAGGAGCCTTTCGCCCATGATGACTCCGCTCGCGCCGGTGATGCCGATGACAATTTCCATTGTCTCATATCCTTTTCACGATAAATTCAGTTTGTTACATTCTATCATATTCATAAGCAGAATACATCATAAAGTGTAATCACGAAAATATTTTAAGCAAATAACGATTTGTATTTAATAATTTATCAAAAATACGCGAATTTGCCGATTTGCATTGAAAAGTTTCAAGTTGCCCACTATAATTAGACACGTAGTTCAGCTTAGAGCACATAAACATATTGTTATAGGAGTGATTTGTATGGACTTTTCAAAACTCTTAAGCGAAGTGAACAATTTCGTATGGGGGCCAATCATGCTGGCGTTCCTCGTCGGCACGGGCGTGTTCCTGACGGTCAGGTTGAAATTTTTGCCGTGGCGCAATCTTTGGTACGCCATCAGCATGATTTTCAAAAGAAAAGACGAGCACACGGGCGACATCACGCCGTTCCAGTCTCTGATGACGGCTCTTTCGGCCACAATCGGCACAGGCAATATCGTCGGCGTCGCAACTGCGATGGTACTCGGTGGACCGGGCGCGATTGTCTGGATGTGGATCAGCGCGGCTTTCGGTCTCTCGACGAAATATGGTGAGTCCGTCCTCGCCGTCAAATATCGCGAGTCGAACAGCGTCGGCGAGATGGCCGGCGGCCCGATGTACGCGATGAAAAAGGGCATCGGCGGCTCAATCGGCAGGACGCTCGCTTTCCTGTTTGCGTTCTTCGCGGTCTGCGCTTCATTCGGCATCGGCAATATGACGCAGGCAAATTCGATTTCGTCAGCGCTGAACTCCAGCTTCGCCATTCCGACATGGGCATCGGGCCTCGTCATCATGGTGCTCGCGGTGGCAATCCTCGTTCGCGGCATCAGAAGCATCGGCAAAGTTTCGAGCATCGTTGTCCCGTTCATGTCCGTTTTCTACTTCATCGCTTCCGTTATCGTCATCGTAGTGAATGCCTCGGCTGTGCCTGCGGGTGTCGCTGAGATGTTCCGCATGGCGTTCTCGACTGAGGCTGTGGCGGGCGGCATCGGCGGCAGCATCGTCGCGACAATGCTTTCATCCATGCGCTGGGGCGTCGCACGCGGCGTCTTCTCGAACGAGGCTGGCCTCGGCTCCGCTCCTATAGCGGCGGCCGCTGCACAGACGGATCATCCGTCGCGTCAGGGCTATGTCAATATGACAGGCACGTTCTTCGATACGATGATTATCTGCATGCTGACAGGTCTCGTCATTTCATCGTCCGGCATGCTCGGCTCGATTGACCCGGAGACAGGCAAGCTTGTCTCGGGTGCACAGCTCACGATTCTCGCATTCAGCACCGTTTTCGGTTCGTTCGGCAAAGTCATCGTCTCCGTCGGTCTCGCGCTCTTCGCGTTCTCGACAATCCTCGGCTGGGAGTACTACGGCGAGAAATCGCTCGAGTACCTCATAAAGAACCGCAAGGTCATCATGAGCTATCGCGTACTTTTCGGTCTCGTCACATTCATCGGCGCAACGACGACGCTCGACATCGTCTGGAACTTCTCCGATACGATGAACGGCCTCATGTCCATACCAAACCTCATCTGCCTCGTATGGCTCAACAAGGACATAGCCGACGAGTGCTTCTCCTATCAGAAGAACGTCGTCGAACTTGAGAAGAACGGCGAGGAAATCGACTGCACAGACGCAGACCTCGAGACTGCGCCAGCGAAAATCTAATCGACATAACTTCGAGCTTCAATTCAAGTTGCAATAAAAGTTCATTAACAAAAGTCAGACTGTAACAAAGATGACAAAAAATCGAAGCAATCAGCTCAAGGTTGCTTCGATTTTTTATTGCGAGGACGTGACAAAGTGCGTATAATAAAGTTAGCCAAGCTAGATAAGGCGTGATAGGGGGAATAGCAATGCAGGTCAATATGCTCGAGGCAAAAAACAGATTGTCAAATCTCGTGATGCTTTTGGAGACGCATCAAGAGGATACGGTGCTCATCGCGCGGAACGGCATACCAGTCGCGCAAATGACGCGCATACCACGCAAGCCAAAGAAGCGCATTGGCGTTGCAAGTGGAAAATTCCACGTTCCAGATAATTTTGATGCTTGGGATAAGGAAATCGAGGATATGTTCGGAGGAAAATTGGAATGAAGCTGCTCCTTGACACGCACATATTGCTCTGGACGCTCTTGGGCGATGACAGGCTTTCAAAGCCCGCGAGAGACGCAATAGCAGATGAAGGCAACGATGTGTATTATAGCATCGTATCTCCGTGGGAAGTTGAAATAAAGCGCATGGCACATCCCGATGAAATGGATCTTACAGCGGAGGAACTCGTGAAATATGCGCGCGAATCGGGCTTTTATCAAGTGCCGATACGTGCCGCTCATGTTTACGAGCTGAAAAATTTGCGTCGCAGGGAAGGGGCAGCACCGCACAAAGACCCGTTCGACAGAATTATGATTTGTCAAGCGATTGCAGAGAATATGGTTTTTGTGACGCATGATAATTTGATAAGGGATTATGAAATAAAAAATATATTGATGTCATAATATGAATTCGTTGCGTTCAAATTTTTGAAATGAAATGTGGATGATTTCGTATGGATTTTACTAATCTCGTTGTGGCGTTTGAGGCGGTCGTGCCGATGTTCATATTGATGCTCATCGGCGTGATGGTGAGAAGGGCGCACCTTTTGACCGACATCGAGCTCAAGCATGTCAACAGCATGGTGTTCAAGGTGTTTTTCTCAGTCATGCTTTTCTACAGCGTCTACACGACGAATATCGGCACCGTCTTTCGACCGAAGCTTGCGGCGTTCGCGCTCACGGCGCTCGCGATCGTCTACGGCGTCACGTTTTTCCTCGTGTGCTGGCGCGAGAAGTCAAACAAGCGGCGCGGCGCCATGATACAGGCGATTTACCGCAGCAATTTCGTGCTGATGGGCATCCCGCTCATCGCGAATATGTTTGGCGACGACAATATCGCGATACCGACGATGATGATTGCCATCGTCGTGCCGATATACAACGTGCTCGGCGTGTTCACGCTGGAGACGTTTCGCGGCGGGCAGATGAACCTCGGCCACGTGCTGCTCGGCGTGCTGAAAAATCCGATGATTGTCGGCGCGCTCGTCGGCCTCGTGTTCCTCGTGCTCGGCATCCCTGTGCCGAAGCCCGTCCTGCGCCCGCTCGCGCAGATAACGGCCTCGACGTCGCCGATAGCGCTCATCATACTCGGTGCGTCTTTTAGGCTCAGCTCGACGCGCGACCACATGCCGCAGCTCATCGCCGTCGTCATCTCGCGCATCATCGTCGTGCCGGGCATCATCCTCGCGGCGGGCGCGGCGTTTGGCTTTCGCGGCATAGAGTTCGCGACGCTCATATCGATATTCGCGGCGCCGTGCGCAGTCGCGAGCTTCGTCATGGCGCAGCAGATGGACAGCGACGCGGACCTCGCGGGCAACTGCGTCGTGTTCACGTCGGCGCTTTCGTGTCTCACGCTCTTCGGCTGGATTGTGCTGTACGAGGAGCTCGGGGTGCTGTGAGCAGGATTTGAAAGGCCAACCCTCTCCGCCCCCTGCGGGGGCACCTCCCCCAGAGTGGGAGGCATAGCGAAAGCAATGCTGCGGTTATGATAAAGAGTGAACAGTAAGCTTATGCTTTACAGATAGCCAAGAAAAAGCTTTCGCTTGAAGCTGTATAAAGGCTGTCACACTATCATCAGTTGGTTATTCAGCATAAGTAAATAATCACAGCATCTGTGACGCCAGCCTCCCCAATGGGGGGTAAACATGCCAGTGGCATGTTTACGCGAGCGAATGCGAGGCGGAGAGGGTCGCGCAGTGGTAGAGCGACATATACATCTTGCTATGAAAAATTTCCTATAATATTAGGCGGTGAAGATAATGAAGAAAGAGCTTGCATATTATACAATCGGTGGGGCACTCGGATGGAGTCAGGACTGGTTCCCGCGCGGATGGATGCGTCTCGGCGGCTGTGCGGCGGTCGCGGCGTGCGATGTGTCGATACTTCTGTCGCGCGATGATGGCATCACATCGATGTACCCGCACGACACGAGCCGCATCACGCGCGAGGCGTATCTCGAGTTCTCGGAGGTCATGCGGCCATACCTTCATCCGCGCTGGTCGGGCATCGACTCGCTGAAGATTTTCATCGACGGCTTCGGCAAATATATCCACGATGTCCACGCCGATGAATTCATTCGCCTCGACGGCATAGAGGGCACGGAGCCGTGGGAAGAGGCGCGTGATGCCATAGTCGCGGAGATAGACCGTGGGCGCGCCGTGCCGTTTCTCATGCTGTATCATCAGGGGCGCGAGTTTGACGAGTACGAGTGGCATTGGTTCAATCTCGCGGGCTACGACGACGAGGCGGAGGACGGCTTTCGCGTCAAGGCCGTGACGTACGGCAATTTCGAGTGGCTGAATCTCGAGCGCCTCTGGGACACGGGCTACGAGAAGCGCGGCGGCATCATACTCGTGAACGACAGATAATTTTTGCCATTAAAATAGGATGTTTTTTGCTCAACTAGCCTTAATTTTATGTTGAAATTATCCAAAAAAACGTATATTATAAATTTATGATTCGAGTCTAGGTTCATATTTCAAGGAGTGAGTATTCATGGCGGAACAAGTGGAAAGAAAAAGCGCGCGAACAGTCAAGACGGAGATTTTGATGTTCGTGCTGCCAATCGTTGCGATTGGGCTCATAGTGCTGTCGGGCATCATATTCAAGTACATGAGCGCGTCGTTTGAAAATGAGATTGTTTCAAATGCTCTCAGAAATGCGGACGAAGTCAGCGGCGACGTGTCGAACTGGCTCGACAAGCGCATGCTCGAGACGCAACTCACGGCGTCACAGCCTGTGGCGCGTGCGGTCAACGCAAATCAGCTCAACAAGAACAACGAGTATCGCCTGAAGCTCATGGAAAAAGCGTATCCAGGCGTCTACGACAGCGTGAGCTGGGGCCCGTTCGACGGCTCCGGCGTGCTGTACGGCTACACGCAGTCGGGCTTCAAGGAAATGCACAACGCTGACAAGGCGTGGTACAAAGAGACGATGACGGGCGCGAAGGACTCGTTCATGTCGTCGCCAGTCGTCTCGCAGGCCACGGGCAAAATCATCGTTAACTCAATCGCGCTTGCGAAGAACGACCAGGGCAAGCCCGTCGCAATGGTGCTTGCGGCTATATAGTGACTGTTCAATAACACCTAAAACCAAATTTTAGTCTCAAAAAAAGGCTATATCATTGTAACGATATATTTTAAATCAT
>OMWN01000010.1 GCA_900314765.1 uncultured Selenomonadales bacterium | reverse complement strand
TTACACATCTGCATTTGTGTGATATACTGCGATTGTATTTTTATACGGTTTTTATCGTTTCACAAAGTATACTTTGTGAAACGATTTTTATGCCGAATCAAATAGGCCAGCACTGCGATGATGGTGCTGGCCTGTGTTTTTTATCCCCTATTTCGTTTTTGCGCATAATAGACAAAAGGCAGCCGCCACAAGCTCATTTCTTTGCTTATGGAGGCTGCTTTTGTATCATATCATATTGTCAATTTCTCTATCTTGCACTCGTGCTTTCGCGTCTTTTTGTCATAGTCAATGCCTATGAGCAGGACTTCGCCCTTGTAGCCCTCGAGCGCCTTGATGTATCTTTTCTCTTTTATCTGTCGTATCGCCGTATCTGCATCTTTATTCCATTTGAGTTCCGCTATCATGGCTGGCTTGTCGGCGTATTTCTGACGTGGGACATATACGATGTCGGCGAAGCCATTGCCCGCAGGCATCTCTCGTATCATCGTGTAGTACTGTCGCGCCGCATAGTATGCGAGCGAAAGCGTATAGCTCAGCGCATTTTCGTCGTTGTATTGGATGTGGCTCGTCTCGAAGTGAGCATTTTCTACGCCTTCTGCGACTTTGTCGGCATCCATCGCCCATGTAGAGGCAAGAAGCATGTCAGATGCTTTGACTGCCCTGATTATCTCATCCCAGCCGCTGTCCTCCATGGCGTTGATGTACTCTCTGCGTATCTCATGATTAGGTATGAATACCTCACTATTATTTGTGTCATACCCCAAATAGCCTAAATGGACGAGCAATGTCATAACGTCGTCAGCACTTTTAAAAGTAGTCATGTCATTCACAAACTTATCTGGGTTGATTTTCTGACGTCCACCTGCCACAAGTGTTTTTATAGCATCACGCAGTCCATCAAAATTCATATCAATATAAACCTTGAGTGCCTCGTATGTCTCAGTTTGATTCCAATATGGACCAAATTTCCCTTCAGTCATGCTGCTGACGACAGACCGCGGTGAATATATTTCTACAGTTTTGGTACGCTTACCATCTTTTGGATGCTCCATCGTCTGCTCAAGTCTGTAGCCATCATACCACGCTTTTGTCTCATCAAAACTCATATGATACTTTTCGCAAAGCGATTTGACCTCGCCCTCAGTGAAGCCTGTATATTTTGCAACATCACCCGCATTTATCATCGAATACTCCGTAAACATGTTGAGCGCTGAGTGCGTGCCGTATTTCTTTATCGGAAGTATTCCCGTCATATACGCTAGCGCGACGTATTCCGCATCTTTAAGCCAATCGCGCAGGAAATCAAGGTACTTCTCCTGCTCGTCTTTTCTTTCACGGTATTCTCGAAAAATGCAATCCCATTCATCAATGAGAATGACAAACTGTCGATCCGTCTCTCCATAAATATCACTCATTGTCAATGGAAGATTTGTCGCGTCCAGATAATCCTCACTGGGATACGCTCGGGTTAGTTCCTTCAGAAGGAAACGCTTTATCTTGGCCAAAAGTTCATCCATCGAATGAGAGTTGCTTAAAAACTTCTGCATATTGAGAGCAATCACATCGTATTTGTTCGCGTGCTTTTCAAATGTTTCGCTTTGCTCGATTGCAAGACCATCAAAAAGTTTTTTTGCGTCCGTAGTCCTGTCATAGTATGCTGAAATCATATCCAGCGCCATGGACTTTCCAAAACGGCGCGGTCGGCTTACGCATACGAATCGGTTTGACGTAGCTATTACGTTATTAAGGCAAGCAATAATCCCACTCTTGTCAACATAAATATTGGATGCTCGTGCCATCTCGAACTTTTTGGATCCTGGATTTAGGTATCTGCCCATAAACTTTTCCACCTCCAAACGCTTTAACATCCAAACTGGAACTCTCTTATTCTATTGTCTCTCTGCTGCCGTACATCTTCTGATAATATGCCTGATAATCGCCGCTGATGACGTGTTCCCACCATGAGCGATGCGTGAGATACCAGTCGATCGTCTTTTTTATGCCGTCTTCGAATTTCGTCGCTGGCTGCCAGCCGAGCGCCTCGCGTATCTTCGTCGGGTCAATGGCGTAGCGTCTGTCGTGGCCTTTGCGATCTGTCACGTGCTCTATGAGGCTCTCAGGTTTTCCAAGTGCCTTGAGGATGATTTTCACGACGTCAATATTTCGCTTTTCGTTGTGGCCACCGATGTTGAACAGGTCACCCGCCTTGCCTTTTCTGATGATGAGGTCAATCGCTGAGCAGTGGTCTTCGACATAGAGCCAATCGCGCACGTTCTCGCCCGTGCCGTATACAGGGAGCTTTTTGTCGTGGAGCGCATTGATGATCATAAGCGGTATGAGTTTCTCTGGGAAATGATATGGCCCGTAGTTGTTCGAGCAGCGCGAGATGCTTGTCGGCAGTCCGTACGTGCGATGATACGCCATGACGAGCAAATCGGCTGACGCCTTCGATGCGGAGTATGGGCTCGATGTGTGGAGGTTCGTCGTCTCCGTGAAAAATAGGTCTGGCCTGTCAAGTGGCAAATCGCCGTAGACTTCATCTGTCGAGACTTGATGATAGCGCTTTATGCCATGTTTCCTGCATGCGTCCATGAGGACGCCCGTGCCGAGTATGTTCGTGCGCAGGAAAATGTCTGGATTTTCAATGGAGCGATCGACGTGGCTCTCCGCCGCAAAATTCACGACGATGTCTGGCTTTTGCTCGACGAACAGCTTCTCAACCTCGTCGCGATTTGTGATGTCGCCCTTGATGAAGACGAAGTTATCGTTTTTCATTGCTTCATCAAGCGTCTCGAGATTGCCGGCATAAGTCAGCGCGTCGTAGCAAATGATTTTATCCTCCGGGTGATGCGCAAGCTCGTAGTAGACGAAGTTGCTGCCAATGAAGCCCGCTCCGCCCGTGACAACGATATTCATCACTTCATCTCCTCATAATCAAAGTTCAGACTCTCTGCGGCGCGTTCCTTGAGCGACGGCGCGTTTTTGTCTTTCGCCGAAAGATTTGTCGGCTCCATGCCCCATTCGACGCCAATGTCGGAGTCATCCCAGCGTATATTGCCATCACATTCGGGCGCATAGTAGTTGTCCGCTTTGTATTGCACCTCGACATCATCCGTCAGCGTGATGAAGCCGTGCGCGAAACCGCGCGGTATGAAAAGCTGCTTTTTATTTTCAGCGGAAAGTCTCACGCCCACCCATTTGGCATACTGCGGCGACCCCTTGCGAATGTCGACCGCCACGTCGAGTATCTCGCCGCGCGTGCAGCGAAGGAGCTTCGCTTGGCACATCGGGTTCAGCTGATAGTGCAGTCCTCTCAGCGTGCCTTTCTCCGCCGAGTACGATTGATTGTCTTGCACGAAGTCGACGTGTATGCCCGCTGCGTCCATCTTCTTTTTCGTCCAGCTCTCCATGAACCAGCCGCGCGCGTCGCCGAAAACCTGCGGCGTGATGACATACACGCCTTTGAGCTTTGTCTCTGTTACGTCCACTATAATGACCTCCGCTGTCAAAATTGTATTCCAAAGCTAATTTTATAATTTCTCATTAATCATTCTGAGCAAGTACTGACCATACTCGTTCTTTTTCAGTGGCTCCGCGAGTCTCATGACCTGCTCCGCGTCAATGAGCCCCATGCGATACGCAATTTCCTCTATGCATGAAATCTTGAGGCCCTGCCTCGCCTGTATGGTCTGCACGAATGCTGCCGCCTGCATGAGCGATTCGTGCGTGCCCGTGTCGAGCCACGCATAACCGCGACGCATTTTCTCGACGCGCAGTCTGCCCGCCGCGAGATACGCCTTGTTGACATCCGTGATTTCGAGCTCGCCGCGCGCCGATGGCTTCACGGATTTCGCGATGTCCACGATTTTTTTGTCATAGAAATAGAGACCCGTCACCGCATAGCTCGAGCGCGGCTTTGACGGCTTTTCCTCGAGCGACAGTGCTTTACCATCCTCATCGAACTCAACGACGCCATATCGCTCTGGGTCACGCACATAATACGCGAACACGGTCGCGCCGTCGTCGAATGAGGCCGCGTGGCGTGTCGCCTTCGGCAAATCCGTGCCGTAGAAAATATTGTCGCCAAGTACGAGCGCGCAACCATCGCCATCGATGAAGCGCTCGCCGATGATGAACGCCTGCGCGAGCCCATCAGGGCTCGGCTGAACGCCATAAGAAATGGAGATGCCCCACTGGCTGCCGTCGCCGAGCAAATCGCTGAAGCTCTCGCTGTCACGCGGCGTCGTGATGACGAGTATGTCCTCTATGCCCGCGAGCATCAGCGTCGAGAGCGGATAGTATATCATCGGCTTGTCGTACACCGGCATGAGTTGCTTGGAGACGACCTTCGTCAGCGGATAGAGCCTTGTGCCCGAGCCACCCGCGAGAATTATGCCTTTTTTTATCACATATTTCACCTCTTAAATTTATTTCATAACACAATATACCCCATTATCGCTTATTGTGCAACGCAAAGAAATTAAACACGGCCTGCGCGGCTGGCTTTGTCATGCCCGGTGCTTCTGCGAGTTCTTCGACCGTTGCCTTTTTTATTTTCTCAAGACTGCCGAAATGAGCCCACAGCGATTTGCGCCGCGTCGGACCGATGCCCGTTATGTTGTCGAGCACAGAAACGAGATTGCGCTTGCCGCGAAGTTTTCGGTGATACGTGATGGCAAAGCGATGCGCCTCATCGCGTATGCGCTGCATCAGGAAAAGCGCCTGACTGCCGCGCGGCAATATGACGGGGTCTGATTTTCCCTCGACGAAAATCCACTCAAATTGCTTTGCGAGACCGACGACGGGTACATCCGCATGACCCGCCCCGCGAATGATTGACAAAGCCGAGCTGAGCTGCCCCTTGCCACCGTCTATGACAATCAAATCGGGCATATTCTCCACTTCAGGCTTGCCATAGCGCCGTGTCGTCACCTCGCGCATCGAGAGGAAATCGTCTGGCTTTCCCTCGGCGCTTTTGATTTTAAATCTGCGATAGTCAGACTTCTTCGCAACGCCGCCCTCGAACACGACCATCGAGGCGACCGTCTCGGAGCCCTGTATGTGCGATATGTCAAAGCACTCCATACGCCACGGCATGTCTTTGAGCCCGAGATAGCGCTGCAGTTCCTTCACGGCGCCGACCGTCATCTCATCATCGGCTTTGAGTCGTGACTCCTCGTCGGAGAGGAATTTTTTCGCGTTGTCTTCCGCCATCACGACAATGTCGCGCTTTGTGCCGCGCTTCGGCACGATGACCTCCACTTTTGCGCCCTTTTTGTCGGCAAGCCAAGCGGAAATCGTCTCCGCCTCATCTATCTCCTGTGGCAAAAGCACCTCATGCGGCACAAACGTTGCGCGCGCATAGTATTGCTTGATGAACGCGTTCAGTATGCTCGCGTCCGTCTCGTCCTCGCTGCCCGAAAGCATGAAATGCTCGCGCCCCACCATCTTGCCCGCTCTGATGAAAAAAAGCATGACACACACGCCTGCCTCGCCGCGCGCCATGCCCACCGCATCCTGGTCGCCCGAGCCCGTCACGATGTTCTGCTTCTCCGCAATCTTCTGCACGGCTCTGAGCTGATCTCTGATCATTGCGGCCATCTCAAATTTCAAAGCGGCCGCCGCCTCATTCATGTGCGCTTCAAGCATTTTCTCGACATCATCCGTGCGGCCTTCGAGATAAAGGCAGACGGCATCCACCATTTTCCTGTACTCATCGCGCGGCACACGCCCCGTGCACGGGCCAACGCATCGCTTTATGTGATACTCGAGGCATGGCCTGTCGACGTTCATGTTCTTGCACGTGCGCATGGGAAAAAGCCTTTGCAGGAGCTTCAGCGTCTCACGCAATGGACCGATATTCGTGTACGGGCCGAAATATTTCGCGCCGTCCTTTATGATGCGGCGCGTCATCATCACGCGTGGATAGTCGTCGGCCAACGTGACCTTCACATACGGATACGTCTTGTCGTCCTTCAGTCGGATGTTGTAAAATGGCCTGTATTTTTTTATGAGATTATTCTCGAGTATCAGCGCCTCGACCTCGGAATGAGTCAATATCGTCTCAAAATCCGCGATTTTTGAGACCATCGCGAGTACTTTGGGCGAATGGCCTTTATTTTTTTGAAAATACTGGCGCACACGATTTTTCAGCACGACGGCCTTGCCGACGTAAATGACTTTGCCCTGCGCGTTTTTCATAATATAGACGCCGGGCGACGTCGACAGGAGCGCCAGCTTCTCAGCGACAATGTCTGTCATATTGCCACCTTACTTTTTCGGATTAGGAAATTTTTCTTTCAGCATGGGCTTCAAATATTTCCCCGTGTATGATTTTTTGACCTTGACAATCTCCTCAGGTGTGCCCTCTGCGACAATCGTGCCGCCCGCGTTGCCACCCTCTGGCCCAAGGTCGATGATGTAGTCAGCCGTCTTTATCACGTCGAGGTTATGCTCGATGACGATGACCGTATCTCCGCCATCGACGAGGCGATGAAGTATCGACAGAAGCTTCGCGATGTCCGCCGTATGCAGTCCCGTCGTCGGCTCGTCGAGAATGTAGAGCGTCTTGCCCGTCGAGCGGCGCGAGAGCTCCGTCGCGAGCTTCACGCGCTGAGCCTCGCCGCCCGACAGCGTCGTCGCGGGCTGGCCGAGCTTCACATAGCCAAGCCCGACGTCCTGTATGACTTTGAGCTTGTTCGCTATCCTCGGCACGTTTTCAAAGAATTCAACGGCCTCTTCTATTGTCATGTTCAGCACGTCGGAAATCGTCTTGCCCTTGTATTTCACCTCGAGCGTCTCCCTGTTGTACCGCGCGCCGTGGCAGACCTCGCACGGCACGTAGACGTCCGGCAGGAAATGCATCTCTATCTTTATGATGCCGTCGCCCTTGCACGCCTCGCAGCGGCCGCCCTTGACGTTGAAGCTGAAGCGGCCCGCCATGTAGCCTCGCATTTTCGCCTCGTTCGTCGCGGCAAAAAGCTGACGAATGTAGTCAAACACGCCCGTGTACGTCGCAGGATTCGACCTTGGCGTCCTGCCTATCGGCGATTGGTCGATGTCTATGATTTTGTCAATATTTTCGAGGCCCTTGATGGCCTTATGGCGGCCTGGCTTTCCCTTTGCGTGATACAGCCGCGCCGCTATGCCTTTGTACAATATCTCATTGACGAGCGTCGATTTGCCCGAGCCCGACACGCCCGTGACGAGCGTCAACACGCCGAGCGGGAACTTCACATTGATATTTTTGAGATTGTTCTCCGCCGCGCCAACGACTTCGATGAATTTGCCGTTGCCCTTGCGCCGTTCCTTCGGCACGGGGATATATTTTTGGCGCGACAAATATTGGCCCGTGATGGACTCCGGCACCTTCATGATCTCCTCTGCCGTGCCCTGTGCGACGATTTCGCCGCCGTGCTCGCCCGCGCCCGGACCGATGTCTATGATTTGATCCGCCGCATACATCGTGTCCTCATCGTGCTCGACGACAATCAACGTGTTGCCGAGGTCTCTGAGATGCTTGAGCGCCGCCAAAAGCTGATCGTTGTCACGCTGATGAAGGCCGATGCTCGGCTCGTCGAGAATATACAGCACGCCGACGAGACCAGAGCCTATCTGCGTCGCGAGTCTGATGCGCTGCGCCTCGCCGCCCGACAGCGTCCCCGCTGCGCGCGACAGCGTCAGATAGTCGAGCCCTACATGAATGAGAAATCCGAGCCGCGCGTGTATTTCTTTCAAAATCTGCGCCGCTATTTTCTGCTCGCGCGGCGTGAGCTCAAGCGAACTGAAAAATGCGTCGCAGTCCTTGACCGTGAGGTTCGTCACTTCGAATATATTTTTTTCGCCGACAGTCACAGCGAGCACCTCGGGCTTCAGTCGCGCGCCGTGGCAGGCCCAGCACGGTTCTATCGTCATGAAATTCTCGTAGAACTCGCGCATCGTGTCTGAGTCCGCTTCCCTGTATCGACGCGCAAGAAGCGGCATCACGCCCTCGAACGCGCTCGTGTGCAGGCGATATTCGCCAAACATGTTCGTGTACCCGAACTCGTATTCCTCGTCGCCAGAGCCTTCGATGAGAAGCTTCTGCACTTTTTTCGGCACATCGCTCCATTTCGTATCGAGCGTGAATCCATATTTTTTCAAGAGCGCCTCTATCTGACACATCGCATACGACGCAGGATTTTTCGACAGCGGCGCAAAGACGCCCTCCGCGAACGTGAGCTCAGGATTGGGAATGACGAGCGACATGTCAAACTCCATGTGGCTGCCGATGCCATCGCACTCCGGGCACGCGCCATACGGATTATTGAACGAGAACATGCGCGGCGCAATCTCGGGCAGGCTGATGCCACAATCGACGCAGGCGAAGTTTTGACTGAACATCAAGAGCTCGCCGCCGACGATTTGCACATAGACGACGCCACCGCCGAGCTTCGTCGCCGTCTCGAGCGAATCGGCAAGGCGCTGCTCCATGCCCTCTCTGACGATGAGCCTGTCTATGACGACCTCTATCGTGTGCTTCTTGTTCTTGTCGAGCTTTATCTCCTCGCCGAGGTCATATACCTCGTCGTCTATCCGCACGCGCACATAGCCCTCGCGCCTGATGTGGTCAAGCAGCTTCTCATGCTGACCCTTCTTGCCGCGCACGACCTGCGCCATGATCATGAGCTTCGTGCGCTCGGGCAGCTCCTTTATCTTGTCAATCATCTGGTCTATCGTCTGCTGCGTGATGGGCTTGCCGCACTTTGGGCAATGCGGGTGACCCACGCGCGCAAAAAGCAGACGCAGATAATCGTAAATCTCCGTCACCGTGCCGACCGTGGACCTCGGGTTGCGGCTCGTCGTTTTCTGGTCAATCGAAATGGCAGGCGACAGGCCCTCTATGTAGTCAACATCTGGCTTGTCCATTTGCCCGAGGAATTGACGCGCATACGATGACAAAGACTCCACGTAGCGGCGCTGTCCCTCGGCATATATCGTGTCGAACGCCAACGATGATTTGCCTGAGCCGGACAAACCCGTTATGACGACTAGCTTGTCACGCGGTATCGTCACATTTATATTTTTCAGATTATGTTCTCTCGCGCCACGAATGCGGATGACATTTTCTGATTCATTCATGTATTTCTCTTTCCTTTCGCAATGCGTTTATTCTTCGTACTCAATGTGCTCGACACAGACGATTTTGGCTTTGCGCCTTTTTCCTTCATGGACGCCTCGAGCTCGAATATCATATCGCGCAGCTCCGCCGCATGCTCGAACTCCAGCGCGCGCGACGCCTGCTGCATCTCGCGCGTCAGCGTCATGATGAGGTCTTGCTTTTCCTTTTTCGTCATATTGTGCTTCTTGTGGCCGCGCGTGCCGTCCGTCACATACTCTGCCGCGTCTTCGGCGACTAGCGTCGTCTCTATGAGCTCCTTCACAGGCTTCACGATGGTCTTTGGCGTCACGTGGTGCTCTCTGTTATACGTCTCCTGCACCATGCGGCGGCGTTTCGTCTCGTCAATGGCTCGCTTCATCGAGTCCGTCTCGCGGTCCGCGTACATGATGACTTCGCCGTGCTCATTGCGCGCTGCGCGGCCGATGATCTGTATCAGCGACGTGTCCGAACGCAGGAAGCCTTCCTTGTCCGCGTCGAGTATCGCCACGAGCGACACCTCCGGCATATCGAGGCCCTCGCGCAAAAGATTGATGCCGACAAGCACATCAAACACGCCCGCCCGCAAATCATGTATGAGCTTCGCGCGCTCTATCGTCGCGATGTCAGAATGAAGGTAGCGAACTCTGATGCCCGCTTCTTTGAGATAATCCGTGAGATTTTCCGCCATCTTCTTCGTGAGCGTCGTGACAAGCACGCGCTCATTCCTCGCCGTGCGCGCACGTATCTCGCCCATGAGGTCGTCTATCTGCCCCTCAAGCGGCCTCACGTCGATGACGGGGTCCAGAAGTCCCGTCGGGCGAATAATCTGCTCGGCGACTTGCTGTGCCTTGCCGAGCTCATAGTCCGCCGGCGTCGCTGAAATATATATGATTTGATTGATGCGCTGCTCAAATTCGTCAAACGTCAGCGGCCTGTTGTCGAATGCCGACGGCAGTCTGAAGCCGTTCGCGACCAGCGACTCCTTTCGCGAATGGTCGCCCGCGTACATCGCGCGCAGCTGCGGCATCGTCACGTGCGACTCATCCATCACGATGAGAAAATCCTCGGGGAAATAATCGAGCAACGTGTACGGCGCCTCGCCCGCTTTCCTGTGCGTCAAGTGGCGCGAGTAGTTCTCTATGCCCGAGCAGTAGCCGACCTCCTGCATCATTTCGAGATCGTAGTTCGTGCGCTGTCTCAGCCTTTGCGCCTCGAGCATTTTCCCATTCCCTTCGAGAAACGCGAGCTGCTCGTCGAGCTCTTCCTTTATCGTGCCGACGGCGATTTTCATATCGTCGTCCGACGTGACATAGTGCGACGCAGGGAAAATCATCGAATGTGTTCTTTCGCCGTAAATCTCGCCCGTCGTCACATCGTACTCGAGAATGCGGTCAATCTCATCGCCGAACATTTCGATTCTGACGGCTCTGTTGTTGTAGCCCGCGGGGAACACCTCAATGACATCGCCTCTGACGCGGAATTTGCCGCGTTCGAGATTGATGTTGTTGCGCTCATAATGTATGGACACGAGCTTTCTCAGTATGTCATCCCTGTCAACGACCTGCCCTTTGTGCAGCGAGACGACCATCTCGTGATAGCTCTCCGGTGAGCCGAGGCCATAGATGCACGACACGCTCGCGACGATGATGCAGTCGCGCCGCTCAAACAGCGAGCACGTTGCCGAGTGACGCAGCTCATCGATTTCATCGTTGATGGACGCATCCTTCTCTATGTACGTGTCTGTCGATGGGATGTACGCCTCTGGCTGATAGTAGTCATAGTAGCTCACGAAATACCCGACGTAATTGTTCGGGAAGAAAGATTTGAACTCACTCGCGAGCTGCGCGGCGAGCGTCTTGTTGTGCGCTATGACGAGCGTCGGCTTCTGCACCTTTTCTATGACCTTCGCGATCGTGAACGTCTTGCCTGTGCCCGTCGCGCCCAAAAGCACCTGCGCATCCATGCCGGCCATCACGCCCTGCGCGAGGTCGTCTATGGCCTTTGGCTGATCGCCCATCGGCTCAAAAGGGGCCACCACCTTGAACGGCACTTCCTCGTCAAACGTCATCGTATTCAGCTTTGGCACGATAGCCATGAAAAGCACCTCTATTAAAACCACTTATTTATAAAAAAAGGGCGGAATCACATCCGCCCCAACGGATTGTTTCTTTCACACCGTACATTTTATAGCCTAAGCTCAAAAGAAACAACCTCATTTTTATTTCAATTTTTATTTCAACTTTTAATTCAACGCTTCTTGATATGTCATCATTTCGACAATCTTTTCATCTTTTTTCGTCGCGATGTCCCAGAACTCTCCGTCCTCGGTCTCGACAATCGGCAGAGCGCTCGTGCGGCTCTGGTCGATGTAAACGATTTTCGCTTTTTTGCCGCTCGCGAGTCTGACCCAGCTGCCGATGAGCGCTTGGCAGATTTTCTTGACAAAGAGCACGCCATACTTCGCGTCGAGCTTTCCCGCCATCATATCCGCAAATATGATGTCGAACGCATCAAACGGCGACTTCTTGTGATCGTATGAGCGATTGGCCGCGAGCGCGTCGTACATGTCGAGTATCGCGAGGATGCGCCCGAAGTCGCTGATCTCTTCGCCCTTTATGCCATACGGATAGCCAGAGCCGTCGAGCCTCTCGTGATGCTGAAGCACGCCGTAGACGATGGACTGCTCCGAGCCGAGCCCGCTCTCGCACAGCATTTCGTAGCCGTACTGCGGATGCATGCGCATGGCCTGTTGTTCATCAGCATTCAGTTTGCCGTTTTTGTCGAGTATTTCCTGCGGGATTTTCACTTTGCCGATGTCGTGCAGGAGTCCTGCCAACAGGAGCCTTTCGCGATGTTCTGCCGGCCAGCGGAGCCATTTGCCCATGAGCCCTGCCAATATGGCGACGTGCAGGCTGTGATGCAGCAGATAGTCGTTGTCGCGCTGCATGTTGTGCAGCTGCGTCACGGCTCTCGCGCCGTCGCATATATCGTTTATGTGACCCGCCGCAATGAAGCCGCCGATCTCGTCGAGGTTCAGCGTCTTGTTTTCACGCGCCGCCTCGAGAAGATGCTGCATTTCTCTCATGACCGTGTCATATAAAGAAAGATAATCCGTATCGAGCATCACATCGTCTTTCGGGTCAGGCGCGACAGGCTGACCGTCCGACGCTGAAACCACATCCGCGAGCTCCTTTTTCGGCGAGCGTATGAATGCGGCCATATAGCTTCCATCAAACCGCTGCTGAAGCATGGATATGATGAGGTCCGTAATGACCGTGCCTGCCTCGAGAAGCACGCGGCCATTATCATCAAAAATTGTACGGTCAAGTATCATGCCAGGCTGCAACTCAGAAATATCACACCGCTGTGTCATGATTCACATTCCCTTCATTTCTTTATATATATCATTTTAAACCAAAAGCAGAAGAGAAACAAGTGGCATAAGCATATTACCCGACATGCTATTTGACGACGATATTGACGAGCTTCTTCGGCACGGCAATCACCTTCACGATTGCCTTGCCCTCCGTGTATCCTTTGACCTTCGGCTGCTCGAGTGCGACTTTCTGCATTTCATCACGGTCGATGTCGGCCGGTATCATGATGCGATCGCGCACCTTGCCATTTATCTGGAGAACAATCTCCACCTCTGACTGCATCATCGCCTTTTTGTCAGCCTCTGGCCACTTCTCATCATGGACGCTCGTGCTGTCGCCCACGACGCGGCTCCACATCTCCTCAGCGATATGCGGCGCAAATGGCGAAAGCATGCGCAGGAGATTGAGCACGACCTCGCGCACGAGGCCATCGTTTACGGTCTCATCGTCTTGGAACGCATAGAACGCATTGACGAGCTCCATAATGGAGCTAATGGCCGTGTTGAACGTGAAGCGGTCACGCACATCCTCCGTCACTTTCGCAATCGTCGTATGAAGCACGCGGCGCAGTTCCTTCTCGTCATGCGTGAGCTTCGCAACATCGTAGTCATCCTTGCCGCTTTTGACTTTGTCCTCGAACTGCAGGACTATGCGCCATACGCGATTGAGGAACCTGAACGCGCCCTCGACGCCCTGCTCGCTCCACTCGAGGTCGCGCTCCGGCGGCGCCGCGAACAGGATGAATATGCGCGCCGTGTCCGCGCCGTACTTCGCGATGATTTCCTCTGGTGAGACGACATTGCCCTTCGATTTGCTCATCTTGCCGCCATCTTTGAGGACCATGCCCTGTGTCAAGAGGTTCGTGAATGGTTCGTCGAAATCGACGAGTCCCGCATCGCGCAGCACCTTCGTGAAGAAGCGCGAATACAAAAGGTGCAGGATGGCGTGCTCTATGCCGCCGATATATTGATCGACAGGCGCCCAATAATTCGCCTTGTCCTTCGCGAATGGCATCTTGTCATTGTGCGGGTCGGTGTAGCGCAGATAGTACCACGACGAGCAGATGAACGTGTCCATCGTGTCCGTCTCACGACGCGCATCGGCGCCGCACTTCGGGCACTTGCAGTTGACGAACTCCTCGCACTGAGCCAGCGGCGAGACGACGCCCTGCTCGAACTTGACGTTCTCCGGCAGTCTCACAGGCAAATCTTCTTCCGGCACGAGCACGGCGCCGCAGTGCGGGCAATGAATGATAGGTATCGGCGCGCCCCAATAGCGCTGACGCGATATGAGCCAATCGCGCAGGCGATAGTTCACGCGGCGCTTGCCAAAGCCCTGCGCCTCAGCCTCATCCATGATGGCCTTCATGGCCTTGTGCATTTCCATGCCATCGAATTTGCCCGAATTTACGAGGACACCCTTCTTCTCATCATACGCGTGACCCATGTCTTCAAGCCTCAGTGTCACGCCCTCTGGCTGGCACGTGATGATGATGGGCAGATGATATTTCTTCGCGAACATCCAGTCACGCTGATCGCCGGCAGGCACGCCCATGACCGCGCCCGTGCCATAGTCGGCGAGCACGTAGTTCGTCACCCAGAGCTCCACCTTGTTGCCGTTGAATGGATTGACGGCGTAGACGCCCGTGAACACGCCTTCCTTCTCGGACTCACTCGACGTGCGCTCCATCTCCGACTCATTGCGCGCCTTCTCGCAGAACGCGCGAATCTCGTCCGCCTTCGGATTATTCTCGCATATTTTATCGATGATTGGATGCTCAGCCGCTAGCGCGACAAACGTTATGCCGTATGCCGTATCAGGGCGCGTCGTGTAGACGGCCAGTTTCTCGCCGAGCGACGGCACATCGAGTTTGAACTCAAGACCCTCACTTCTGCCTATCCAGTTCGCCTGCATCGTCTTGACGCGCTCTGGCCAGCCCTTCAGCAAATCGAGGTCCTTCAAAAGCTCGTCCGCGTAGTCCGTAATCTTGAGGAACCACTGAGAGAGGTCCTTTTTGTGTACTTCGCTGTCGCAACGCCAACACTTACCGTCTATGACCTGCTCGTTCGCGAGCACCGTGCCGCACTTGTCGCACCAGTTCACGGACGCTTCTTTTTTGTATGCGAGGCCGCGCTTGTAGAAAAGCTCAAACAGCCACTGCGTCCACTTGTAGTACTCTGGCTTGCAGGTGATGGCCTCCCTGTCCCAATCGTATGAGAGTCCCATCTCGCGCTGCTGACGCTCCATGTTCTCTATATTGGAAAACGTCCAATCGGACGGACGCACGCCATGCTGTATGGCCGCATTCTCCGCCGGCATGCCGAAAGCGTCAAAGCCCATCGGGTGAATGACATTGTAGCCGGCCATGTGGCGATAGCGAGCCATGACGTCGCCTATCGAATAATTTCTGACGTGGCCCATGTGAAGATTGCCCGATGGATACGGGAACATCTCAAGCACGTAATATTTCTTCTTATCGGGATTCGCTTCTGTCCTATATACGTCGCCCTTGGCCCATATCTCCTGCCACTTTTTCTCTATCTCATGCGGTGCGTACTTATCCATTGGATTGCCCTCCATCATCTATGTATAAATTTTTACTTATTCTGTACCTTCGCCCATGTGTCACGGAGGCCGACGACCTCATTGAACACTAGGTGCTCCGGCGTCGAGTCCTTGTCAACGCAGAAATAACCCTTCCTGAGAAACTGATAATGCATGCCTTGAGCCGCCAGCGCGACGCTTGGCTCGATGAACGCATTCGACAAAACCTTGAGCGAATTTGGATTGAGCGAGGCGATGAAATCATCTGGCACATTGCCGTTCTCATCCGTGTTGATCAAATAATCATAGAGGCGCACCTCGCACTTCAGCGCCGTCGGCACAGACACCCAATGGAGCGTGCCCTTCACCTTGCGGTTGGCCGTCGCGCCGCCTTCCTTCGACTCTGGGTCGTACGTGCAGTGGAGCTCCGTGACATTGCCATCCGCGTCCTTTATGACTTCCTCGCATTTTATGATATACGCGTGCTTCAGCCTTACCTCTCCGTCTGGCTTCAGACGGAAAAATTTCTTCGGCGGATTCTCCGCGAAATCCTCGCGCTCGATATACAGCTCGCGCGTGAACGGCACGTACCGCTTGCCATCGCGCATCGGGTTGTTGTCGGCAAGCACATATTCCGTCTTGCCCTCTGGATAATTCGTGATGATGACCTTTATCGGGTCGAGCACAGCCATGACGCGGTCAGCGTTCTTGTTGAGGTCCTCGCGCACACAATGCTCGAGCATGGACGAATCGACGAGGCTGTTGCTTTTCGCGACGCCGATGCGCTCACAGAAATCGCGTATGGATGCAGGCGTGTAGCCGCGACGGCGGAATCCCGAAATCGTCGGCATGCGCGGGTCATCCCAGCCCGACACATAGCCGCCCTCGACGAGCTGGCGCAGCTTTCTTTTGCTCGTGACGGTATTCGTCAGATTGAGGCGCGCAAATTCTATCTGGCGCGGTCTCGTATTCACATCGAATCCGAGCGAATCCAAGATCCAATCATACAGCGGCCTGTGATCCTCAAACTCGAGCGTGCAGATGGAGTGCGTGATGCCCTCGATGGCATCAGAAAGCGGATGCGCGAAATCATACATGGGATAAATGCACCACTCATCGCCCGTGCGATGATGGCTCGCGTGAGCGATGCGATAAATCACGGGGTCGCGCATGTTGATATTCGGCGATGCCATGTCTATCTTCGCGCGCAGGACATGCTCGCCGTCCTTGAACTCACCGTTCTTCATGCGCGTGAAAAGATTGAGATTTTCCTCGACGGAGCGATTTCTGCACGGGCTCTCTTTGCCCGGCTCCGTCAGCGTGCCGCGATACTCGCGAATCTCATCCGCCGAGAGGTCGTCAACGAACGCGAGTCCACGCTTTATGAGCTCAACGGCAAACTCATAGAGCTTCGGAAAATAATTCGACGCGTAGAACTTCCTGTCATCCCATGTGAAGCCAAGCCATTTGACATCCTCCTGTATGGAGTCAACATACTCGACATCTTCCTTCGTCGGATTCGTATCATCGAAACGCAGGTTGCATTTGCCGTCGAAATGCTGCGCAATGCCGAAATTCAGGCAAATGGATTTCGCGTGGCCTATATGCAGATACCCATTCGGCTCAGGCGGAAACCTCGTGTGAATTCCTGTCGTGTACTTTCCGTTTTTCAAGTCCTCTTTGATTGCGGCCTCGATAAAATTCGGGGCAAGTGTCTCTTTTTCCGCCATTTTTACTAGCTCCTTCAACATATATTAATGGTTTAAATTATTTGTCCTCTTTCAATCTCTGCTCGACATACGCTCTGAGGCGAACGATGCCCTTCTTGATCTCGTCGTCGCCATGTGGCAGATTGTCAATGATTTTCTCTATGTAGCCGCGCTCCACGATGCGCCTGAGTGTCCAGACGAAATTCACGTCGTAGACCCACATGAGCCTCACGAGCTTTCTGTCATCCTGCGTGCGAATGAGCGTGTAGTCCACCTGCTCGCCCGACACGAACCGCGTGCGAAAATCGGGCGAGACGCCCGTGCCGTCGGGCGGACCGATGAACGGCTCGAGCACTCTGTAAATATCGAGTTTGTCCGCATCGCGCAAAAGTTTCGCAAACAGCAGCGCTCTCTCGGACGGCGCTGGGGCAATTACTTTTTTGTTGTGATTTTGTATCGCAAATCGTATGAGCGACGCATCGTCATCGGGAAAGCCATCAAGCAGTTGCTCATCATCCATGACGCGCAGGCCCATCTCTGCATGGTCACACGACTGAGCGTCGTTGAACGTTTTGTAGACCGTGAACTGACGAAAGCGTCCGACGTCGTGAAGCACGCCCATGATTTCAGCGAGCGTCGCGTCGTGCGGCGAAAATTTGAGATGAAGCGCGAGCAGTCGCGCGACGTCGCGAACGTATGACGTGTGCTCCTCCTTCATCAGCATGGCGCGCTGAACTTCCGCATCATTCGTGTAAAACGATTTCACGTAATCATGAAACCATCGGTTAAGCTCTTTGCATTTATCATCAATTTTAGACAATTTATCAGACCTCACTCCATTCTATTTATTTTAAAGACAATCTTTACAAAAATCAATAAAAAAATCATGACACAGATTTTTCCGTGTCATGATTTTTGATTCTGAGTCTATTTTATTTTTGCTTTTATTTTCGATTCAATTTCGATGTCCCGCTTTTATTTTGCTCTCCGTCCCGTTCATGAGTCGCTCGATGTTCGTCCTGTGACGAACGATGATGAATATTGCTGCGGCGACGCCGAGCACGACATACTCCGTCGGCTCGTCAAAGAAAAATGCGAGTATCGGCACGCACGCAGCGGCAACGATGGAGCCGAGCGACACATATCGCGTGACGAGCACAATGACGAACCATATCAAAAAAACGATGGCCGTCACCTTCGGCATGAGCATGGCGATGACGCCAAGTCCCGTTGCCACGCCCTTGCCGCCTTTGAATTTGAGGAACAGCGAGCAAGAGTGACCCACGATGGCAAACACGCCGCCGAGCACAGCCGCGAGCGGCGACGCGACCCACAGCCCGAGCCCGACGCCGATGATGCCCTTGAGACAGTCGAGTGCAAAGATAAGAAAGCCTGGCCCTTTGCCGAGCGTGCGCCACGCGTTCGTCGCGCCGATGTTGTGGCTGCCGTGCTCACGCAAATCCGTGTGCCACAGCAGCTTGCCAAATATTAGCCCATTCGGTATAGAGCCGATGACATACGCCACGATGCAGACAATCAACACTTTTGTCATACATCATCATCTCCTTCTTTCTTGCCGCGCACAATCATCTTTATCGGTGTGCCTTCAAAGCCAAACGTCTCGCGCAACTTGTTCTCGAGAAAGCGCACGTAGGAAAAGTGCATGAGTTCTGGCTCGTTGACGAAAATGACAAATTTTGGCGGCTCGATGCCGACCTGCGTCAAAAAATAAACTTTAAGCTGCCTGCCCTGATGAGCGGGCGGCGGATTGACGAGCATCGCGTCGCGCAGCAGCTCGTTGAGCACGCTCGTCTGTATGCGTAGTGCCGCTTGATTGGCCACGTACTTCACGAGACCCGTCACGTGGTCTATGCGCTTCTTCGTCAGCGCCGACACATACAGCACGGGCGCATACTGGAGAAACGGCAACTCATTGCGCAGCATTTCCGTGAAGCGCAATGTTGACTTCTCGTCCTTGTCGTAGATGTCCCACTTGTTCACGACGATGATGACGCCTTTGCCGGAGTCGTGAACGAAACCGGCAATTTTCTTGTCTTGGTCCGTGAGACCCTCGACGGCGCTGATGACCATGAGCACGACGTTTGCCCTGTCAACGGCTCTCAATGCGCGCATGACGCTGTATCGCTCGATGGCCTCGTCTATGCGCGCCTTGCGCCTCATGCCCGCCGTGTCTATCAGCGTGAATTTCGTGTCGCCCTCCGTGAAATGCGTATCAATGGCATCGCGCGTCGTCCCCGCGACGTCGCTGACGATGACGCGATCCTCGCCGAGCACGGCATTCACGAGAGACGACTTGCCGACATTCGGCCGACCGACGACGGCAATGCTGATTTCATCTTTGTCGATATTTTCATCGCTCGTGTCTGGAAACGCCGCGACGACAGCGTCAAGCAAATCACCCAAATTGAGCGAGTTCGACGCCGCGATGGGTATTGGGTCACCGAGGCCAAGGCTGTAAAATTCATAGACATCGTTCTCTTGCTTTGGACTGTCGATTTTGTTCACGGCGAGAATCACAGGCTTGTTCGAGCGCCTGAGCATCTTCGATATTTCCTCGTCCGTCATCGTCACGCCGTCACGGCCATCGACGACAAAGAGAATCACGTCTGCCTCTTCGACGGCAATCTCGGCTTGACGCCTGATGTCCTTCACAAATGTTCCGTCCTCGAACTCAATGCCACCCGTGTCAATCATCGTAAACGATTTGTCGAGCCACACGGCATCGAGGTAAATGCGGTCGCGCGTGACGCCTGGCAAATCATCCACGATGGACACGCGCTTCTTGCCAATCTGATTGAAAAGCGTTGACTTGCCCACGTTCGGCCTGCCCACGATGGCAACAATAGGTTTGCTCACATATATCGCCTCCTTAATATTTCACATACGCCGCATTGCTCTGCCAAGCGTACTCACCCATTTTGTCTGAGCTTTCCGCCGTCTCCCAATGCGCCAAAAGTTCATAAACTTCGCCGCCGCTCAACGCGGTCTTTACATCCTTGCCGCATTTCTCCCTGAGCTCGCCGAGCGTCATATCGTCAAGAAAAACATTTTCACCGTCGCGAATGGCGCATCGCGGTATGATGACACCGTCCGCATCGGCACAGCGCGAACGTATGACGTTCACGATGTCGACGCCCGTGAGGAGCCCCGACACCGTGACGCTTTCGCCGAAAAATTGATTCGCTGTCGGCACAACATCAATGTGGAGATTATGGATATTGATTGCAGACGTGAGCCTCTCGAAAAACGGGGCAATCGACGTGCCGCATATCACGGCAATTTTAAACGGATGATCATAAGAAGCCTCATCACTATCTTCGAACAAAGCATCATTCCACTCACACTCAAAATTTCTCGCGAGCCCTACGCCGTTATCGAGCTGTGGAAATCCGTCATACTCATCCTCGGCTGGTATTTCCCTGCCCGCCATGAAGTAGAACTCATCGCCGAGATAAACAAATTTTTCTCCGCTGCGTGAGCGCTCGGTTCGTTGCCATTTCGCGACTTGCTCAATGACACGCTCAGCGCCCGCTTTATCATAGAGCGTCAGAGGATAGCAACCCTCTCTGAACTTCGTGAGCCCCACAGGTACGATGGCGAGCGACAGCGCATGCGGTCTGCGCTCCATGATGTCGCGAATTGTCCTGTCGAGCTCGTCGCCGTCGTTTATGCCAGGACACAGCACGACCTGCGCGTGATAGTCTATGCCCGCTTCATCGAGCACATCAAGCTGCTCCATGAGGTGCGACGCGCGCTCCGTACCGAGCATCTTCGCGCGCAGCTCCATGTTCGTCGTGTGAACGGAAATGCAAATCGGCGAAAGATGATACCGCTTGATGCGCTCGATATCGTTTTTGACCATGTTCGTCATCGTGACGAAATTGCCATAAAGAAATGACAAGCGATAATCGTCATCTTTGACATAGAGACTGCCGCGCATATCCGGCGGCACCTGATCGACGAAACAAAAGACGCAGTGGTTTGCGCAGCGACGAATGCCGTCAAAAACGGCAGACTCGAACTCTATGCCGAGCTCATCATCGACATCCTTTGAAAACGATATGAGTTCCTGCTCGCCGTCCCCATGCTCGACGAAAAGATCTATGTCCTCATCGGCACAGGCGAAGCTGAAATCGATGATGTCACTCAGACTTTGGCCGTTTATCTCTATTATCTTGTCACCGGGAACGATGCCAAGTTCCGACGCGATGCTGCCCTGCTCGACGCGAAGCACCTTGCCCGAATGATGCTGCTTCACATGAAATCATCCTCATAAAAACAAAATAGTCGAAAAAAGGAGCGATGAAAAATCATCACTCCTTTTTATCAATCATAAATCAAACTTCTGCAAATCGCCTTCTGCCGAAAATTATTCAGCATCAGCCGCTGCATCCTTGTCCTTATGAACGCGCGTCATCGAAAGGGAAATGCGACGGCGATTTTTGTCGATACGCAAAATCTTGACGCGAACGATGTCGCCCGTGTGGACAGCCTCGTCTGCTCTCGCGATGCGCTTGTCAGAAAGCTCACCCATCGGGATCAGTCCGTCAAAGCCCGTCTCAATCTCCATGAATGCGCCGAAGTCTGTGAGCTTTATGATTTTACCCTCTATCTCCTCGTTCTCCTGATACTTCTCGACACGATCGTACCACGGATCTGGGAGCGTATCCTTCACGCTGAGCGAAATGCGCTTCTTCTCTGGGTCAAAGCTCTTGACCTTGACTTTGAGCGTCTGACCGACCTCGAGGACATCGGATGGATGCTTCACGCGATCCCACGAGAGATCCGAAATATGAGCGAGGCCATCGACTCCGCCGATGTCAATGAATGCGCCGTATTCGACAAGGCGCTTTACAGTGCCGTCAAGCACTTGGCCTTCCTCGAGCGTAGAGAAGAGCTTCTCCTGCTTCTCAGCGCGCTCCTTCTCGAGGATATTGCGACGTGAAAGCACGAGACGCTGCTTTTTGACATCGCACTCTATCGGAAGAGCGTCAAATGTCTGGCCAACATAGACGGAAAGATCCTTCACATAGCGAAGGTCAACCTGCGATGCAGGAATGAATGCGCGCAGGCCATCGACGTCTGCCACGAGGCCGCCTTTGACGACCTGACGGACAGTAGCCTTCACTGTCTCGCCGCGCTCATCGATGCCATCCATTTCCTTCCACTTCGTCATCCTGTCAGCGCGAGTCTTCGACACTTTCGTATCTCCGTCTTTGCCCGAGAGAGCGACTACGACAACATCAATCAAGTCATTGACCTTGACGACGTCGCTGATTTTCGCATCCGGATTGTCAGTCAAATCTTTGCCCGAAATAACAATGCTGTCGCCCCAAATCGGGTTGCCCGTTGCTTCATCGATGAGCGTGACAGTAGCATTGCGTTCATTATCGTTGACCTCATCGACACGAGCTTTCACGATGTCGCCATTGCTTGGCGACTTGAGCTCTGCGAGGGCTGCCTCCATCTCCTCCATATTTTCATTAGTGTTCGTCATTTCGTCTTGCACTTTTGATAAACCTCCCTGATGATCCAGTCTGGAGTCGAAGCTCCGGCCGTGATCCCAATTTTTTTTATAGAATTAAACCATTCATCTTTGAGCTCATCTGCTGTCTCAAGATGATAGGTCGTTGTCTTGTTTGAGCACAGCTCAGCGAGTCTCGTCGTGTTTGCGCTGTTCTTGCCGCCGATGACAAGCATCATATCGACATTTGACGCGAGCTCCATCGCGGCCTTCTGTCTCTGATCCGTCGCCGTGCATATCGTTCTGACTATATGAATGTCGTTTGATTTGGAAAGGAGCAGCGACACAATGCGCTGAAACTTGTCGCTTGAAAATGTCGTCTGCGCAACGATGCCCATCTTGCCGCACGGCGACATGCTCCCTGCCTCCGCCTCATTCTCTACGACGACAGAGTCTTCCCCCGACCACTCGAGAATGCTCTTGACCTCGGGATGCTTCTTTTCGCCGATGATGACGACGTGACAGCCATCCTCAGCAAGAGCATGAGCCGCCATCTGCGCTTTTTTCACATGAGGACATGTGGCATCGATGACATGCAAATGCTTTTTCTCGATTTTATCATACACCGCTGGGCCGACGCCATGCGAGCGAATGATGATCGTACCGCCATCCGGCATCTCATCCAGTGACTCCACCATGCCGACGCCCTCGTTCGCGAGTTTCTCGACCATCTGTGGATTGTGTATGATAGGCCCGAGTGTGCAGGCATTGCCAATAGGCACCGCGCTTCTCGCGAGGCCTATGGCTCTTTTGACTCCATAGCAGAAGCCAAGATACTCCGCTAAAACTACCTCCATGGAATCATCCTTCACCCATTTCATCAAAACTTATATTACAGTATATCATATCTTCAGCCATTATTGCTATGCAAATTTATCATTTTTTTGATTTCTTCCATAATTTTTTTTGAGAACTCATCCAATTCTTCCTTGTTGTTGTGCTTACCCGTGAAATACATCGGCTCGCCATAGATGATTTTCAGCTTTGGCAAGAGCGATCCATTCGCAAAAATTCTATTTGTACCGATGATGGCCGCCGGCACGACGGGCACTTTTGCCATCGCCGCAATGAGAGCGACACCCGCCTCCGCCTTATGCGTTTTGCCGTCACGGCTTCGCGTGCCCTCTGGAAAAAGTCCGACGCAGCGACCTTTTTTGAGCTCGTTCAGCGCCGCCTTTATGGCGCCTCTGTCAGCCGCGCCTCGACGCACGGGAAACGAAAAGCATGCAGTGATGATTTGCTTGAGCACTGGCACCTCGAACAGTTCCTTTTTTGCCATGTAGCTGACGGGACGTCTCAGATACGTCGCGAGAAGTGGCGGGTCAAAATTGCTCATATGATTCGCCGCCAGAATGACGCCGCCATCTTTAGGCATATTTTCTCTGCCGATGGCCTCCGCACGAAAGAAGATCGAAAACAGCAGCCAGAAAAAAACGTGCAGAATGTTGTAAATTATCATGACCGCTTTGCCTCGGCGATGCTGAGAATCTTCTGTGTGACTTCGTCTATGCTCATGCCTGTCGTATCGACGAGCTCCGCGTCGGGCACACGAACGAGCGGCGACACTTTGCGCTCCGTGTCCGCCTTGTCGCGCGCGGCGATGTCGCGCTTTATCTCATCGAGCGACACGTCATAGCCCTTCTCCGTCATTTCCTTGCAGCGCCTTCTCGCGCGCTCATCGATCGACGCCGTGAGGAAAATTTTAACGTCCGCATTCGGCAGCACGTGCGAGGCAATGTCGCGTCCGTCCATGACAATCGCGCCATTCTCGCCCATTTTTCTCTGCAGCGTGACCATCTTCTCGCGCACCTCTGGCAACTTCGCCACCTGCGAAACGGCACCCGAAACCTCGGGCGTGCGTATCTCATTCGTCACGTCCGTGCCGTTCACTCTGACGACGGTCTTATCATTTTCATATTTCAAATCGATGTCTATATTTTTCGCGGCGTTTATGATGAACGCATCCGTCATCTCATCGTCAAGCTTTTTCTCTGCGAGCACTTTCCACGCGACGGCGCGATACATCGCGCCCGTATCGATGTAGACATAGCCGAGTTTTTTTGCGACGATTTTCGCAATCGTGCTCTTGCCAGCGCCCGCTGGCCCATCAATAGCAATCACAAGTCCCTGCACTGAATGTCACCTCAAATTTATTTTCTTATATTCTCGAGTGTATCAAAAAATGTTGGATACGATATATTCACGCAATCGGCGTGCTCGATCTCGACGCCATCACCTGCTGCTCCCAATATGGCGAGCGACATGGAAATGCGATGGTCGTCATACGATTTGCATGTCGCGTGACTGAGCCTCGGCGATTTGCCTTGACCGTGTATCACGAGGCCATCGTCAAGTTCATCGATGCAATCGGCAAATTTATTGAACTCCGTCGCAACGGCGTGAAGCCTGTCCGTCTCTTTCACGCGAAGCTCGCCCGCACCCGTGATTGTCGTATCGCCGTCAGCGAACATCGCGGCAACCGCGATGATGGGTATCTCATCGATGAGCCGCGGCATGATTTCCTTGCCAAACGAAACGCCGTGAAGCCTCGACGACCTCACGCGAATGTCGGCTATCGGCTCGCCGCCCGACTCATGCTTGTCAAATATTGTAATGTCTGCTCCCATTTCGCGCAGAATATCGATGATGCCCGTGCGCGTCACATTGACGCCAACATTTTTGAGCAACACATCGCTGTTCTCGATGATCGACGCTGCCACCATCCAAAAAGCCGCCGAGCTGATGTCGCCGGGCACCGCCATCGTCTCCGGCGCCTTGAGCTCATCGACGGCGCCGATTGTCACACTGTTGCCGTCTATTTTCAAATTCACGCCGAATGCCTTCATCATCCGCTCCGTATGGTCACGCGACATTCCCGGGTCTATGACAGTCGTCTCGCCCTCGGCGTACATGCCCGCGAGCAGCAGCGACGATTTCAGCTGCGCGCTCGCGACAGGCATTTTGTACGTGATGCCATGCAACTTTTTCTTCGCGGGTATGATTGTGATGGGCAGTAGCCTGTTGCCATCACGGCCAACGATTTGCGCACCCATTTCTGTGAGCGGCACAATGACACGCCCCATCGGACGACGATAAAGAGCGGCGTCGCCCGTGAACGTCGTCAAAAATGGCTGCGGCGCGAGCATGCCTATCATGAGGCGCAGCATCGTGCCCGAGTCACCCGCGTCTATGATGCCGCACGGCTCCATCATGCCATGAATGCCGCAGCCTGTGACATCAATAGAGCCATCGTCGTTATGCTTTATCTTCGCCCCAAGCATCTCCATGCCTCGCGCAGTAGAAAGGCAATCCTCCGCCCTCAGAAAATGCGTGATATGAACGGTGCCGTTGCTGAGCCCCGACAGCATGACGCTCCTATGCGAAACGGATTTGTCGCCTGGAATGAGGACTTCACCCTCAAGTCCCCTCTCAGCGCGCTCTATTACTTTATTCATCGCGAACCGCCCCCATATATTTTAGCTTATGGCGCTCCATTTGCCTGCCGCCGCGCCCATCGAAAATGCCGCCTGCAGATTATAGCCGCCCGTAAATCCATCCACGTCCATGACCTCGCCCGCAATGTAAAGATTCTTCACGCGCTTTGACGCCATCGTCTTTGGATTGACCTCGTCCGTCGCAATGCCCCCGACCGTGACGATTGCCTCATCAATCGGACGCGGCTTCGTGATGGCAACTGTGAGATGCTGCAACGTGTCAGCGAGCCTCATGCGCTCCTCTTTAGTCACCTGGTTTGTCTTTTTCATGCCGTCTATATACGAAAGGTCGAGAACCACATCGATGAGTCTCACGGGCAACAGTGCGTGAAGCACGTTGTGCACCGCTTTCGTCTGCGCTGCCGCGAAATCTCTGTTGATGCGCGCCACGAGTTTTTCCGGCGTCAGCGCAGGCTTGAGATTTATGATGAGCTCCACATTTTTTTGCTGCTCGAGTGCAAACACGGCCGTGCGTGAAAGCGACAAGATAATCGGCCCCGTCACGCCGAAATGCGTGAACATCATCTCGCCGAAATCCTCGGCAATTTTTTCATCGTCCGCCATGAGCCTCACGCTGACATTCTTGAGCGAAAGTCCCATGAGGTCAGGCACCCATGGCTCATCCGTCTCAAGCGGAACAAGCGCCGGCAAAAGTTTCGTCACGCTGTGGCCGATTTCCTTTGCCATCCTCGCGCCGTCGCCTGTCGAGCCTGTGCGCGGATATGACGCGCCGCCCGTCGTCAGTATGACAGCATCGGCGTCTATCGTCTCTCCGCTCGAGAGCACCACGCCGACCGCTACGCCATCACGCACGGCTATATGCGACACCGATGTCTTGAGCCAAATTTTCACATCGAGCTCATGCAGCCTTTCGAGCATCGCGTCCACAACGTCGCTCGCTTTGTCGCTGACTGGAAATACGCGTCCACCGCGTTCAACTTTCGTCGGCACGCCGAGCTCATGAAAAAAATCCACGACGTCATCATTCGTGAACGCTCTGATTGAGCTGTTCAAAAATGCGCCGTTTCCGGGAATATTTTTTATGATTTCAGGAATGTCCGCCGCATTCGTCATGTTGCAGCGGCCCTTGCCCGTTATGAGCATCTTGCGGCCCACGCGATCCATTTTCTCTATGAGTGTGACGTCCGCGCCGTTCTCTGCCGCCTTTGTCGCGGCCATCATGCCCGCTGGTCCTGCGCCTATCACGATTATTTTCTTATTCATTTTTTAGATTTCTCTTTATCCGCGCTCGGCGATGCGCTTCTTTGCGGCAAATTGCCAAGCTCATACAGATAATCTATCTCACTATCCGTGAGCGGCCTGTACTCGCCGCGCTTGAGTCCCGACAGATTGAGCCCTGCGAACTCAGTGCGCTTGAGGTTAATCACTGGATGACCGACGGCCTCGCACATGCGCCTCACTTGGCGATTGCGCCCCTCATGTATCGTGAGCTCAAGCTTCGTCACATCGTTTTTCTCGTCGCGCTCCACGATTTTGACGCGCGCAGGCGACGTCATGCCGTCCTCGAGTTCGACGCCGTGTCTGAGCTTCTGCACCTCGGCCAGCGAGACAAAACCATCGACACGCGCGAGATATGTCTTGTGCACTTCGCTTTTCGGATGAAGCATCGCGTTCGTGAGTGCGCCGTCATTCGTCATGAGCAGCGCGCCCTCCGTGCCGTAGTCGAGACGGCCGACGGGATATATACGCTCTTTTACGTCCGACACGAGGTCGAGCACCGTTTTGCGTCCGCGCTCATCCTTCGCCGTTGTAACGTACCCTTTCGGCTTATAGAGCAAAAAATACACAGGGCTCTCCGCCCGCTCGATTTTCTTGCCGTCAACCTCTATCACGTTCACATCGGGGTCTGCCTGGATGCCAAGCTCTCGCACGACGACGCCGTCCACCTTGACGCGGCCATCGACGATCATCTGCTCTGCCGCTCGTCTCGACGCGATGCCGGCATGACTGATTATTTTTTGAAGTCTCTCCACTATATTTCCTCTCTGATTACGTTCATTTATTATGAGTTTGCGCAGCACAAATGGCGAAGGATGAAAATTTTTTCTGAGCGCCTAGTCCATGCCGTAGGCATGGACGTAACCCGTAGGGTGGCGAACAACAAACATAAAGGGAAAAGCGTCTGTACGGACAAGGAGCGGTCGAAAGACCGCTGTCATACGAAGTCAAAACGTCATCGTGAGCCATTAAGCGAAGAAAAAATTTTTATCCGTAGCCTTTAGTGTATTTTAAATTACATCATACGCAAACTCATAGCTTTTCTGCTTTTCAATTATATAATCGGCGCACTGACAGCGTCAAGCGTTTTAAGGGCGCCCTATCGTTGTCGTACTGTGCCATCGCCGAGAATTTTCTCTATCTCTTCTTTCACGTGAGGCGATTCGTTGAGCCAAAGCGCTGGCTGCGTCCGAATCTTTTTGTGCTTGTCGACGAAGAACAAGTAAACGACATGCTCGCCATGATATTTGTCAAAGACATTCTTGAGCTGCGTCATATTTTCCGGCGTGTCCTTCGCGCCGTGAATCGTGATGAAATAATCGGGCTTGTATTCGTCGAGCGACCACATCTGATTCGCGATGAGCTTTGCGCCATTGTCCGTGATATCGACACGCCCCTCGACGACGACGGGCATGTCGGGCTCGAGAAGCTCCATCTTTTGCAGAAAAAGATTTGGAAAGACAATCACTTCGATGGCGCGCGTGTAGTCCTCGACTTCAGCAAAGCACATCGTGTCGCCCTTCTTCGTGTTGATGCGTTTCGCGCTCTTTATGAGACCGCCGACTCTCACGAGATTGCCGTCACGCAGCTCGCCATTCAAAATGCGCTCTATGTGGAAGAAATTCGTCATGAGCGAACGATAGCGATCCAGCGGATGACCCGTGATATAAAAGCCTGTGATTTCTTTTTCCCACGCGATGAGCGTTGCCTGTCGCTCCTCGGGAATGTCCGGAAGCTCTATCTCCGCCGTCGCGTTCATCGTCTCCTCGCCAAAGAGGCTGATTTGGCCGCTGGCCTTGTCCCTTTGATTTTGTGCCGCCGTCTGAACCGCCTTGCTGAGAATCGCGAGCATTTGCGAGCGCTTTGCTCCGACGGAATCAAACGCGCCGCATTTTATGAGGCTTTCGATGACTCTCTTATTCAACGTGCCCATGTCTATGCGCAGGCAAAAATCATAAAGAGAGGCGAATGGGCCATTGTCCGTGCGCACGCGCTCTATCTCGGCGATGGCCGCGTCGCCGACGTTGCGCACAGCCGCAAGGCCAAATCGTATGGCGTCGCCATCGACACTGAATGTCGCCTTGCTCGCGTTGATGTCGGGCGGCAATATTTTTATGTGCATTTTTCGGCAAAGCTCAAGATAAACGGCAACCTTGTCCGCGCTGTCGACGACGCTCGTGAGCATGGCCGCCATGAATTCCGCTGGATAGTGCGCCTTGAGATACGCCGTCTGCCACGCCACAAGCGCATACGCCGCACTGTGTGACTTGTTGAATCCGTAATTTGCAAAATGCGTCAGCAACTCGAAAATTTTATCGGCAAGCGCATCATCGATGCCGTTCTTCTTCGTGCCGGCCATGAAGCTTTCCTTCTGCTTCATCAAAAGCTCCGGCTGCTTGTGTCCCATCGCACGGCGCAGTATGTCAGCCTGTCCAAGTGAAAATCCCGCCAAGCGCTGAACAATCTGCATGACCTGCTCCTGATAGAGCACGACACCGAATGTCTCACGCAGTATTGGCTCGAGCAACGGATGAAGATACGTTATGGTTTTCTTGCCGCGTCTGCCCTCGATGAAATCTTTGACCATGCCGCTGCCGAGCGGACCCGGGCGATAGAGCGCGACTGTCGGGATGAGGTCCTCGAATCCCTCCGGCTCTATGTCTTTGACGAGCTGCGTCATGCCCGCAGACTCCATCTGAAATACAGCGCCCGTTCTGCCGTCGCAGAGCATTTTCGCTGTCGTCTCGTCCTTGAGCGGTATCATCCTGATATCGAGGTCCTTACCTTTGCCATCATGAATATTTTTTATCGTGTCGCCAATGACCGTCAACGTGCGCAGTCCGAGAAAGTCCATCTTGAGAAGTCCGAGCTCCTCGACGAGGTCCTTGTCGTACTCCGTCACGAGTGTGCCCTCTGATATCTGCACAGGCATATAGTCCGTCAGCGGATTGCGCGCGATGACGATGCCCGCCGCATGCGTGGACGACTGACGCGGCAGGCCCTCTATGTCCCTCGCGTAGTCTATGAGCTCGCGCACGGACGAGCTGCCCTCGTAGAGCGTGCGAAACTCTGACGACTCCTGCAGCGCTTTGTCGAGCGTGATGCCGAGCTCTGTTGGTATGAGCTTTGCGACTTTGTCGACATCGGCATACGGTCGCCCGAGCACACGCCCGACATCGCGCACAGCTCCGCGCGCCGCCATCGTACCGAACGTGATAATCTGCGCGACATGGTCCTCGCCGTAGCGACGCTTGACGTACTCTATGACTTCTTTGCGCCTCATGTAGCAAAAATCGACGTCAATATCCGGCATCGTGACACGCTCTGGATTGAGAAAACGCTCGAAAAGAAGTGCATACTTGAGCGGGTCTATGTCCGTGATACCGAGGATATACGCGACGATGCTGCCAGCCGCGGAGCCGCGCCCCGGGCCGACAGGGATTTTCTCCTTTCTCGCGTAATTGATGAAGTCCCAGACGATGAGAAAATAGCTGTCAAATCCCATGCTGTGTATAATGCCAAGCTCGTACTCGAGTCTCTTTCTGACCTCGGGCGTTTCATCGGGATAGCGGTTCTTGATTTTCTCCTCGCAGAGTTTCCTCAAATACTCCTCATCGGTCATGCCTTCGGGCAACGGGAAATTCGGCAGGAAATGTTTGCCGAAAACGAAATCCACGTTGCAACGCTCGGCAATCTTCGCCGTATTTTCCATGGCCTCGGGATATTCGGGAAAAAGCTCAGCCATTTTCTCTGGTGATTTCAGATAAAATTCCTGAGAATCAAACTTCATGCGATTGGGATCGTTTATCGTCTTGCCCGTCTGAATGCAGAGCAGAATCTCATGGAAATCGCTGTCCTCTTTGCGCGTGTAATGCGAATCGTTCGTGACGACCATGCCGACATCATATTTTTTCGCGAGCGCGATGAGACCCTCTGACGCTTTCTTCTCGTCGGCAAGGCCGTGGTCCTGCAGCTCAATGAAAAAATTATCCTTGCCAAAAATATCGATATATTCACGAACGAGCGCGTCGGCGCGCGGCATATTGTCCTGTATGATGGCGCGCGGTATCTCACCCGATATGCAGGCTGACAGGCAAATGATGCCTTCGTGATATTTGCGCAGGAGCTCTTTGTCGACGCGCGGCTTGTAGTATGTGCCCTCGATATTTGCCAGCGACACGAGCTTCACGAGATTTTTGTAGCCCGTCTCATTCTCCGCCAACAAAATCAAATGATAATATCGCGTGTGGTCTACCTCGAACATGTCCTTGCGCGAATGTGGCGCAAGATACACTTCGCAGCCGATGATAGGCTTTATGCCCGCTTTCTTTGCTTCCTTGTAGAAATTCACGACGCCATACATCTGGCCGTGATCCGTGATGGCGAGCGCCTTCATGCCGAGGCGCTTCGTTTCCGCGATGAGGTCCGGAATACGACTCGCTCCATCGAGAAGGCTGTACTCCGTATGCACATGAAGATGAACAAAATTTTTCGTATCCATATTTTCTATCCTTATTTGACATACTGCCATCGGCAGGCTCTGTGCTCTATCACGTCAATCATCATGAAAAGCGCGAGTCCCATCGCTGAAAGCACGACGATGCCCGAATACATTTCCACGTAGCTCACGCGCAGCCACGCATCCATGATGAAATAGCCCATGCCATGTATCGTGCCGAACGTCTCCGTGAAGAAAAGCACTGATATGGCCGTCGCCATCGCGACACGAAGTGACGTGAAAAATTTTGGCAGCGACGCTGGCCATAAAACGTTGACGAAAATATCGCAAAACGACGCGCCGAGCGACAACAGCGGGTAAAACGTCTCATCGGGAATCGCGTGTATGGCATCGCGCACGGCGATGACAATCTGGAAGAACACAATCAAGAACAAGATGACAATCTTCGACGCGTCGCCCACGCCGAGCGCGAGCATCACGATGGGAAGAAGCGCAATTTTCGGCACGGGATACGCGAGATAGACTATCGGCGCGAGCACTCTCTCCGCGTGTGGGAAATAGCCCATCATGACGCCGAGCGGCAGACCGACAATGATGGCGAGCACGAGGCTCAGCAAAATGCGAAAGAGGCTGTGCGTCATGTGCACGAAAATCGATTGAAAGAAGATGGACGAGATATTTTGCGCCACTTTCAGCGGCGATGGCAGAAGCGGCCTGCTCACGATTGCGGACAAGAGCCACCAAAGCGCGATGAGAGCGACGACGCCCAGCAATTTATCGATGCCTTTCATGCGTCTCTCCCCTTCCTCACGAGCTCGTGCAGCCTCTCGGCGAGTCTCATGTACTCTTCGCTCTCGTGTGCATTTCGATTGCCAAAAAGTGAATTGTCGATTTCAGCGATGACGCGCCCTGGGCTTTTCGAGAGCACGATGATTTTTTGCCCGAGCAATATGGCCTCCTCGACGAAGTGTGTAACCATGATGGTCGTCACATGACAGTCCTGCCACAGAGAAAGAAAAATCTCCTGCATATCCTCGCGCGTGATTGCATCGAGCGACGAGAACGGCTCATCCATCAAGAGCACGTCGGGGCGCAACAGAAAGACGCGCGCCAGTGCGACGCGCTGCTGCTGCCCGCCCGACAATTCCGCTGGATAAAGCGAAAGCAGATTTTCTATGCCGAGCTTTTGTACGAGCGCATCAACGTCTTCTCTTTTTACGGATGACATTCTCTTCTTTATTTTCACTGCCATCATGATATTGTCGCGCACCGTCTTCCACGGCATGAGGCCGTAGCTCTGCGGCATGAAGCCTATCACTTGCTCATGCGGATTTACGGGCTTTTCATCTATCAACGCGCTGCCGCTGTCATGCTCGATGAGACCAGCCGCCGCCTTCAAAAGCGTCGATTTGCCGCAGCCCGATGGACCGATGACGGCCGCAACGGAGCCCGTCGGGATGTCGATGCTGACATCATTCAGTGCGACGCGTTTTTCATTTTGCCGTCCATAGCTGACACAAAGATTTCTGAAGCTGATCATTTGCTCAAAATGTCTACAACGATGTCGCCATATTTGTACGTCTCATTGATGAGACCTTTTTTATTGAGCCATGCAATCGTGTCGCTGACATCCTTTTCAGCGGGCAGCGCGGCCTCGCGATACTTCGGAATAACGAGCGCCTCTTTTGCCGCCGCTGGGAAGCCGCTCTTTTCCACGACGAAATCGATATATTCATCGCGGCTCGTGCTGTTCAGATACTTCACGGCCTTGTTGTACGCACGATACATTTTCTTTAGATCATCGCCGCGCTCCGCCACCGTCTTTGCCGTGAACATCATGACGCCTGGATTGATGCCGAGGTCATCGGAGCTCATGACGAGACGGCAGCCATTGTGGACGGCTATGCTTCCCATCGGCTCTGGAAGCGTCGCCGCCGTGAGCTTTCCATTTTGCAACATCTCGAGTCGCGTTGGTATCTGCGGTATCGACACCTTGTTTATATCATCACCCGTCATTTTCGATGCGTCGAGTATCATGTCCGTCACATACTCGATAATCGTGTTCTTCGACACGGCGACGTCCTTGCCATTCAGCGCACTCACGGCGTTGATATTCGCATCCTTGCCCGCGACGAGGCGATAGCTGCCATCCGTGAACGACGTCACCTTCACGTCAAAGCCGCCCGCCTTCGCGAACGCCACAGCGAGCATATCGGAGACCGCACCGTCGAGATTGCCGCTCTGCATGGCGGCATCCCTGTCCATCGCGCTCTTGAACGGCTGAAGCTTTACATTGACGCCCTCTTCCTTGAAATATCCATTTTTCTCAGCGATGAGAAATGGAATCGAGTCCGTGTCCGGCATGAGACCAATGACGATTTCCTTGCTTTCTGTTTTCCCCGCGCCCGCATCGGATTTTTTCTCCGTGCCGCCGCAGCCCGTCACCGCGAAAGCCATCACAAGCACGCAAATCAAGGCAAATATTTTTTTCATCAATTCTGCTCCCTCTCTTCTTTGTTTTCGTTATTCCCTTTATCATCGCGCTCTGCCATATAAGCGTGTTCCTTTTGCATCGTCTCACATTGCTTTCTCAGCGTCCAGAGGACATTGTACGGCGTGACGACTGCCTTGTACCTCACAGGCGCAAGCCCAGCGTCGCGCATGGCTTTCAACACTCTGTCGAGCTGTTTCCCCTGAATATGATAGAGCAACATGACTTCATGAGGAAAATCGAATGTCTCATTTTCATCGCCATCGCTTCTCTTAAATCCCTTGATGCCGAGCAGATACCCAATCTTTTGTCGCCAGCTTTCCGCTGGCAATGTGACCGTCTCAATTTGAAGTGAGCGCATGACTTTCTCCACTGCGATGCGCCTGTCTTCTTCAAATTGATAAAGCAGAACCTTCTCCTTCATTTTCTTCATAAAAGAATCAGCTCTCCTCAAAATTATTTGCGCTCTATTTGTCGAGCGAAATCTTTACCGTCGCTTTCTCGCCTGGGCGCGCATCTTTGCCACCGCCCTGCTCCATTGGAATGCGAACGATGAAATCGTCCGCATGCACATCATCGTCGCCGTTTTCCTTCGGCTCCTCGATGTCAGCGATGTTGCCCTGATATTCATGGCCGTCAATCTTATACGTCACAAATTGGCCGAGCGACACATCGCCTATATGACTCATGTCGACATATCCCTCGATCCAAAAGCCAGACGCATCGCCGACGCTCAATATCGTCTGGCCCGACTTCACCTCGTCGCCCTCATGCACATCGGCGATGTACACGCGACCGCGCACGGGCGCGTATATGTCCGTCGCTGCCGACTCCTGCTCCGCCGCGCGCAGTGATGCCTCCGCCTGCCGCAGATGAAACTCCGCACTCTTTATCGCCTCGGGGCTCGACGCCTGCGTCACCGTCTCATACGAGATGCTCGGCTGCACAGACGCTTGATACTCGGCGGCCGCATTGTCACGCTCCTGCGCGCTAACCGCGCCAATAGCATAGAGCTCGTTCATGCGCTCCATCCTTGCGCGTGCCGCCTCGGAGCCAACAGAGCCGCCGCTTGCAACAGGCCGCGTCACCGTCACGCCTGCTCTCACCGTATCGAGATTGTTCTTTGCCGTATCGACGGCTTTCTTCAGCTTCTCGATTTCCTCGGGCGAGACCTTCACATGAATGCGCGCAACGACCGTGCCCGCCTCGACATCATCGCCGTCCGATACGAGTATCTCCTTCACGACGCCCTTTGCATGCGCCTTCGCCGCGACGACGTTGCCCGCCACGACGGCATCCATCACCGAGAGTGTCCTGTGCGCACTCTCGTAATAGAAAACACCGCCCGCGCACAATACAGCAATGGCGACAAGCACGATGAAGCCGTACTTCAAAACGCCATTCACCTTGTCACTGATATCAACTTCCAAATATAGCACCTCTTAATCTCATACGTTCGTAGGTCATTAATTTTTCGATTGCTCCTCGCCAAAAAGCGCCTTTGCGAAATCCTCAGCCACAAACGGGCGCAAATCCTCTACTTTCTCGCCGACGCCGACCCATTTTATCGGCATGTTGAGCTCGTCCTTTATGCCGATGACGACGCCGCCCTTTGCTGTGCCGTCGAGCTTCGTCAGCACGACGCCCGTGATGGGCGCCGCCTGCGTAAAGAGCTTTGCCTGGCTGATGGCGTTTTGCCCCGTCGTCGCGTCGAGCACGAGCAACGTCTCATGCGGCGCGCCTGGAATTTCGCGCGCGATGACGCGATTTATTTTCTCAAGCTCCTGCATCAGATTCGACTTCGTCTGTAGTCTGCCCGCCGTGTCCACAATCAGGATGTCAATGCCGCGCGCCTTCGCCGCCTTCACCGCATCGAAAACGACAGCCGCTGGGTCTGAGCCCTCCTCGTGCTTTATGACCTCCGCACTCGTGCGATTGCCCCAAATCTCAAGTTGGTCTATCGCCGCCGCGCGGAACGTGTCGGCCGCCGCGAGCATGACTTTCTTGCCATAATAATTGTAGAACGCGCTGAGCTTGCCTATCGTCGTCGTCTTGCCCGCGCCGTTGACACCAATGACGAGCAACACAGTCGGCCCATTCGCCGCCATGCGGATGCCCGCGCCGCCGCGCTTCAAAATCTCCGTGACCTGCTTCTCTATGTACGGCTTCAAATCCTGCGGAGACTTTATCTCTTTGCTTTTGATGCCCGCGCGCACCGACTTCATCAGCTTCTCAGTCGTAGGCAGACCCACGTCGGCCATGATGAGTATTTCCTCTATCTCGTCAAGCAAATCGTCGTCAATCTCGGCATATCCGAGTATCGTCGTTTCAATCTTGGCCGTCAGTGACTGACGCGTCTTCGCAAGACCTTTTTTCAGCCTATCAAAGAAACCCATATTATTTTCCTCCCTTTTGGAACCACTGATTACGCTTCAATTAATCAGCGTCTCCTTATATATCATCCAGCTTCACGGAAATGATTTTCGACACGCCCGCGTCCTCGAGCGTCACGCCGTACATCATGTCTGCGGCCTCCATCGTGCCCTTCCTGTGCGTGACGATGACGAACTGCGTCTCATTGGAAAATTCGCGCAGGAAGCGACCAAAACGCACGATGTTTGCCTCATCAAGCGGCGCGTCTATCTCGTCGAGCACGGAAAACGGCGCCGGACGTACCTTCAAAAACGCAAACATCAGCGCAATCACCGTAAGCGCGCGCTCACCGCCAGAGAGAACAGAGAGATTCTGCTGCTTCTTTTCGGGCAGCTGCACCACGATTTCTACGCCGGCCTCGAGGACATTTTTCTCGTCCGTCAAATAAAGCTCAGCCTTGCCGCCGCCGAACAACTTGATGAAAATCTCGTTAAAATATTTTTTAATATCCACAAACGCGGCACGGAACTGCTTCGTCATCGTGTCATCCATCTGCGAAATGATGCGCATGAGATTCCCGCGCGCGTCATTGAGGTCGTTCACTTGATTCGTCATCAAATCATGGCGGCTTTTTAGATTATCGTATTCCTCAATGGCGTTGAGATTCACCGTGCCCAGCGCCGTTATGTCCGCCTCGAGCGACGTCATCTTCTCGCGTATGGCTTTGTCCGTCATGTCGAGCGCTTGCCTCGCCGCGTCCTCGACGCTGAGCTGATAATCATCAAGCAGCTCGGCGATGTATTTCTCCGTGTCGAAGTGCAAACGCGATTGCTCTATCTCGAGCTGATGAAGCCTCTCCTGCGTCGCGCCAAGTTTCCTGCGGCATGACTGGAGCTCTTTGTCGTTGTCCTTGCTTTGACTTGCGAGCTCGAGCTTATGCGCGTACATCTCATTATATTCTGCGTCTATCGACGCAAATATTTTTTCGCTTTCTTCATTCTCAGCCTCGAGCTTTTTTATCTGCTCGCTGCCTAGCGCGATGCCCGCTTTTATTTTTTGAAGCTCGTCACGCTTCTGAGCCTTCGTCGCGTTGATTCTCGCGATTTCCTTTTCCTTCAAAAGAATGCGCTCGCGGCTCCGCAATGCCTCGTGCTCGAGCGATACTTTCTCGACCTCGAGCTTATTGATGTACTTGCTGAAATCGCTCGCGTCCTGCTCAATATCATCGAGCGCATCTCCTGCCGCGATGGCGTCCTTCGATATTTGGCTCAACTTCGTGCGCAGATTCAAAAGTTCTCGCGCCATCGTGACGCGACTCGCCTCGAGCTTTGCGAAGCTCTCTTCCTGCTCCTTCTGAAGCGTCATTATCGCGTCGAGCCGCGTCTCCTTCGACTCCGTGTCCGACGCGAGCTTGTCGCGTCTCACACGCGCCTCAGCAAGTGCCACGCGCACGTTTTCGCTTTTCTCGACGGTCTCTCTTTCGCGCGTCTCAGACGCGCTCATCTCCGCCGTCGCTTCATTATAGAGACGCTCCGCCTCATCTTTTTCCGCTTTTTTCTGCCTCAGCGTTTCCCTGAGCGTCTCGATTTCACTGCTTCTGCTCATGAATCCCGCCTCGTGACTTTGCAGGCTGCCGCCCGTCAGAGAGCCGCCCAGATTTATGAGCTCGCCCGAAAGCGTCACGATTCTCATGCGCTGGCCATGCTCGCGCGCTATGACGAGCGCATGGTCAATCGTATCGACGATGAGCGTTCGCGCCAAAAGGAAAGCAGCGACTCTTTTATATTTCTCGTCCGTCTGAACGACTTCATCCGCATAGCCTATAACGCCGCCCGTTTTATTGATTTTCTCATTCGGATGCGCGCGCTGTGCAATCGTATCGAGCGGCAAAAATGTCGCCCTGCCCGCCTTCGTGCGCTTAAGATGCGCTATGGCCTCTTTTGCTGTGACCGCGTCGTCCGTCACAATGCTCTGCTGGCTCGCACCGAGCGCCACCATGATGGCTGTGAGATATTTTTGCGGCACATTTATGAGCTCCGCGACCGCGCCACACACATGATGGCGCCAGCGCTCCTTCGACAAGAGCACCATGCGCGCCGCCCTGCCAAATCCATCATACGCCTCCTGCATGCGCGTGAGAACCGAAAGCTTCGCCTCCGCCTGACCGATGTATTGCTGATTCATGCGCAGCGTCTGCTGTCTTTCGCGCATATCCAGTGTCAGCTTCTTTATGCGCTCCTTTATCTCTTGCTTCGCGTTCGTGAGCGTTTCATTTTCTTTGGCAAGCAAAGTGACACGCTCCGTGAGCTCTTTGAGCTCCTTTCTGTCGTCCTCGAGCTCCGCGCGCAGGCTTTCAGCCGTCTCTTTGCCTTCCTTGCGGCTTTTCGTGTCGGACTCTATGCGCTGATCTATGAGCTCCATCGCGCTTTGCTTTGTGAGCGCATCCTTTTCGGCCTGTTCCTTTTGCTTCGCGAGCTCTTTCACGCGCTCCTTCTGACTGCGTATGTCATCCTCGAGGCGCTTCGACTTCTCACGCTCCGCCGCGATGCGTGTCGCCATGTCATCGACGCGCTTTTTTTGCGTCGTCTCCATCTCGGACAGCGTCTTCTTTTCACTTTCCGTGCTCAGAGCGTCATCATCGAGCGCATCAATCTCCTTCGTGATACGTTTCCAATTCGCATCGCCCTGCTCTTGGCGCTCCGTCAGCACGCGTATCTCGCTTTTCGTTTCTTCGATTTTGTCATGGAGCTTTTCGCGTTCCTCCGCTTTGCTCTCCATATCCTTTTCCAGTATGACGACTTTATTGGAAATCAATTCCTTATTTGATTCAATTTTGCCGAGCTCCGCCTCGCCCGCCGCGACTTCATCCCTCGCGGCGGCGATTTTTTCTTCGCCTTTTCGCTCGGCTTCACTCGAGCGCTCCTGTTTCCTGTACAGCTCCGTTATCCTGCACTCTTTGTATTCTTCATTCCACGCATTGTATTTTCTCGTGCGCTCCGCCTGCTCTGCCAATGGCTCAAGCTGCGTCTCTATCTCCTGCATGATGTCCGTCACGCGCGTGAGATTTTTCTCTGTGTCGTCGAGCTTTCTGACGGACTCACGCTTGCGGTCGCGAAACTTCGTTATGCCAGCCGTTTCCTCAAAGAAAAGGCGTCTCTCCTCTGGTCGGCTGTTGAGTATATCGTCAATCTTGTTCTGTCCGATGACCGAGAGCCCATCATGACCGAGGCCCGTGTCAGCGAAAAGCGCATATATGTCCTTGAGACGACAGCGTGACTTATTGATGTAGAATTCACTCTCACCTGAGCGATACAGCCTACGCTCGACGACGACCTCATCGTAGTCAATCGGCAAATCGCCCTCGTTGATGAATGTCAGCGTGACATCGGCGACACCGAGCTGACGACGTGACACGCTGCCGGCGAATATGATGTCCTCTGATTTCGTGCCACGCAGATTTCTCACGTTTTGCTCGCCGAGCACCCAGCGAATCGCGTCCGTGATATTGCTCTTGCCGCTGCCATTTGGACCCACTACGGCCGTGACGCCCTTGTCAAACTCTATTGTTATTTTGTCAGCGAAGGATTTAAATCCGTAAGCTTCCAAACGCTTAAGCTGCAAAAAAAACACCCACCACTGTCATTAGAATTCTATGCCCTTTTGCGCCTTTATGCCTCTCTTGAATGGATGCTTCACGAGATGCATCTCCGTCACGAGGTCAGCTCGCTCGATGAGTTCCGGCACGGCGTCGCGTCCCGTGAGTATCAGATGAAGCGTCTCTGGTTTTTCATCGAGCAGGCTCAGCATCTCTTTCTTCTCAATGAGTCCAAATTTCACGGCGTAATTAATCTCATCGAGTATGATGACATCCCATTCACCGTTTTTTATCGCTTCGCGCGCTTTTTCAAGCGTCTCATGCGCCGCTTTCTTGTGCTGCTCCTTGTCTTCTCCGTCACGCTGCGAAAATCCAAGACCGCACTGCTCGACGCGCAGCTTTCCATTTATCTCGCCGAGCGCCGCGAGCGCTTTGAGCTCGCCATATTTCCAGCCGCCCTTTATGAATTGCAGTATGAGCACGCGCATATCCTCGCCCCACGCGCGTATGGCGATGCCAAGCGCCGCCGTCGTCTTGCCCTTTCCATCACCCGTATTCACAATCACAAGACCATGTGTCTTTTTATTTTCCATGAAATATCCTTCCTGCTCCGCGATTTTATGATATACTATTCACACTCTCACAAATTATCATTATACAATAAAAATCCAAAATAGCCAAAATTATAAACGGAGAAAATAACGGAGAACATAATGAAGCGATATATTGCGTTTGCAATCATTTTGTCAATATGCACAGTCTTGAACGTCTTTCTCATCGAAAAAACGGATTTCTTCAACATCAACGAAACGACATCGCTCGAAGTATCATTCTCGGAGGAGAGCGGCCACATCACCGCACAGTGGGACAAGCTCCCATACCCGTGCATATACAAAGTCGAGACATTCTCGAAGACAACGGGACGCGTTGATGGTGAGCCAACATATCATAAATTCCTCGAGGAATACACATCATCGTCGGAGTACGCGTTGCCGTCCTCGGCGATTCCCATGTATTATCAAGTCACAGCGTACGGCATATTCGGAAAGCTCGCGAGCCCGTTCGACGTGATACCGAATCCAAATTACACAAATCCGCCCGCGCCCGTGACCATCGTTCACTACACTGCGGAAAATCCCGCGAGCGTGAAGCCATATCTCGTCTGGCACTCCGTCCCGCGCGCCGTCATTTATGAAGTAGAGATATTGTCTGCGCCGCCCGAAAAAGAAGGCGGTGTCGAGCTGTCGGAGAAAAATCATCTTTTCAGCACGCGCAGAGTCTACACGAACGGCTATCAAGCAGACCTCAGCGAATACGCGAGCCGCGGCACGCTCTACTATCGCGTGCGCGCTCTCGACCTCGACAGAAAACCGATTGGCGTATTCTCTCGCTCCGAGGCCATCACGATTGACAAAAGTCTGACGCCGCCCGACTATCCGCTCATCAACACGTTTGACAAAATGCCAGGCACGGAGACGCCGCTCTATCCTGTTTATCAATGGATACCGATGCACGATGAGCGACTCTACGAAGTCGAGCTCATGATAGAGCCACCAAGTGACGCGAGCGCGACAGGGCCATCAAAAAATCGCGAGTGGTATCACACGGCGGATGATTCGTTCAGCTGCTACGACGAATACCCGCGCCCATACGCGGGCACATATTATTGGCGCGTCAGAGCCATCGACAAAAATGGCAAGACGATTGGCCGCTATTCAGACATCGCGACGTTCACCGTGCCCGAGCGAAAAGGCGGCGTATTCGCTGCGGCGTTCGGCGACAGCATCACGCACGGCGGCGGCGCGCTCTCATACTCTCCTTTCAATGCGGAGTACAGCTACACGACATACCTCGACTTCCCCGCGCTGAATCTCGGCAGGAGCGGCGACACGGCGCACACGACGGCGATGCGATTCGAGGACGACGTGCTGCCATTTCATCCGCGCAATCTTATCATCATGACGGGCTCGAACGATTTGCGTTCGTATCTCACGGCGGACGACATCATAAAAGACATCACGACCATTCGCGAGAAATGCCTCGCAAATGACATCCGTCCCATCTTCCTCACGCTCATGCCCATCAATCCCGCCAACATCGAGAAAGCATTTCACACGCCGTCTGACCCAGACTGGATGACGAAGATGAAAAAAATCAACGCGTTCATTCGCGAGCAGGAATACTATATCGACCTCGAGCCGTATTTCTACAACAAATCACACACGCTGCTCGACGACGACCTCAGCATAGACGGCCTTCACCCCGACATCGTCGGCAAAATGCTCATGGCGGAAATCATCAACATGAACAAGGATAAGTTCAGAAAGTAAAATTCTTACAAGCTCTTGAGTTTATGAAGACCCTCTCCGCCCCTGCGGGGCACCTCCCCCATGGTGGGAGGCATAGCGAAAGCAACGCTTTACGATATAGATAAAAAGTGAACGACAGTCCTTCTCTTTACAGACAGCAAGTTGCATGATTTACGATGGAACTATGAAATTACGTTTTTCCTTATGCACTGCTTCGGCTAATGTAAATAATCTCAGCGACTGTAACGCTAGCCTCTCCAATGGGGGAGGTGCCGAGCGAATGCGAGGCGGAGAGGGTCGAGTATTTGCTACTGATTGTGACATCGTATCGATGCACAACATTTTTTTCACAAACGAAAAATGGTCAGAGCCTTTTAATGAGGTTCTGACCATTTTGATTCGCGCTATTTTATTTCTCTCTTATTTCTCTACGGCGTCCCACGCTTTTTTGATTTTCGCCGCCATGCCGCGCATCTTTGCCGCAGGCACTGCACATACAGCCACGCGCACACCTTTCTTGAGCGGCACTGGGAATATGAGATCATCATGCAGCTTATCGCATACGGCGCCTGGATCCTTCGCAGGGATTGAGAGGAAGAAACCTGCTTTATACGGCAGCGCGTTGAGTCCGCACTCTTTTGCCTCGTTCATGAAGATGGCGCCACGCTCTTTGATTGTCTCATAGAGAGCGGCACGCTCCTTCTCGAACTGCGCCAGAAGCGTCGCGTCCTGCTGTATCTTCGTGAGCACAGTCATCGCGCCGCGATTGATGTTCGACCACGTCGCGCGGCTCGTGTACTTGTTCGCGTTGGCAAATTCGTCGACAATTTCTTTGCTCTGCGAAAGACCGATGATGGCGCCCGTGCGCTGACCATACATCGTATAGCCCTTCGACATGCTGAACGCGAACATGACGAAAATGTTGTTCGGAAGCCCGCCGAACAACTTCATGAACTTGCGCGTCTCATTCTTCTCGCCCGCATAATCGATGTACGCGATGTCAACGAGGATGCTGACCTTTTTGTCGCCCGATTTCACTGCCGTCTTGCACACATCGATGACGGCCTTCCAATCATCTTCGGAGAGGCTGTAGCCCGTCGGATTGTGCGCAGGCGTATTGATGATGATGAGCAGCGACGACTGCTTCTTCAGAAGCTCCGTCACCTTCGCGGTGAAATCTTTTATGTTGAAATTCTGCTCCTCATCGAACAGCTGATACGTCGTGAGCTCACGTCCCTGCTCATGGCAAAGAGCCGTGTACGGACCCCAAAACCAATCAGACGTCAGCACCTTGTCGCCAATCTCAGAGTAATTCGCGATTGCATTGTGCACGGCGCCCGTGCCACCCGCCGTCGCACCCGCCGCCGTGTAGCCATCTGGCTGCTGATCCGCGAACGTGAGCTTTACAACCGTATCGAGGTAGCCCGGCAAACCGACAATCGGAGCGTACGCGATGATGTCGCTCATCGGCAGAGATCGGAACACCTTCTCCATCGTCGGAATGCAGGCGAGCTTCTCGTCGTCGCCCATGATGGCGCCGATTGTCGCGTTCGTCACCTTGTCCGCGCCGTACTTCGCCGCAGCGGCCTGCGCCGCCGCGCTCGCGCCGAATATCGCGTCGCCGAGAACCTTGCCCGCGGCATGAGATGCAACCATTGAATTCGTCATGTGATTATCTCCTTATAACACAAAATATTTTTAGGGAAATTATTTCATCAGGAAATTATTTCTTCGGGAAAAATTCTTCATGAATGGCGTTGACGGCCTTCTCCATGTCTGCCTTCTTGACGAGGCACGATATGCTGATTTCCGACGTGCTGATGACATCGATATTGATGCCCGCGTCTGCCAAAGCGCCGAACATGCGCGCCGCGATGCCCGGGCTGCCGAGCATGCCCGCGCCGACGATTGACACCTTTGCGACGTCTTTCTCGACGAGCACAGCGATAGCGTTAAGATCGTTCGCGACTTTGTCGACGATTTCCTTCGCGCGGCCGAGGTCATCGCTCGCAATCGTGAACACCATGTCCGTGACATTCTTCTCGATGTTCCTGATGCTCTGCACAATCATGTCAACATCGACATGCGCGTCTGCGAGCGGCATGAATATCGAGCGCGCAATGCCCGGATTATTCGGCACGCCAAGGACGGCTACCTTTGCGACCTTCGCATCGTGCGCAACTCCGCGAATAACAAAATCTTTTTCTTCCATCGTATAGTCCTCCCTGATAATTGTGCCTGGTTTATTCGTAAATGTCGAACGCACATGAATCGGAATGCCCATGTGTTTGCCCATTTCAACGGAGCGCGGCTGCATGACGCCCGCTCCGAGGCGCGCCATCTCAAGCATTTCATCGTATGTGATTTCCTTCATGCGGCGAGCGTCGGGCTCCACGCGTGGGTCAGCCGAATATATGCCATCGACGTCCGTAAAAATCTCGCAGCTGTCCGCATGAAGCGCACCCGCGAGCGCGACAGCCGATGTATCGGAGCCGCCACGTCCGAGCGTCACAGGGTCGCCGATGTCGTCTGCGCCTTGGAATCCTGCCACGACGACGATATTGCCCTTTTTGAGTTCCTCCTCGACGCGCTTCGGAGTAATGTCCATGATGCGACCCTTCGTGTGCGTCGAGTCTGTATGCATGCCCGCCATCGGCCCTGTCAGCGAGATTGCCTTCTGTCCGAGCGTCTTGAACGCCATCGTGAGAAGCGCAATGGAGACCTGCTCACCGGTCGTCAGCAGCATATCCATCTCACGCTCATAGCGATACGGGTCCTTGTTTATCTTCTTTGCAAGATCAATGAGGTCATCCGTCGTGTCGCCCATAGCCGAGACGACCATGACGATTTGATCCTCTGGCTTTTTCTCAGAAATGACGCGCTTTGCGACATTCATTATTTTCTCGGTAGAACCTACGGAGCTTCCCCCGAATTTTTTTACGATGAGTGCCATTTTCTTCCCCCTATATACAAATTCATTCCAAATTGACAAAGTTACATCAACCGCGCTTTATTATACATCATAGGTGTTTACTTGTCCACAGAATCCCTAGGATTCTAAATGTATACATTAGGCAATCATTAATAACGGTAGACAACAAGGTCAATTCTGTGATAGATTAGACTAGATTTTAATATGCGTACCAAAAGGAGCAAATGAAATGTCAAATCGTGTCATAGGCGTCAGTGAACGCCCGCCCATCCCCGTAGCAATTCCATTGAGCCTGCAGCATCTTTTCGCGATGTTCGGCTCGACAGTGCTCGTCCCCATCCTATTTAAAATCAATCCTGCCACGGTGCTGCTTTTCAACGGCATCGGCACCATCATCTACCTCGTGCTCTGCAAAGGCAAAATCCCCGCATACTTGGGCTCGAGCTTCGCATTTTTGTCGCCGGTGTTCCTCGTGCTGTCGCAATACAGCTACAATGCCGCGCTCGGTGGCTTCATCGCCGTCGGCGCCATTTTCTGCCTCGTCGGTCTCATCGTCAAAGCCGTCGGCACGAAATGGATTGATTTTCTTTTCCCGCCCGCCGCGATGGGCGCCATCGTCGCCGTCATCGGTCTCGAACTCATGCCGACAGCCGCCGGCATGGCTGGCCTCACGGCAAAGGAAGCAGACCCGACGACAATCACCGTATCGATACTCACACTCGCCATCACGCTTTTCTCACAGATTGCGTTCAAAGGCTTCCTCTCCATCATCCCCATTCTCATCGGCGTTGTATCGGGCTACATCATATCGGCCTTCTACGGCATCATAGACTGGAGCCTAATCTCAAATGCGCCGTGGTTCGCACTGCCGACGTTCTATACGCCTGAGTGGAATCTCAACGCCATGCTCATCATCCTCCCTGCCGCGCTCGTCGTCGTCGTTGAACACATCGGCCACCTCATCGTCACGGGCAATATCGTCGGCACCGATCTCACGAAGGACCCAGGACTCGACCGCTCGATTTTCGGCAATGGCATATCGACCATCATCTCGGGATTTTTCGGCTCCACGCCGAACACGACGTACGGTGAAAACATCGGTGTGCTCGCCATCACGAAAGTGTTCAGCACGTGGGTCATCGGCGGCGCCGCTGTATTCGCCATCATCCTCTCGTGCTTCGGCAAACTCGCCGCTGCCATACAGAGCATACCGACGCCTGTCATGGGCGGCGTCTCCATGCTGTTGTTCGGCGTCATCGCGGCGTCGGGAATTCGCATTCTCGTCGAGTCAAAAGTCGATTACAATAATCCTGTCAACCTGATACTCACGTCCATCGTTCTCGGCATCGGCGTATCGACGGCCAGCATCACGATTGGCACAGTGAAGCTGCAGGGCATGGCGCTTGCGACGATTGTCGCCATCATTCTCAATCTTGCGATACACGCCATCGCTGCCATTCGCGGCGACGCAAAAGAAAAAGCAGAATGAAAATCTCATTCACATTGCCCGATGACGCGAACGAAATTCCCGCAAAAAAATTTCTCAGGCAAAACGGCGTGTCCGTTCATCTTTGGCGCAGAATAAAACACAACGGCACCGTCACGGTAAATGGCAAGCCTGTGATAATAGCGCTTACGATGCTCCACGCAGGCGACACGCTCACATGCACGCTTGACGAGACGTCGCCGATTGAGCCCATCGAAATGACGCTCGACATTCGCTATGAGGACGACTATCTGCTGATTGTCAATAAGCCGACGCCTCTACTCGTCCATCCCGTCTCTCACAAAAAGCCGGAGCCCACGCTCGCAAACGGCGTGACTTACTACTATGAAAAGACGCACCAAAATCTGATATTTCATCCAATGCACAGACTCGACCGCAATACGTCGGGGCTCGTGCTCATCGCGAAGGCGCCGCACATGCAGTCACAGCTCACAGGCAAAGACGGCGCACTGTTTCACAGGCGATACATCGGCATAGCGAGCGGCATCGTCACGCCGCCAGAGGGCATCATCGACGCGCCCATCGCGAGAAAACCCGGCAGCATCATCGAGCAGGAAGTGAATGAAGCAGATGGTAAACCTGCCATCACGCGCTATCGCACGATGGCGACGCTCGGTGACGAGACACTGCTCGACATTGCGCCCGTGACAGGTCGCACGCATCAGATACGCGTGCACCTCGCGAGCATCGGTCACCCGCTCATTGGCGATGACCTCTACGGCGAAAAAAGCGACAAAATAAATCGCCAAGCACTTCACGCCTACAGAATAGACCTCATCCACCCCGTCACGAAAGAAAAATTGACGGTAACCGCGCCATTGCCTGAAGACATGAAACAATACATCAAAGAAAAGTCGCCAGAGCTAAAGTTGAAATTCTAAGAAAAATCATCAGAGCTAAAATTAAAATTTTAAATGCAAAAAGAGGACTGTTTCCGTCAGCGATTTTCGCTAATGGAGCAGTCCTCTTTTTGTATGCGTTTGTGAAATTCTCGAGGCGATGCCAGTCCAAAGGAGCTTAGCAATTTCATACGGGCTCTTGAGCTGGCTCCGAAGCGACGTGTCCTCGCTTCTGCCGCGAGGAAGCTAGCCTTAGAGCCCGTCGAAATTGCGCAGTGGATGAGGACTGGCATCGCCGAGTCATTTTCCATCTCATTTCAAAACCTTTGCGTTTTTATCGACAACTTTTCTCTTTACTGCTTCGCTTTTCTGCGCCTGATGATTTCTGCCGTGATGGCTTTATACTGTTCGGGTGTCGCTTTTTTCGTCATCTCAATGAGTTGCTCGGGCGTCGCGAGCTTCAGCATTTCCTCGAGCGTCCGTTGCTTTTTCGATGAAGTTGTCTTTGTTGGCTCTTTCTTCGCTTCATCGTCGGCGACTTCGGCGCCGCCCTGCGCGTCACTCTACGCTTCGGCGCTAGCGCCTCCGCTTGTGTGACTTGCTCAGCTTGTCCAGTCTGCTCGACTTGCTCATCCTGTTTCTCTTGCTCAGCTTTCACGGCTTCTTGAACTTGTGCAGTCTCCGCGATTTGCTCGGTTTGTTTTGACGCCGTATCATCTTTATCATAACTCACGCGTCCCACTTTCATTTCTGGTCTTGCGTCAGCTTCATCATCTTCAGTCTCTTCATCATTCGCCGCTGTTGCCACAGACTCATCCATCGTCTCTGTCTTCGCCATCTTCGCATCAGGCTTTGCCGCGTCGTCTTTCTTCTCGCTCTCAGCCGTCGCGTCCTGCCAGATGAGCTTCATGAATTCGCTCTGATGCGCCTCGACCTCGCGCACTGCCACGCCGAGCAGTGTCTGCACGAGCTCCGGCGAGAAATGTCCTGGCAACGTCGGTATGCAAATATCAAGAATGACAGACGTGTCCGGCGCGAGATAATATTTCAGCAGCTTATTTGCGTGATTGAGCCGCATGATGAAATTGCTCACGGCGTAGGCATTCTCATCATCGAGCGCCTTCGGTGCGAAATTCACGCGGATGATGATGTATATCGTATCATCGAATATGATGCCAATCGGTGTGTACTGCCCGCGATGCGACACCATTGAGCGAAAAATCACACTGTGATGAGCGTCGCCGACCTCCTGTATCTCGAAGTTGTTGATTTTGTTTTTCTCAAGAAATTTTTTGTAAAGCTCGGCATTTTCAACCATCAAAATCACCCTGCCATTTTATTTATTGCCGCCAACCGAATTGCGTACGTTCAAAATTATAACAAAAACGGGATGCGATGCAAAAGATTTTTGCCGCATCCCATTTTTCGTGCCAATATGTCAGAAATTCCATGTGAGGCCAGCCATCACGCGATGTCCCTGCGTGTCGCTGCCCTTGCGATACGTGTAGCCGATGTTGTATGAGAAGTTGTCGCGCTTCGCCGTGAACCCGACCATGCCGCGGAAATATCCCGAGTCAGAGATGTCGTACTCGACATTGTCCGTCGCGCCGTAGCCCGCGAGCGAGACGTCCATATCGGCGTCGCGTCCCGAGAGGATGCCCACATACGAGAGGTCAGCCTAGAAGCGATAAATCCAAGCGCCGCTCTTCGTCACATTCATGAAGCCAACGCCGACAGGCAAAGCAACGAGGCTCTGCGTGCCCGGGTCGTAGTGAAATGCGCGCGTGCCGCCGATGGTCGCGTCGTAGTCGTCCGCGTTGATATTCATATAGCGCAGGCCAATATGCGGAATGATATTCGTCTTGCCGGAGCGAATCTTGTACTCGTCCGTCACGCCAATGCTGAATATATTGTGCTTCGGCTCCATCTCGAAATGTCTGCCCGCATAGTACGCGTCAACGTCGTGACGAGCACGGCCATAGCTGACGTCAAAGAGCAGATTGTTTTTGTCTCTCATGAGGCTACCATAATAGCTGAGCGTCCAGAGTTTGTAATCGTCATTGGCGAGGCTACCATCCGTCGAGCCATCACCGTAGGCGATGGCAACGCCCTGACGATAGTCGCCGACAGAGCGCAAATCACAGCCGAGGATTGCGCCGTTGAGCTTCGTGTCGTAGTCTGCCCCGTGGAAATTGTCGAGCGACAGGCCATCGAAGTCCGTCTTGTTGTAGAGATATTTGAACCAGAAGTCATCTCCGTGGCGTTTCTTGCTGCCTGAGAGCCACGAGAAATGCTGCTGCGCCGTGTCCGTGAGTTCCGTCGCTCCTAGCACGGTCGTCGCCGTTGCGCCAGCGATTTCGCCCGCTTGAGCCGCGAAGTTTATCATGTCCGTGGACTCAGTGTCCGTGAGTCCCGTGCTCGTCACGTCATAGAGATACTTTATGCCCGGGTGCGTCGTGTCGCGCGTGAGGTCCACATGGTCAATGACATTTGGAAGCACAGCGCTAGGCAGTACGCTTGCCGTCGAGAGACGCGTGACCTCGACTGACCCGTTGTTCGCGCCCGGCGCCTTAGATGCCATCAGCAGCTTATTGTCAAAGCTAATATTGTTGGTATTATTGAGCCAGTTGGTATCTGTCGTATTGGTACTATTTGCAGTAGTAAAGTTAGAATAAATTCCATAGCTCTTTGTTCCGCCGACATCTCCGAGCACATCCGCTGACAGAAGCAAACTTGCATTATTGCCGACAGTAAGCGTGCTTGTTACCGTGCTGCTCGCGTCTCCATTGAGAGCGGCATTTCCATTAAGCGCCCTCGTTTCGACCATAAGGAGCGAGTTATCACCAAACGTCGCGTTATTTGCCGTAGCCGCTTCGTAGCCTGTTTTACCAAGATTATCTGTAGTCAGTGAGCCGTCGACCTTTATGCCGCCAGAGCCACTGCTCAGATATGTCGGCTTCGCAAGATACAGCGCGGCACTGATGTCATCATCGCCCCACTTATATGTGGACGTATCGAAAAGCTTAGCGGCCGTCGATGTGCTTGTCGTGCCAAGACTGCCAACAGAATTTTGTCCTATTGTCAATTTATAGTCAACAGTCGTACTCGTATCGTCTGGGTCAGTTGATCCGTATGCAAAATTGGAAGCATCACTGATCGTATCGCTTCCATTCCAAGCTGGATCTACAAAAATACTCGCGCCTGTCAAAGTACTCTCTTCATCAACTATAAGCGTGCCTTTTGCGGAGTCAGTCGAATTAGTAGAATTAGAATGACCTACCGTTATGGTCTTACCAGTAGCATCGAGCTTTACGCCATCGTTGTGCAGTCCTTTGAGCGTACCATCAACAGAAAGCTCAGCGCCATTAGTCGCTTCCGATGTAGAACTTATCGTCATTGTGTCAGTCTGGAGCGTTGCGCCTTCTGACACCTCTGCCGTCGCATGACCAAGCAAGCTCACTCCATTTGTTACTTTGAGCGTGCCAGCAGCAATATCGAGCAACGAATTATCATGAACCACCGTGCCATTTTGCAATGTTACCTCGTCAGAAGAATGGCCAACTGTAACACTGCCAGAAAGTATATTTGTCGTGTTGCCATCAAGGCCGAAATACAGTGTGCTGTCTGTCTCTACGCTATTAGTAATATCATAATAATTTGTCGCAACTATTGAAACTTTATCAGAAGCGGTATCATTCGACGTGCCGTTCACTGTCACCAACTGCGCATTATCTGTAAGCGACGCAAACTTTACGTTATCACCTGAAAATGAAAGCGTCTTATCAGTTATTGGAGTCGCCGTGAAGTTAAACTGACGAATCCGCATCTGTCCGCTTGATGCCTGATTGCTCGAAAAAGCTGGCTCATCATACGCACTTTTATATGCATGATAAACGCCAAGCGTAACCTCATTAGTATTTAAGCTATTATCAACCGATATAGCTGACACTTCAACCTCTGTCGCGCCATTTTTGAATCGCACAGCTGTCGTGCCATTGTCGGCCTCGTGGATGAGTTCCGTCGCCGTCATGAGGTAGTCGATATTGTAGTAGTCATCCGTGAGTTCGAGCGTGCCCGCCTCAAAATCAACGGCGGCATTGGCATCGCTACGCACAGCGCTAGGATTCTGGTTTGCACCTGCTGTTGTGGTTGTATCTACTGAACTATCAAAAATCTGCGCAGAATCCGCTTTCAACGTACCGCGTGATGTCAAATGAATATATCCATTTGAGTTAGAAGTGGATGCCGAAGTTATCGTGCTGAAGTTACTATTACCATCGAGCGTCACCGATGCGCTGAGATTTTTTGCGTTCGTGCCGAGCGCCTTCACATCAGTGTCGGAGAGTCCGATGTATATGTTGCCACTTGCGCCCGCATCAAGAGCACTCGCCGTCGTCGCTATGTCGCCCGTCACAAACGTTATTGTGCCATTCCCAGCATTAAACGCCGTATTGCTGAACTCAGCCGACGCCGTCGAATTGTTGATGCTCTCGATGATGTTCGTGAAGCCGCTGCCGTTGTCGCTTGCCCTGCTCCAATCGATGTCTTGATTGGACACCATCATGTACACAGCATCGCCAGCTGTATTCGTGCCAGCCGCGTTCACCGCCTTGACTTCGCCGCTTATCGTCGCATCGCCTGCGGCGCGCGCCACGACAGTCGAGTTGCCAGTGCTTGCATCGATGTTGGCAGTCTGCGTGCCGCTACCTATATCCACATAGGTGTAGTCGGCCGTGGCTGCCTCAGCCGTTGAAGCGAATGGCGCCATAATGAACGTGCCTGCCGCGATGCTCGCGAGTCCTGCCAACACTTTGCTTGTGAGCTCTGCATTGCTCCTTCTTTTGCTCATCATAATCTCTCCTTAGTGATGACTGATATAAAATAAGGCTTCCTGCTTAATCCTGTTGTAATCAAAGTCACAAAAACTCCTATAACTGTTTAATATTTCGACACAAAAATCCAATATTCTTCTTTTCCTGAAAAAATTTTGTAGAATTTGCGCACAAAAAATCCCACCGTTTTCACGATGGGATTAATTTCAATATCTGTACACGACAATCGTGTCGTACGTCGGCGTGTCGAAAAGCGAGCCGCCCTCTGGTGTTGGGCTCGTGTAACGCACGACGGCGAGACCGTGGTCGTCGAGCAGCCACTCGCGCATGTCGACGAGTGTCGCGTTTTTGTCTTTGATGTAGCGCTCGTAGTGAGTAGGCTCATCTTTTGGCATCACGTTCGGCATGCGATACGAAACATTGCCGACGGCTCTGTCGAATATGTCCTCTGCCGTCTTGTTGTCGTTCGTCAAAAATGCGACGCCGATATTTTTTATGCAGCCATCCTTTATATTGAGCGCGAGCATTTCCTTCACAGGCGCCTTCGCAGACATGGCGCGCAGGAATAACTTCGTTGCTTTCGCATTCGACGGACGGAAAAACAGCCACTCATGCTCAGGGAACCAGATGTCGTCGCCTTCCATGCCGAGGCGTATCGTGTAGGCGCTGACATTTGACTCTGTCGCCTCATTGACAGCCTCCCTGTAGTCGAAATGCTTTGCCAGCTCTTCAAGCGTCGTCTCCATAGATGTGGAAGGTTTTGCCTCATCATTGCCCTCTGCACTCACGTTATTCATCGTGAGCGGCATCGCCAATATCATGGACGCAATGACGCCCGCCAATAATTTTTTCGCTTTCAACAGAAATCACCACTCAAGATAATCTTTCTTTGAAATCCTCGTAACCAAATTTTTTCACGACACGCCATTTGTCATTCTCCACCGCAATGATCGACGGCAATGGCATACCGTTGAACGTGTTGTTTTTGACCATGGAATATATCGCCATGTCACTGAATACGAGCCTGTCGCCTGCGTGAAGTCTCTCCGCAAATGAGTAGTCGCCGATGATGTCGCCCGAAAGGCACGTCGGCCCCGTGAGCCTGTACGTGTACGTGAGCTCATCGGGCTCGCCCGCGCCATAGAGCGGCGGACGATACGGCATCTCGATGACGTCGGGCATGTGGCACGCCGCCGATGTGTCGAGCACCGCCGCAGGCACGCCATCCGTCTCGACGATGTCGAGCACCGTCGTCACGAGGTCGCCTGCATGATACGCCACAGCCTCGCCCGGCTCAAGGTAGACATCAACACCATATGTTCCGCGCATGTAGCGAATACATTTTTTCAAAAGCTCGCGGTCGTAGTCATCCTTCGTGATGTGATGACCGCCGCCGAGATTCACCCACTTCATTTTCGCGAGATACGCACCCAATTTTTCTTCAAACACTTTCAGCGTATCGTAAAGTGGCTCCGCTCCCTGCTCGCAAAGCGTATGCATGTGAAGCCCCGTGATGCCGTCGAGCGCATGAGCGTCTCTCTCGAGCTCACGCTCGAGCACAGACGCGCGCACACCGAGACGCGAGCCTGGCGCGCACGGATCGTATATCGGCGTGTCCTGCGTCGAGTGCTCAGGATTGACACGCAGACCGCACACGCAACCACTTTCGAGCGCGCGGTCGCGATATTTCTTCCACTGCGCTATCGAATTGAACACGATATGATCCGCCGTTTTCGCGATTTCATCGAACTCATCATCGCGATACGCTGGCTCAAAGACATGCACCTCGCCACGGAACTCCTCACGGCCGAGGCGCGACTCATAAAGTCCGCTTGCCGTCGTGCCGTCGAGGTACTTCGCAATCAACGGGTAAAAGTGAAACATCGAGAACGCTTTTTGCGCGAGCAGAATTTTCGCGCCCGTCGCTTCGCGAATCGATGACAAAATCTCGAGATTGTATTTTAATCGCGCATCATCCACGACGTAGCACGGCGTCATCACTTCATCATGCACCCTGCGCATCGCGTGGCGCATCGCGAGCTCATCCTGCGAGCAGAGCTTATTCGTCGTCATCCTATCACTCCACGAGGTCAGGCGTGTAGCTCTCTTTCCATGGGAGCCCCCACTTGTTGAGCTCTTCCATGAATGGGTCTGGGTCGAACTCCTCTATATTGAATACGCCGGGGCCTTTCCATATCCCCTTCATGATGAGCTCTGTGCCAATCATCGCGGGCACGCCCGTCGTGTACGATACGGCCTGCGAGCCGACCTCGCGGTAGCACTCCTGATGGTCGCAGACATTATAAAGGTAATACGTCTTGTCCTTGCCATCCTTCACGCCGCGGAATATGCAGCCGATATTCGTCTTGCCCTTCGTGCGCGGGCCAAGGCTCGCTGGGTCCGGCAGCACGGCCTTGAGAAACTGCAGTGGCACGATTTTATGTCCCTCGAAGTCTATCGGCTCAATGGATGTCATGCCGACATTTTCGAGGCACTTGAGATGCGTGAGATAGCTCTGGCCGAACGTCATGAAGAAGCGGATGCGTTTTATGCCGGGGATATTGAGCGCAAGCGACTCTATTTCCTCATGATGAAGGAGATACATGTCCTTCGGGCCAATCTCTGGGAAATCGTAGACGCGCTTTATCTCCATCGGCTCCGTGTAGACCCAATGGCCGTCCTCCCAATAGCTGCCCTTCGCCGATACTTCGCGAATATTTATCTCTGGGTTGAAATTCGTCGCAAATGGATAGCCATGATCGCCGGCATTGCAGTCGAGAATGTCGATGTAATTTATCTCGTCAAACTCATGCTTGAGCGCGTATGCAGAGAAAACGCTCGTGACGCCCGGGTCAAAACCCGAGCCCAGGAGCGCCGTGATGCCCGCGTCCTTGTAGCGGTCGCGATACGCCCACTGCCATTTGTACTCGAAATGCGCCGTGTCTGGCGGCTCATAGTTCGCCGTATCGACGTAGTTTGTCTTCGTCGCGAGGCATGCGTCCATGATATGAAGGTCCTCGTAAGGAAGCGCGAGATTGAGCACGACGTCTGGCTTCACCTTCTCGATGAGCGCGATGAGCTCCGGCACATTGTCAGCGTCAACCTGCGCCGTCGTCACCTTCGTCTTGCCGCCGTCAATCTTCGCCTTGAGTGCGTCGCATTTCGACTTCGTACGCGACGCGATGCATATCTCGTCAAATGCGTCGCTGTTCTGACAGCATTTATGCGCGGCCACTGATGCAACGCCGCCACAGCCGATAATCATAGCTTTTCCCATTTGTAAAAATTCCCCCTTCAATTTGCTTTCCTCTATATAAAATTTACACGATTTCTGGTTTTATGAATGGCTTTTCGAGGCACAAAAGCATTTCGCGCATGAGTTTCAGCGCCGTCGCCGTTGAAGCTCCGCTCTCGTCGAGCGGCGGCGAGAGCTCCACCATGTCGCAGCCCACAATCATCGAGTTCCTCACGACGGCGAAAATCGCTTTCAACAGCTCTGCGAATGTCACGCCGCCCGCCTCGGGCGTCCCCGTTCCAGGAAAACACGACGGGTCGAGCACGTCGAGGTCTATCGTGAAATAAATCGGCCTCGAACGAAGCTCCGACACGACGCTGTCGAGCCCCGTGAAATTGAATTTTTGCAGGTGCGTGTGATGATCCCTCATCGCCCAATAAAATTCATCGCGCTCGCCGCTCCTTATGCCGAATTGATATATGCGTCCATCGCCCAACATGTCCCACACGCGCCTGATGACGGTCGCATGAGAGAGCTTCGCATCGAGATATTCATCGCGCAAATCCGTATGCGCGTCGAAATGAATCACGCAGAGGTCGGGGTACTTCTCATACGCCGCCCGCACAGCCGGCAGCGTCACAAGATGCTCGCCGCCGATGAGAAACGGCAGCTTATTGTCCGCGAGCACGCCTTTCGCATAGTCATGAATATCAGAGAGTGCCTTCTCCGTATTGCCAAACGAGAGCTCGAGGTCGCCGCCGTCGAAAATGGCGGCGTCCTCAATGTCAACATCCTGATACGGGCTGTATGTCTCGAGCCCGTACGACTCCGCGCGCATGACGCGGCTCGCGAACCGTGTTCCGGGCCTATACGACGTCGTCGAGTCGAACGGCGCGCCGTAGATGACGATGCGCGCGTCGTCGTAGTCTTTGTCACAGCCGAGGAATGTCTCGACATTTTTACTTTGCCTCATCGCGCTTCTCTACCTCCTTCAGCATATCCTCAACGTACGTCGGCAACGCGAACGACGCCACATGAAGACGCGGATTGTAGTACTTCATTTTAAAGCCTTGGCTCTCCCATCTCGTAAAGTCCACATTTTTGTACGGATGATATTTCTTCGAGGCAAAACCAAAAAGCCAATGACCCGACGGATATGTCGGAATGTGCACCTCGTAGACCTTCGCTATTGGGAAAGACTGCACGATGCGCTCATGGGCGCGCTGCATGGCATACGCCGTATCCGTATAGAATGGGCTCTCATGCTGATTGACCATGATGCCGTCTGCTTTGAGCGCCCTGTAGCAGTTGCCGTAAAATTCGCGCGTGAAAAGCCCCTCGCCCGGGCCAAACGGATCCGTCGAATCAACGATGATGACATCGTATTCATCCTCATGATGGCGAATGAATTTGAGCCCGTCCTCGTAGTGCTTGTCGACGCGCGGGTCATCGAGCTTCGACGCCGTCTGAGGCAAATATTTCTGACACGAGAGCACGACATCCTCATCTATCTCGACGAGGTCGATGTGCTCGACGCATTTGAACCGCGTGAGCTCGCGCACCGTGCCGCCGTCGCCGCCGCCTATGACAAGCACGTTTTTCGCGTTCGGATGAACGCTCATCGGCACATGCACGATCATCTCGTGATACATGAACTCGTCCTTTTCCGTGAGCATCGTATAGCCGTCGAGCGTCAGCACGCGCCCAAACTCCGGCGTGTCGAAAATATCTATGCGTTGAAATTCGCTCTGTTTTGTGAAAAGGACATTGTCAACTTTCATTGAAAAGCGCGCGTTTTTCGTATGATTCTCCGTAAACCACAAATCCATTGATTATCATGCTTCCTTCATCACATTGAGTCGCTCTATATACATATCCTCGGGGCCCGTCATCGAGCAGCCCTTCTTTTTCGCGTAGTGAATGTACCGCAGTATCTCGGGCGTCACAAGCTCACCCGGCGCGAGTATCGGTATCCCCGGCGGATAGCACATGACAAATTCGCTCGCGACACGTCCCGCCGTCTCGTCTATCGGCAGTGACTCGCTGTCCGCATAGAAAGCCTCCTGCGGTCCGCATACGACGCTCGGGTTTATGTACTCGGCCTCGAGCATGTTCTTCTGATTTTTTTTGTAGTTTCTGCGTATCTCAGAGAGAGCCGCGACGAGCCGCTCAATGTCCTTTGGCCTGTCGCCGACCGAGACATACGCCAAAATATTTGCGATGTCGCCGAACTCCGTCTGTATGTCGTACTCGTCACGCAAAAGGTCATACACCTCTATGCCCGCGAGTCCGAGCGAGCGCGTGAAAATCGAGAGCTTCGTGATGTCGAAATCATACACCGCGTCGCCATCGACGAGCTCACGTGCATACGCGTAATAGTCACCTATCGCGTTTATCTCCTCGCGCGCGTACTCGACGAGGCCAATCACCTTGTCGAAAATCTCTTTGCCGTGAAGCGCGAGACGCCGCCTCGATATGTCGAGACTGACCATGAGAAGATACGACGCGCTCGTCGTCTGCGTGAGGTTGATGATTTGACGCACATAGCCTTCGGATATGGTATCCGCCGTGAGGAGCAAAGACGACTGCGTGAGCGAGCCGCCCGACTTGTGCATCGAGAGCGCTGCCATGTCCGCGCCCGCCTTCATCGCCGCCATCGGCAACGCGTCATGAAAATAAAAGTGCGTGCCGTGCGCCTCATCCGCGAGGAGCAGCATGCCATGCTCGTGGGCGAGCCGTGCGATTTCCTTTATGTTCGAGCATATCCCGTAGTACGTGGGATTGTTGACGAATATGGCTTTCGCGTCGGGATTTTCCTCTATGGCGCGCTTCACTTCGCTCACCTTCATGCCGAGCGAAATGCCGAGTGTCTTGTCCATCTCCGGATTCACGTAGACAGGCACGGCGCCGCACAGTATCATCGCGTTGATGACGCTCCTGTGCACGTTGCGCGGCAGTATGAGCTTTTCGCCACGCTTCAGCGCCGTGAGCACCATCGTCTGCACGGCCGACGTCGTGCCACCAATCATGAGAAACGCATGCGCCGCGCCGAATGCGTCCGCCGCGAGTCTCTCCGCGTCGCGAATGACCGACACGGGATGACAGAGATTGTCGAGCATCTTCATCGAATTAACGTCGACGGAGAGACAATCCTCGCCGAGAAAATTTGTGAGCTCCGGATTGCCACGGCCGCGCTTGTGACCCGGCACATCGAACGGCACGAGTCGCCGTCTTTTCATTTTCTTCAATGCTTCAAGTATCGGAGCATCTTCCTGTGACAAAACGTGTTCCAATCTTTAAAATTTCCTCCTTCACCCGAAAACATTTTGGCCGCTGTAAATCTCTATCATCTCGCGGCGCAGGCTGTCGCTGATGGCGAGCCGCGTCTTCGGCGGGATCTCGTAGATGTCCGTATTGAAAAGATAATTTTTGAGGTCGATTTCCTTTATGAGCATCCGCGTGTGGAAAAGATTGGCCTGATAGACATTGATGTCAACGGCGTCGTACGCGTCGAGCGTCTCCTGCTTTATGTAGTCCTGTATGCTCGTTATCTTGTGATCGATGAAAAGTTTTTTGCCGGAGATGTCGCGCGTGAAGCCTCTGACTCTGTAGTCCATCGTGATGATGTCCGAATCAAAATTGCTGATGAGGTAATCGAGCGTCTTGAGCGGCGTGATCTCGCCGCACGTCGAGACGTCGATGTCAACGCGGAACGTCGCAATGCTCGTGTCGGGGTGATACTCGGGATACGTGTGCACCGTGACGTGGCTCTTGTCGAGGTGAGCGACGACGGCATCGCGCATCGGACGCGGGAGCTTCGTACCCTTGATGGCCGCTGACTCCTCCGCGACCAAGAGCGTCACGCTCGCGCCCTGCGGATCGTAGTCCTGCTTCGCGATGTTGAGTATCTTCGCGCCAATCATCTCCGTCACGCGCGACAGTATCTTCGTGAGCCTATCCGAATTATACTGCGAGTCGATGTATTTGATGTAGTCCCGCTGCTCGCGTGACGACTTCGCGTAGCATATATCATAAATGTTGAAGCTCAGGGACTTCGTGAGATTGTTAAACCCATACAACTTGAGCTTTTCTTCCACCGACGATTGCTCCTTCCGATTTTGCGATTATAATTTTTCCTTTGAAAAATTAAATTTCAAATTTTTAACGACTCTCTCGCCGTCACCCCACCACCGCCTACGGCGGTCCCCCGCCACTCAAGGGGCGGACAAAAGCAGGTTGCCATTTGCATCAGCTTGTAGTGATTTTGCTAACAACACATTTCATAAACTATCGTCAAAAATACTAGCAAAAAAAAATGAAAAATTCAATAAAACCACAATAAAAAAAGGGCGACATGAAAGCCGCCCAGTTGCGTAAAAACATGCCTATAAAATTTTGGATATTCCCGAGGTGATGCCAGTCTGAAGTAATTTAGCAATTTCATATAGGCTCTTTGGCTGGCTCCGAAGCGGCGTGTCTTCGCTTTTGCCGCGAGGAAGCCAGCCTTAGAGCCTATCGAAATTGCGCAGTGGATGAGGACTGGCATCGCCGAGTTATTTCCACTGTAATATTACAGACTCATGAATTTTGGTCTCGCCTTTTATATTTCATTTGCGCGTCACGCGCGCGTCTCAACAAAATCGATGAACTCATGCGCATCATCGTCGTCACTTACTCGTGCCGTGTACATCTTGCTGCCCATCTGCGGCACCATCATCTCCGGCAATCGCTCGCACATCATGATGTCGCCTCCGTAGCGGTCAAAGATTTCCTGCTCGGAGTGACAATAGCTGACGCCGTCTCGCCTGCCCGCATACACGCAGCAATGCTCCTCGCTCGCGGGCGGCACGCGACGCTCATCGAACGATACCATGTCTGCCCATATCTGATAGACGTCAATCGAGTGCGCGTAGTTCATCATGTCCGGCGTATAGCCGCCCGCTGGGCGCATGTTGACCTCGAGCCCGACGAACGCACCTTTTTTGCCGAGGCCTTCATGATCGCGGCTGAGTCTGAAAAATTCGAGATGAACGAATCGTCTCTCCGCGCGGAACGCTTTCACGGCCGCGCGGCCATATCGCCTGAGCTCCTCCGGCATGCCTGCCGAAACGTAATAAGCGAGGTCAAGGCCCTCTATCACGATGTCCATGATAGACGGCGGCCACACCGTCGTTGATTCGAACAGTGGCTCGCCCTTCGAGTCGATGATGGCGTCGTACGAGTAAATATTCCCGTCGACGAATTCCTCGATGACGTATGGCTCATCCGGCTTCTCGACAAAAAAATCATCGACGTCGCTCTCGCTGTTGAGCCGCCATGTGTCCGTCGCGCCAACGCCAATCTCCGGCTTCACGATGACAGGGAATCCTACGCGCGCGATGAACGCCATGCACTGCGCTTTGTCGCGCACACGCTCTTGCCGCGCCGACGGTATGCCCGCCGCGCGATACTGCGCCTTCATGAGCGCCTTGCTCTTGATGGCGCGCACATCATGAAGCTTCACGCCCGTCGTCACATTGAAATCGCTCCTGAGCCTCGCGTCGAGCTCGAGCCAATACTCATTGTTTGACTCAATCCAATCAATCTTGCCATACTTGAATGAGAAGAACGCGACCGCGCGAAACACCTTGTCATAGTCCTCGAGCGAGTCGAGATAGTAGTACTCATTCACGGCGTCACGCACTTCCTGCGGCAGGGCGTCATACGGCGTGTCGCCGATGCCGAGCACATTCACGCCGTTTCGTTTCAGCCTCTCGCAGAAATACCAGTTTGTGCGTGGAAACTGCGGCGATATATAGATGAAATTCACGATGCTTGCCCCCTCACTCAAAACGAATCAAATATTTTATCAGACGATGATTATCTCAGCGTGTTCGTTCATCACTATTTACTTTAAATTTTCTTTGCATTACTCGACGTAAATTCGCGGCAATCTGTTCGCGAACATGCAGACAATCTCATAATTGATCGTGCCCATCCACGATGCGAGCTCATCAGCCGACGGTCCGCCCTCACCCATCACCGTCACGACGTCGCCGACCTTCACATCATCGATGTCCGACACATCGACCATGCACTGATCCATGCAGATGCGCCCAAGCACTTTTTTGCGCTGTCCCTTGACGCTGACCTCGGCCTTGCCATTGAACAGTCTCGTGTAGCCGTCAGCGTAGCCTATCGGTATCGTCGCGACACGCATGTCGTATGGCGCCGTGAACTCCGCGCCATAGCTCACGCTCTCATCGCGATGTATCGTCTTCACGTATGAGATACGCGCCTTGACGCTCATCGCCGGCACGAGCTCTATCTCGCGCTTCACCTCGTCTGACGGCCAGAGGCCATAGAGTATGACACCCGCGCGCGCCATTGAGAGATGCGTCTCCGGCATGTCGAGTATCGCCGCCGAATTTGCGATATGGCAGATGGGCACCTTTACGCCGTGAGCCATCGTATCTTTCATTGCCTTTTTGAAGCGCTCGAATGCCTTGTTCGCGACGAACTTGTCACGCGCGTCGGCGAGCGCAAAATGCGAAAACATGCCCGTGAGCTCGACGCCATCGAGTCCACTGATGTACTCTGCCATCGCGCCTGCTTCCTCTGGTCTCACACCGATGCGACACATGCCTGTGTCGACGGCGAGATGAACGTGCGCCTTTTTCCCTTGGCGACGCGCCGCGACCGCAAGAGAATAGCAAAGCTCGCGCGTGCATACGGCCTGCGTCACATCGTAGTGAACGACGTCGTCAGCCTCGACGGACTGCGTCGGCCCGAGAATGAGAATCGGCAGCAAAAATCCTGCCTCACGTAGCTTTATCGCCTCGTCAAGCGTCGCGACCGCGAGATAGTCCGCGCCCGCATTCACGGCCTCGCGCGCGACTGCGATGGCGCCGTGCCCGTACGCGTCGGCCTTCACGACGGCGCAGAACTTTGCCCCGTCGGCTATTTTTGATTTGATGGCCTCAATATTTTTTCTGATGGCGGAGAGACTGACCTCCACCCACGCTCCACGATTGCTCATGGAAATCACCTCTTAAAATTTTTATATCAATCTTGTTTCCATTTATTTCGTTAAGATTGCGATGTAGCCATTGATGAAAATCGCCAAAATAATCAACGGCAGAACATATTTCATATACGGACGCACCCACTCAGGGAATTTGAGACCCGAGCCCGTGTTCGTCTCCGTGATGAAATTTTTCCAGCCCCAGCCGTTTTTGTACGTGCAGAACATGAGATACGTGATGCAGCCCCACGGAAGAATATTATTGCTTATTAAGAAATCCTCAAGGTCGAGCACCATCGACCCTGGTCCCATCGGTTGAAATCCGCTCCAAACGTTGAAGCCGAGCACGCACGGCAGCGAAAGCAATATCATGACGGGAATGCCCCACTTGATGATTGTGCGTCTGTCCTTGTGCGTGAGCTCGACGATGCAACAAATGATATTCTCAAAGACAGCAATGACCGTCGAAAGTGCCGCGAACAGCATGAACAGGAAGAAAAGCGCGCCCCACAGGCTGCCGAACGCCATGTGATTGAAAACATTCGGCAACGTCACGAAGAGCAGGTTTGGCCCAGAGCCGGGGTTCACGCCGTACGCGAAGCACGCAGGGAAAATGATGAGGCCCGCCGTGAGCGCAACGAACGTGTCAAGCACGATGACCCAAATAGCCTCACCCGTGAGACGCTTCTCCTTGCCGATGTAGCTACCGAAAATGGCGAGCGAGCCCACGCCGAGCGACAGCGTGAAGAACGCCTGACCCATCGCCGCGAAGATGACCTCGCGCGGACCGTACTCCATGAATTTATCCCAGCTCGGCGAGAGATAGTACTCGAGACCGACGCTCGAGCCATCGAGCAAAAGCGAATTGCCCGCAAGCACTAGCATGAGTATCATGAGGCACATCATCATGTACTTCGTGATGCGCTCGACGCCGGACTGCACGCCGATGTAGCAGACGCCCGCACACGAGGCGACGACGAGTATCATATTGCCAGCCATCGTCACAGGGTCGGAGAGCATGCCTCCGAACACGGCACCCACGCCATTCACATCGAGCCCATCGAAGCCGCCCGTCACCATTTTATACAGATAGTATATCATCCAGCCCGACACCGTCGTGTAGAACATCATCAAAAGAAAATTGCCGGCGATGCCAAAATATTTGTAGATGTGCCACTTCGTCCCCTTCGGCTCGAGCACGTCAAACGACATCGCTATGCTCCTGACACTGCCGCGCCCGACCGAGAACTCCGTCACCATGATGGGCAGTCCCATGATGGCGAGGAAAATGATATAGATGAGGACGAACGTCGCCCCGCCGTATTTGCCCGTGATATACGGAAAACGCCACACATTTCCAAGGCCAATGGCTGACCCTGCCGACACGAGAATGAATCCCAATCTGGAAGAAAAACTTCCTCTTTCCATCAATTCAACACCGCTTTCAAATTTATCTTTTCAAATCTATGTTAACATAGTTACGATTATATGCGATTTCATAATCGATTGCAAACGATATTGACATAAGAAGCGTCAGAGAATAAATTATCATAGAGAAATGTAATGAAGAGATTTTTGCGGGAGTGAAAATTTTGAGACTTTATATTGCAGAGAAGCCGAGCATGGGACGAGAGATCGCGAAATGTCTCCCCGGACCAGCGCGAAGCGGCAACGGATATATCGAGACGAAGGGCGGCGTCGTGACGTGGGGATTTGGCCACATACTGCGTCAGTTCGAGCCGCAGGACTATGACGAGCGATACAAAAAATGGCGCGCCGAGGACCTCCCCATCGTGCCCGCGAAGTGGCAGCTCATGGTCGACCCCGCCGCGAAAAAGCAATTTGAAATCATAAAGGGGCTCATAGCGAAGGCCGACGAAATCGTGAACGCGGGCGACCCTGACCGCGAGGGACAACTGCTCATAGACGAAGTGCTCGACTACGTCGGCAACACGAAGCCTGTGCTGCGCATTCTTTTGAACGCACTCGACGAAAAGAGCATAAAGGAAGCGAATGCGGACCTGCGCGACAACCACGACTTCGTCCATCTGAAGGAGTCAGCTCTCGCCCGTTCGCGCGCGGACTGGCTCATCGGCATGAATCTCTCACGCGCGTACACGCTCGCCGCGAGGCGCTCAGGCCACAAAGTCGTGCTGCCCATCGGCAGAGTCAAGACGCCGACGCTCGCACTCGTCGTTCGCCGCGAGCGCGAAATAAAAAATTTCAAGCCTGTCGCGTACTACATCATAAAGGCAGACTTTGCTCATGAAAACGGCACGTTCCGCGCGACGTGGAAGCCGAGCGAAACAGAGCGTGGCATCGACCCCGAGAGCAGGCTCATAGACAAAGCCGTCGCGGAGGAAAAACTCAGGGCGCTGGCCGACGCCGCTGCAAACGGCGAGCGCGGCATCATATCATCGTACACGAAACAGAAAAAGCAGGAGCAACAGCGCCTCCCATTTTCGCTCTCGACGCTTCAAGTGCTCGCGGGCAAACGATTTGGCTACGAGCCGCAACAAGTGCTCGACACCGCGCAGAAGCTCTACGAGAAAAAGCTCACAAGCTACCCGCGCTCCGACTGCGAATATCTGCCAAAAAATCAAATACCCGCGTCGAAGACGATTCTTCAAAATCTCACAGGCATCGATGACGCTCAGCTGAGCCAGTGGGCAAACGGCGCCGACCAATCCATCAGGAGCCGCGCGTGGAATGACAAGAAAATCACGGCGCATCACGCCATCATACCGACGACGGTGCGCGTGAATCTCGCGTCGCTCACGCCGATGGAGCGCAACATTTATTTTCTCGTCGCACAGGCGTACCTCGCGCAATTTTATCCCGTTCACGTTTACGACCAGACGAAAATCGACGTCGATTTCGCGAACGAAAAATTCACGGCGAGCGGACGCACAGTTCGCGACATGGGATGGAAAGCGCTGTACGCGTCAGCGAAACGTGCAACGAAAAATGAAAACGATGACGACGAAAACGACAGCGACGATGACGCGAGCGCGACGCTCCCGCTCATGAAAAAGAATGACAGCGTCACGCTCGAAAACACGACGATGGACGAAAAGGAAACAAAGCCGCCATCGCGCTTCACGCCGTCGACACTGCTGCAAGGCATGAAGGAGATACACAAATACGTCAAGGACGAGACACTGAAGAAAAAGCTCCGCGAAACAAATGGCATTGGCACGGAAGCGACGCGCGCGACCATCATCGACGACCTCATAAAAAGAAAATTCATGACGACGACGGGCAAAAAGAAATATCTCTCGCCGACGCCCGCTGCCGATATGCTCATCGACGTGCTGCCCGACGACATGACATACCCCGACAAGACAGCCGTGTGGGAAGAAAAGCTCCACGCGATGGCGGAGGGAGACGGCACGATTGACGCGTTCTTAGGCGAACAAATCACATTCGCGAAGATGATGTGCGAAAAAGCAACGGACGTCAAAATGGCGGCGGCCAGCAGCTACGAATGCCCGCGCTGTCACAAGGGCGTGCTCGAGAAGCGTCACGGCAAAAAAGGCGATTTCTGGGGCTGCACAAATTTCCCACGCTGCAGACTCACGACGAACGACATCGACGGCAAGCCCGACATGGCGCTCGCGATGCGAAAAGCCAACGCGAATGGCAACAGCTTCACGATGAGTGCACAGGACGCCGCCGATTTCCAAAGTTTTCAGAGCTATCCGCGCGAAATCAATTCATTCGAAGATTACATGGCCATGCGCGCGAGAGACACGAATAATAATTCACGATACCGCGGTCAATCATCGTCTGGCTACAAGGCGGCAGAATCAAAATCGACGTACAGACACGGCGGTCAATATAAAAAGCAACCATCTGCCATGCCGATGGAGAAACTCGCGCGCGCAAACGACAAAACGACAGGCGCGAGTGACATTCTCTGCCCGCACTGCCGCGAAGGTCATCTGCGCCGCATCAATGGTCGCAACGGATATTTCTGGGGCTGCACAAACTACCCGCGCTGCACAGCGACATACGACGACAATAATGGTAGTCCCGTTTTGAAATGAATACGAAAAAGCCCTCATCGAATTCTGTAATGATGTAGATGAGGGCTTCTTTATATACAATTCATACACAAAAATTCACTCGTATGATATAATTGATTATCAATATTCTGTTAACGAAATTCATGGGAGGAATTTATTTTTGGACGCTTTCACCATCGCGCTCAATTCATTGCTCATCATCGTGCTGATTGCGCTGAACGGCTTTTTCGTCGCGGCTGAATTCACCATCGTAAAAGTCCGCCCGTCGCAGCTCGCGGAGCTCATCGCGGACGGAAACACGCGTGCGAAGTACGCGCAGAAGCTCGTCGACAACATGGACGTGTCGCTCTCTGTGACACAGCTCGGCATCACGCTCGTCTCGCTTGGCCTTGGCTGGGTCGGCGAGCCATTCCTCGGCTCCGTGTTGCGCCCGCTGTTCGCGCTCGTCGGCGTGACGAGCTCCGCCGTTGACACGATTTCATTCGCTGTCGCCTTCTCCATCATCACGGCTGGACACATCATCCTCGGCGAGCTCGCGCCGAAAAATGTCGCCATTCAAAAGGCACTCGCCGTGCTCTTATGGATTTCGCCGCCGCTCCTGCTTTTTCAGCATATCACGTACCCATTCGTATGGATACTGAACCATGTCGCTAATTTCGTCATTCGCACAGCGGGCTTCGAAGTCGTGAAAGAGCAAAGCGACGCCCACAGCGAGGATGAGATTCGCATCCTCATGGCCGAAAGCCGCAAGCACGGCTTCATCGACAAAACGGAATACGACTTCGTTGACAACGTCTTCGATTTCTCTGACCTCGAGGTGCGCGACATCATGACACCACGCACGGACATGGTCTGCCTGTACCTCGAGGACGGCATGGAGAAAAATATCCGCGTGGCGCTCGAGCATCATCTGACGCGCTACCCTATATGCCGCGAGGACAAGGATGACATCATCGGGTTTCTTCATATAAAAGATTTGCTCTCCCCGCTCTGCGAAGGCGAAAAGCCCGACCTCAACTCGCTCGCGCGCCGTGCGCTCGTCGTGCCCGAGGCGATGCCCGTATCACGGCTCTTATCGACGATGCAGCAGAAAAAGGCGCAGCTCGCCATCGTCGTCGATGAATACGGCGGCACAGCGGGCATGGCAACGATAGAGGACGTCGTCGAGGAAATCGTCGGCGACATACAGGACGAGTTCGATCAGGAGCGCCCGAGCATAGAGCATCGCGGCGCCAATACATACTCACTGGATGCCCGCCTCACGCTCGACGACGTGAATGACATCCTCGAAATGCACATAGAGTCTGACAACATAGACACAATCGGCGGCTGGCTCTACGCGCAAGTCGACGCACCCCCGCGCATCGGGCAGCACGCGACTGCCGGCGACAGCATGTTCATCGTCGAAGAAATGGCAAATGTCCGCATCACGCGCGTGCTCGTGCGCCTCGGCCATGAGCTCACGGAGCCGCACGATGAAATCAAGGAAACTGCCTCAAAGAAGCCACAGGCTAAAAATGCGGATACGAAAAAATAACTAATTTATGAATTCTGGAGGAAATTTTATGCACTTCTCATTTGTTCATAACAACATCCACGTGCTCGACCTCGACAAATCGCTCGCGTTCTACGCTGAGGCGCTCGGCCTCAGAGAGACTCACAGGCTCGAGATACGCGGCAAGACACTCGTCTATCTCTCCGACGCGTCGTCCGAGCACGAGCTCGAGCTCACGTATGTGCACGACCGCACGGCGCCGTACGACCTTGGTGAAAACGAATTTCACTTGGCGTTTTCCGTTGACAATTTCGCAGCGGCACATCTCTTGCATGTCCAAATGAACTGCATCTGCGCTGAGTACCCCGAGCACGAGATTTATTTCATCAGTGACCCTGATGGCTACTGGATAGAGATACTGCCCACCGACCATGAGGCCATAAAAAGACAATAACAGGAGATGTAAGCTTCATGATTCATTTTGACGATGAAAAATCAAAAGCTGCCATAAAAGCATTCACGCTTTCGCGCGATGACATCGAGATGACGGCGGCCGCGCTCCGATACGACATCGGGCTCGCGCTCAAAAATGATGAACGCACGTCGCTCAATCTGCTCCCCTCGCATGTGGGACTCCCCAGTGGCAACGAACAGGGTGATTTTCTCGCGCTCGATTTCGGCGGCTCGAATCTGCGCGCCGCGCGTGTGCGCCTCGCGAATGGCAAGGCAACTGTCGTATCGAAAAAAGATAAGCCGCTCGGCAATCTGACGGGTGCAAGCACGACAGCCAGCGAGCTTTTTGACTTCATCGCCGCGCTCGTCGATGACGCCGCAGGACATGACCACACGACACCGATGATGCTCGGCCACACATTTTCATTTCCATCAAAACCAACGGATGACGGCGACGCCATACTCCAATACTGGACAAAGGAATTCGCCGTGAAGGGCGTCGAGGGGCAAAAAGTCAATGCTCTTTTAGCATCATCGCTTGAAAAAATTGGCGCATCAAACATAAAGCCCGTCGCAATCATCAACGACACCGTCGCAACGCTTCTCGCCTCGGCCTATACCGTGGGCGACACGTTCATGAGCTCCATATATTCGACGGGATTCAATGTCAGCTATCTCGAAAGGTTTGGCGGCAAAGAACGCGCCGATATACTCGACATGAACGCGGGCGGCTTCACGAAAGTCATCACGAACTACTACGATCAGCATCTCGAGGACGAGACAGACAGGGCTGACGAGCAAAAGCTCGAGAAAATGGTCTCGGGACGCTACATCGGCGAACTCATGCGTCTCGCGCTTGCCGACATCACGAGGCGAGACGACCTGCCGAATATGACGAGCAGCGACGTCGCCGCCATATACGATGGCAATGATGCAGGCAAAAAGATATTGACCGACATACTCGGCGACGACACAGACGAGGCTTCTCAGGACGCGGCCATGCATCTCGCGGAGGCTGTGCTGCGCCGCTCAGCGGCGCTCGCCGCCGCCATATTCTGCGGCACACTTTGGCACCAAGACGCCAACATCCCCCAGCACATCGCCGTCGATGGCTCGCTCTATAAAAAAGTTCCGCTCATACAAAATACCGTTCACGACACGATGACCGAACTTTTGAAGGATGAACCGCTCAACATGCGGCCAGACATCGTGACGATTGACGACGCATCGCTCATCGGTGCCGCCATCGCCGCTACAATGAAAAAGTGAATTGAAAATTGAAACAGCAAAAACGGCAGTCGCTCATTTTCGAGTGACTGCCGTTTTTCTATGCCATTTACTATTAACCAAAATCGACAAAATTGCCATGCCTGAATACGGGCACGGTCTTGCCGTCTTTTGTCGTGCCGTCGATGCTGAGTTCGCGCGAGCCGACCATGAAGTCCTCATGCACGAGTGAATCATTGACGCCATGCGCCAAAAGCTCATCATCCGTCATGTCTGCACCGCCCTCGAGGCATGTTGGGTACGCCTTGCCGAGTGCAAGGTGACACGCCGCATTTTCATCAAAAAGCGTATTGTAGAAAAGTATGCCGCTCTTTTGAATCGGCGAGTCATACGGCACGAGCGCCACCTCGCCAAGATGTGTTGCGCCCTCATCATTTTCAAGCAACTCTTTAAGCACGTCTTTGCCTTTGTCGGCATCGTACTTCACGACCTTGCCGCGCTCGAATGTGAGCCTCACGCCCTCTATCGTGTTGCCGCCGTAGACGAGCGGGCGCGACGCCACTGCCACGCCGTCAACGCCATCACGATGAGGCAACGTGTAGACCTCCTCCGTCGGAATATTCGCCGCGAATGGCGTGCCATCCTCCGCGTCCTCGGCGCCGCCCGCCCACACATGACCCTCGGGAAGTCTTATCGTGAGGTTGGTGCCGAGCTCATTTGTGTAGTGAAGCGACGCGAACTGCGCGCGATTGAGGAAACGTGCCGCGCGCGAAAGGAACGTGATATGCTCGTGCCAATTTTCGATGGCATTGCCATCGCCTGACACGCGCACGGACGCCATGATTGCGTCCCAAAGACACGCAATCGCATCGCCCGGCTTCAGCTCAGGGAACACCTTCATCGCCCAGTCCGGCGTCGGCACCGACACGACGCACCACGTATTTTTGTTTGACATGAGCCGCGCACGGTAGTCCTTGAGTGCCATGCCTGCTGACTGCTGTGACGCCTTCAGCCTCTTTGGATTGACCGATTTGAATATGTCGGGATTTTCTGCGTGTATCGAGACGACAGCGGCTCCCGCGGCCTCCGCGTCGTCGTAGAGCGTCTTTCGCCACGCGGGGAACGTATCGAACGCCGCATCGTCCGCCATCATGTAGCGTATCAGTGCCGATTTCTCATCGCTCCAGCTCATCGTCACATCACTCGCGCCCGCCTTGTACGCTTCGCGCGCTATGCGCCGCGCAAAGTCCGCCGGCAAAAACTCTATCGGCGAATTTATCACGAGCGGCTGACCACGATGAAGATTGACGCCGACTTTTATCACGAGTCTTGCGTATTCATTCAGTTTATCGTCTGTTATCATAGAAGCAAAATCCTCACTAGGTCACTGCGTGTGATGATGCCCACGAATTTGCCATTTTCAAGCACTGGTATTTGCTTTATATGATGGTTGAGCACCGCCTCGCCCACTTTTTTCACGTCGTCGTTCACATCGACCGCGATGATGGGCGCCGTCATAATTTCCGCTGCCGTATTCGCGCCCATCTTGCGCCAAGCCTCGCGGTACTCCTCCATGCCCTCGTAGTCGCCGAGCATGTCGATGACCTCCGGCGCCTTCGGCGCAATTTTCTTTCTCAGCACGTCGCCCTCGCTGACCATGCCGAGCGCGTGCATTTCCTTGTCAACGACCGTGAGCCCAGAGAGATGACGCTCGACGAGATAGCGCGCGACCATCTGCACGGGCGTGTCTGGCTCGACGAAGAAAATCTTTCTGTCCATTATGTCCTTTGCTTTCATCTTTTATCACCTCATTTTATGCTGTTCAGCGTCTCAACGAGGTTCGCCGCATAATCTCCATCCCATGCGTCCATGATGAACTGATTGCCGAGGTAGACGGATGTGCCGTCAGCATACGCCGCGCTCGCATTCTCGCCGTCGTGATACGCCCTCGCGAGATTGCCCGCCACGAAAAACGACCGCTCTGCACTCGACATCATGTCGTCCGCCGGCACCGTCGCGAATTCCTTGCCTTTGACCTTGACGAGTCCCGTGTGTGTTGCGTCATCGACTTTGACCTCGACGGCGCCATTCGAGTATTCCTTCATCTTCTTGTTGTAATTGTCGCGCCTCTCCTCGTGCGATGGGTGATCCGACGGGCTGAATATATCGCCGACGAAACTCTGGCTGTTGTCGCCGTACTGCTCCATGACGCGCTGCCAAATAGCCGCACACGCGCCGATGTTGTAGTTCGAGTTCTTCATGTACTCGAAGGCGAGATTGTCCGCCTCCCACTCCTGCGGCTTCGTCACGTGCACAGCGCTAGAATAATTGATGAACATGTCGCCGAGCATGTCGCCCGCCGCACCGCCGACCGTTCCCGCAATCACGGTGCCTGCGAGCGCCGATTTCAGCATGCCCTTGAGGCTCTTTCTCACGTGCTCCTTTTGGCCGTGCCCCATCTCATGGCCGAGCACGACGGCAATCTCATCATCGTTCGAGACAAGCGTGAACATGCCCGTGTTGACGCTCATGTTATGACCGAGCGAGCAAAACGCGTTGAACGACTCATCGGGATTAATGAAATAATTGTATGGTTTGTCGTAAATGGTCGGGTCAACGGCGCCGATTGAGCTCGTCAGGCTCGCCATGATGCCGTCGAGCCTTTCATTGAGCTCCGCGTCGTCATTCACGCCGTATTTCTCCTCGAGCATCTCGAAATATTCCCCGCGCCCGTCATTGTCGTAGTACTTCATCTGCTCGTCGAGCTGCTGATACTGGACGCCCATACTGATGCCGCCCGCGATGATTTCCGCCCATCCGGCATCCGCGACAGGTGCCGGCGCAATCGAAAATGTTAAGAGCGCGGCCGCCGCGACTGCTGCGAGCTTTTTCTTGAGATTTCTGATTTTCATCGTCATCGTCTCCCATTCAAAATAAAATCACATTCTATTGGCAAAGTGATTCGTCTCTCCACACATATTATTTCGCCGCAAAATCAAAAATCCCTGCAAAATCAGAGCAAATTCAAGATAACGCTCAAATTTTTTCTGATGGACAACAGTGATTACGAATAATATAATAAAAGAAGGCTCTTCACCCGTAAGTGTGGGTGAAAAATTAGTGCCTATAATTCCTCAAGCCGCATGATTCGCTGCTCGGGGACGATTCGGCAG
>OMWN01000095.1 GCA_900314765.1 uncultured Selenomonadales bacterium | reverse complement strand
GTGAGCCACCATGGCGCCATCGTCAAGTGGTTAAGACACCGCCCTTTCACGGCGGGTTCGTGGGTTCAAATCCCGCTGGCGTCACCAATGCCTCGGTAGCTCAGTCGGTAGAGCAAAGGACTGAAAATCCTTGTGTCAGCGGTTCGATTCCACTCTGAGGCACCACGAAATATAAGCGGGTCGCTTTTGCGGCTCGCTTTTTTGGTATAAGGATTTTTTATTAAGGCCATTCTACATTTCTAAAAATATGATATAATTACTCAATCATAGTCTGAGATGTATACAAAATTTTTTATGCCGCTAAAAGGAGGCAACATGGAAAATTTATCCACACTGTTTTTGTCATTCATCGATGAATGGGGCTATCTCGCTGTCGCCACGCTCATGGCAATGGAGAACGCCTGCATACCGATCCCGTCAGAGCTCATCCTCGGCTTCGCGGGCTACCTCATATTCGCAGGGCGCATGACGTTCTGGGGCGCGCTCATATACGGCATGATTGGCGGCATCGTCGGCTCCGTCTTCGCGTACGAGGTCGGCAGCCTCGGCGGCAGGCCGTTCGTCGACAAATACGGCAAATATTTTTTCATAAAGAAATCGCACGTCGATCTCGCGCAGGAGTGGTTTGACCGCTACGGCATGAAGGCCGTCTTTTTCAGCCGCATGCTCCCCGTCGTCCGGACGTTCATCTCGCTGCCGGCGGGATTTGCGAAAGTGGACCGCACGCGCTTCCTCATATTCACGATACTCGGGTCGCTCCCGTGGACGGCGCTCATCCTCGCTGCGGGCATGGCGCTCGGCGAGAGCTGGCAGTATCTCCTCGAGGTCGGCCACACGGCGAGCATCATTTTCGTCATCGTCTGCGTCATCGTGATTGCGTTCCTATACTACAGGCACAGAAAAAAGAAGCGTCATTTGAAATAATCAGACGGTTTTAGGCGACGGCCTGAGGCTATTTCCCTGTGGCAAAAGCTGGAGGATTTGATTTATGAAGATGAATGATTTGACAAAAATTGGCGCAGGCCAATACGACGCCCTGACGGGGCTCTACACCGCGACAAGCTTCATCACGCTCATGGATGTGTCGAACGCGCTCGACGGGCTCGAGCACCCCACGCTCATTTATATCAATATCACGGGCTTCAAGATTTTCAATCAAAGCTACGGCTTTGAGGCGGGCAATCATTTTCTCTGCGAGATTGCCGATGAGCTGCGGCGCCATTTCGATGGCGACTGGATCGCGCGGCTCGGCGGCGACCGCTTCATCATCGAGACGTTCGGCAAAAACTTAACGGCCATAGAGGGAAGTCTCAGCGCGATACAAGCGAACATGCGTCTATACGAGCGCGGCCTCCTGATGAGGATCAAATCGGGCATATTCGTCTCGAGCGGCACGGAGTCGCCCATGCACATGATAGACTGCGCGAAGCTCGCGCACGACACCATAGAGGACTCGTACACGAAGGACATTGCCGTATACGATGAGAAAATCGCGAAGTCTCAGTCGCTCCGCCACTACATCGTGACGGACTTCGTCGAGGCGAAATCGTCGGGATACATCATGCCGTTCTATCAGCGTGAGGTGCGCGCGCTGACGGGCGAATGTGCGGGCTACGAGGCGCTCGCACGCTGGGTAGACCCGACGAACGGGCTCATCATGCCGGGGCTTTTCATCGGCGTGCTCGAGAACGCGCATCTCATTCATCAGCTCGACCTCCACATCATTCGCTGCGTCATAAAGGACCTCCGCCGCGCTATCGACCGCGGACTTCCCGTCGTCCCCGTCTCCGTCAATCTCTCGCGCCACGATTTTCTGCTGTGCGACGTGTTTGACGAGGTCAACAGCCTCAGAGCCGCGAACGACATACCGCCGCAGCTCCTCAATATTGAGATAACGGAGGGCGCATTCGCGGAAGGCGCGGCCGACCTCATCGAAGCGATAGAGAAATTCAAGGCGGCGGGCTATAAGATTTGGATGGATGATTTCGGCTCGGGCACGAGCACGCTGAACAATCTCAGGCAACACGATTTCGACGTGGTGAAGCTCGACATGAATTTCCTGCGCGATTTCGAAACAAATCCGAAATGCAAAGTCATATTGGCCTCCATCGTCAGCATGACAAAGGAGCTCGGCAGCCACACGCTCTGCGAGGGGGTCGAGACGAAGGAGCAGTATGAGTTCCTGCGCCGCATCGGCTGCGAGCGGCTGCAGGGATATTATTTTGGCAAGCCAATGGCGCTCGACTTCGAGCACTCGACGACGTCGATCGTATTCGAGGGCGACAGTGCGGCGAAGGCGCACGCGCACGAAAAGGAGAGCATGCGACGATACTACGACATGGTCGGCGGCGTGAACGTCATGGGCGCGGCGCCGCTCCGCGAAAAGGATATGCTCGTCTACAACAATCTCCCCATCACGATCATTGAATTGATAGACGACAACATACATTTTCTCTACGCGAATGCAGCGTACGGCAAGCTGCTCAAGGGCACGGGCATAGAAAGTCTCACGGCCGCGGACAGCCGCGCAAACATTCGCGGCATCAAGGAAAACGACGAGTTTCTCGCGTTCGCAAAGCGCGTGAAAGAGAGTGGCAGGACGGGCGTGATGGACTTCGTCATCAATGGCAAAATCATCGCCACGGAGCTTCACCCCATAGCGAGCGCCGACAATCGCTCCGCATTCGTGGCCGTCTCGCACGATGTCTCGCAGTACAACGAGACGCGCCAAGCGAAGGACATGCAGGTCGTGCTGTCGTATCTTCTCACGCTGTTCTTCCGCATCGACCTTTTCGATCTAGATGATGGCACCGTCGACAACGTGTTCCTGTCATCGTCGCAGGGGCGTGTGACCGATGAGGACACCGACGCCGCCTCTGCCGTGGCGAAATACGCGGAGAAGTACATCACGCCGGCTGAGCAAGGCAATTTTTGCAAGTTCTACGACATGACGACAGTCGAAGAGCGCATAAAGGCGGCAAAAGACCGCTACGTCTCCGCGATATTCCACGCAAAAAGCGACAACAGGCGGCAAATATATCAGCTGCTCATATTCCACATGGGCACACACAAAAAAGTGCTCTCCTGTTGCCGTTCGCTGAAGAGGAGAGACTGAAAAGATATACGAACGAAAATGGGGCTGTAAAGCCAGCGACTTTCGCTGCTTTACAGCCCTATTTGTATGTGATGGATATGTTGAATTCTTGAGATTTTGCAAGCTGAGAGACACGCATGTGGTTTAAACGCTATGTCAAATGTGATATTTCTCATACAGCATACTGCAATATGCGTCATCCTGCGTTGCTCGAATGACATCATCTGATTTTCCCGCAGCCATAAGCGCACCAACAAGATTTCTAAAACGCGCCTTACCACGCTCTTCACCTATAGCTATACCCTTTGCTATGCCTTCGTTTTCAATTTTTCCATTATCTCACACATTTTTGCCACCCCGTGTTCGCTAGACTTGAAAAATCTCACCCTGTCTGCCAAACGCTTCGAGTACATG
>OMWN01000026.1 GCA_900314765.1 uncultured Selenomonadales bacterium | reverse complement strand
GTTCTCGCGCTACGTCGTGTACGACCCTGCGGCGCATCATCGGCTGTCGGACGATTTTGAGATGGATTTTCTGGAAATTCCGAAATACAAGAACAAGCCCGTCAAGGAAATGACGCGCATGGAGCGCTGGCTCGCGTATTTCGCGAACAAGCTCGACGCGCTCGGGAAGGAGGAACTCGCCATGGCAACACCGGAAATCGGAGAGGCGATCGAGGCTTCGGACAAATTCGTCATGGATGAAATGGAATACCGCAAATATCTGCAGCGAGAGTCGGCGATATGGGACTACAACACCGACATGAGGGGCAGCCGTCAGCAGGGGTATAACGAGGGCTACGGTAAGGGCGTCAATGAGGGCGTCGAAAAGGGCTACAATAAGGGCGTCAAGGAGGGCTACAATAAGGGTCACGATGAGGGCGTCAATGAGGGCGTCGAGAAAAATTCCCGTGAAATGGTTGACGGAATGCTCGCGGAAAAGTTTCCGCTTTCACAGATTGCGAAAATCAGCAAATGGCCACTGGAAAAAGTCGAAGCCTATGCGAAAGAACGTCATCATGAGCAGTGATTTGCGCACAAAAATAGAGCTTTCGAGACGCATTTGCGTTTTGAAAGCTCTATTTTTCTATTTCCCCACGCCTCTCTCACTCGTCGAAGAACTCGTTTTCGGCGGCGATGCAGAGCATGTGGTATATCGGCAGGTGGTATTCCTGTATCTTGTATGTCTCGCGCGACGGGGCGCAGATGCAGATGTCAGCGATGGCCTTGAGCCTCCCGCCTGTCTCGCCGGTGAGGGCGATGGTGGTCAGCCCCTTCGCTTTGGCGACGTCGATTGCGTAGACGACGTTCTTGGAGTTGCCGGACGTGCTGATGCCGAGCAGGATGTCGCCCCTCACGCCGAGGCCGAGCACCTGCTGCGCCATTGAGAGGTCGGGCGCCTGGTCGTTCGCGAAAGCGGTATTGAGCGCGAGCGCGCCGATGAGGGAGACCGCGGGCAGCGCGCCCTGCAGGCCGTTCGCGATGTACTCGGCGCGTTCGGGTGCGACTTTTTTGAGCGCCTCGCGCATTTCCTCGCCGAGCGGGCGATGCTTTAGAAATCCTTTCATCAGCTCGCCGACGATGTGCTCCGAGTCCGCCGCGCTGCCGCCGTTGCCGCATGTGAGCACCTTGCCGCCGCGCGCGTAGCTCCCTACGATGGCCTCGACGGCGCGCGTCATGTCGCCCTCGCACGGGGCGAGCGCCGGGTAGCGTGCGATGAGGTCCGCGATTTTTTCCTTTGTGCTGGGTTTCATAAATTTTTCTCCTTATGGAAATGCCGATTATTTCAGCAATCTTCTTGGCGGCGCTTCCTCGCATTTCTGCGAAAAATCTTGCGCCAATGGTCGCCTACATTAATCAGCGTTTCCTCATAAATTATCAGTGACTCCTGTACCAATCGGCCGTGCGCTTCGGCTCGTAGTCCGTGCCGCCGTTGCCGCGCATCGCGCTCTTCGGCGGCTTGATGTCCTCAATCGGCTCATAGTCGGCGTCGACGTCGATGGTCGCTCGCCGCGCATCGTACTTTCCATTGTACCTCTGCGAGCGGTACGGGTCGTCGTCGCGCTTTTTGCTGAAAAATTTCGATACGCCCCACATGACGAGCTTTATGACGGCGAAAATGATGACTGCGTTCATGATGAGCCCCATGAAATCAGCCATGAAGCCCATGCCGCCGAACCCGAACATGCTCGAGAGCAGGCCGCCGAGCATCATGCCGCCGGCGAAAAGGCCGATATTACGGAGCATCCCGCCCCAGCGTGTGCCCGAGCTCGCCTGGGCACTCGCGCCCGAGCGCGCTGCCGAAGAGCCCGTGCGCGCGGACGGCACCGTCGAAGGGATGTCGCTCGCCTTCTGCGATGGCCTGTACTGCTGATTGGGGCGCGCCGTCGAGCTCGACGAGCTGGAAGAGCTCGAGCTGTGCGGCGTCGACGTGCGAGGCGCGGGCGCAGAAATGCGCGGCGATGAGATGCGAGCGCCGCCGCGTGCCGCCTCCGCCGACGACGGGACGAAAGCGCCCGCCGCCGAGACGGCGATGATTGCCGCAGTGACGACCGCGGCGATGGATTTTATTTTCATACGAAATCCTCCTAGGGAATAATATGGAAAAATTATGTAATAGCTGACCCTCTTCGCCAAGGCGGAATAAGCGATATTCAGCTGCTTCGATGACCCTCTCCGGCCCCTGCGGGGCCACCTCCCCCAGAGTGGGAGGCATAGAATGAGAGGCTTTATGCTTAAAACTTTGCGAATGAATAAAAATTTTACGCTTTCGTTAATCGATTGTTTAGCTAGTGTAAGTTCAATAACAGCAAAGCTCCGTTGTGACAAGCTTTATAGCCTTCTTTTCAATCAAATAACTGCAAGCATAATAGAGC
>OMWN01000028.1 GCA_900314765.1 uncultured Selenomonadales bacterium | reverse complement strand
CGAAAATGTGCTTGAGCGGAATTATGCTTTCGCATAATGTTGATTTTAAAGGCGCACGGGATGTTTTCCATGTGCGAAGTTTGAGTAAATAATCACAGCGTCTGTGACGTCAGCCTCCCCAATGGGGGAGGTGCCGAGCGACTGCGAGGCGGAGAGGGTCGCGCATTCGTAAAGTTCAAGTGGTATTGCTATAAAGTTAATGTGAGTGGCAGAAATTGAGATTATTATCGATTTTCCCCCTCCAAAAGCAACTTCTTGAGCGTGCGGTATTTTGTTGTGTAGTAGGGACCGTTTTGCGACTCGCGGTGGTCGAATCCGTATGCGCGGCGGCTCACGGCGAGTATGGGCGGGGACTGTATGCGTTTCGCGACGGCGAGGCCGGTGAATCTGTTCCACCAGTGCTCTAGGTCGTCGATGAATGATTTGAGCGTCGGGAAATATTTTTTGACGAGGCCTTTTTCACAGCCAATTTTTTCTTCGAGGATGCCGAGCTGATACCAGACGAGGATATCCTCGGGCGTGGCTTTGTTCCAGCGCTCGATGAATGAGCGGAACAGCGCGTCGTGATACGGGTAGCGCAGTGGGTCGCCGAGTCCTTTGTCGACGTCCTGCGCTGTGGAGAGCTCAGCGCTTGGCACGATGTCGATTGTCTCCTGCGGGATGACTTCGCGGTGATAGACGTCGTCGTTCAAGAATCGCGCGAGGTCGTAGACTTGATATTTCCAGAGGTCGGCGAGCGCCGCGAGAAATCCTGACTGGTCGCCGTAGAGCGTCGAGTAGCCGACGGTCGTCTCCGCTTTGTTGGCGTTGCACGTGAAGCCGCCGCCGAACGCCGCTGCCGCCGCCGCGAGGACGCGCGACGAGCGGTCGCGCGCCTGTATGTTTTCCGCAACGAATGACGAGACCGCAAGGTGCTCGCTTTCGCCCGTGGCGAGATTTTCGATGGGTGTCGTCTCAATTTCGTTTATCGTGAGGTTGACGGCCTCCTGTATCGGCATGACGGCGTAGCGACAGCCGAGATTTTGCGCGAGCCTTGCCGCGAGTCCTTTCGTCGTCTCGGAGTTATAGACGCTCGGCATGTTGACGAGCAGGACATTGTCTTTGCCGATGACGTCTGCGTAGAGCGCGGCGGTGACGGCGCTGTCGATGCCGCCCGATATGCCGACGACGACTTTTTTCATTTGTATGCTGTCGAGGAAATGGCGAATGCCATAGCGCAGCGCGTCGTAAATTTCCGCCGTCTCATTTTTTCCACCTGCGGTTGTGACGCTTTGCGCGGTGGCGCAATCATTTTTTGCATTGCGTTCGATTTTAATGGCGCCGCTCTCGTCGCGTGAGACGCAAATGTAATGGAGCGCGTCGTCGTATGCGTTCATCGTGAGGCTCGCGCCGCCGTCCACATCGTAGACCGTCGAGCGTCCGTCGAATGTATATATCGTCTTGCCGTTGTTCTGAATGCCGACATTGTTTACGTAGATGAGCGGCGCTTTCGCCTTTTTTGCGAGCGCAGAGAATACTTTGTGACGCTTCTCGTTTTTGCCGAGTGTGAACGGCGACGACGAGATATTCACGATGAGGTCGGGACTTGATTTTTCGAGCGCGTCGATGGGCGCCATTGAGTAGTTTTCGCTCCAGCCGTCTTCGCAGAGCATGCCGCCGACGGTGTATTCTTCGCCACTCACTGTCTTGATCGTGACGGGCGAAATGATGTCGTTCGGATTGACGCCCATCTCATCCGCAAGCGATATGAGGCTGAAAAAGTGACGCGAGTCGTCGAATTCGCGATAGTTCGGCATCAGCGTCTTTATCATGAATGGCAATGGCATCTTTGATGGCCAGACGAAGTCGCCATGCTGCGCGGTGAAGAGCGCGTTGTATTTTCTGATGCGGCCATCTTTGTTTTTCTTTGACGTTTCGACGGCGACGGTGCCAAACATCACGGCGATGTCCCTGTCTTTCGTTGCCTTTATTATTGTATCGTTGCAGGAGACGCAGTCGTCGATGAATGACGCCGCTTCCCACGTGTCGCCGAGGAGATACCCGGGCACGGCCATCTCCGGAAATATGATGAGGTCGGCGCCGTCGCTGTCGGCATTTTCTATCATCGACAATATTTTCTCGGTGTTCACGTCGGGGTGTCCGGGCACGACGGTCATTTGCGCGAGCGCGATTTTCATCATGAAATGTTCCTTCTTTCTATATCAATAAAGGTGTGTTATAATTCGTGATATGTGGTTTTAGGAGTGATTTTATGGCCAAAAAAGCAAAGGAGAACAAGACGAACGCGGCGCGTATCCTCGACAGGCTCGGCATCGCGTACGAGCTCAAGACGTACGACGTCGATGAGAGCGATCTCTCTGCGGTGCACGTGGCCGCATCGGTCGGCATGCCGATAGAGATGGTGTACAAGACGCTCGTCGCGCGCGGCGATAAGACGGGCGTCATCATGGGCGTCATTCGCGGCGACTACGAGCTAGACCTCAAGGCGCTCGCGAGCGCGAGCGGCAACAAGCGCGTCGAGATGGTGCACCTCAAGGAAGTGTTTGGTCTCACGGGGTACATTCGCGGCGGCTGCTCACCGCTCGGCGCGAAAAAGGCGTATCCCGTCTATCTCGACGATAGCGCGATGGCGAATGAGAAAATCGCCGTCAGCGCGGGGCGGCGCGGCGAGCAAATCATCGTGGCGCCGAGTGACCTCGTGAGCGCGACACGCGCGACTGTCGCGAAAATCTCGCGCCCGATGCAATGAATTAATCAGCGTTTTCTTTGATACAATTTTAACATACATTTCGCGATATTGAACGAGATTTGAATTTGAATCGGAAAAAATCAGAAAAACTTACAAATGAAAGGAATGTGGCCCATGAAATATAAGAGCACGCGCGGCAGGAGCGCGGAGGTAAACGCGGCGGAGGCAATCATAAAGGGCATTGCGCCCGACGGCGGGCTTTTCGTGCCGTGCGAGATGCCGCATGTGACGGCGGAATTCGTAGAGGGACTCGTACCGCTCACTTACAGGGAGCGCGCGGCGCGTGTGCTGTCGCTTTTCCTCGCGGACTACACGACGGATGAAATATCGGGGTGTATCGAGCGTGCGTACGGCGGCGGAAAATTCGATACGGACAAGGTCGCGCCTATCCGCGATGTCGGCGACACCACGGTGCTCGAGCTGTGGCATGGCCCGACGAGCGCATTCAAGGACATGGCACTGCAGCTTCTCCCGCAGCTCATGTCGGTTGCACTCAAAAAGACGGGAGAGAAGCGCGAGATACTCATCCTCGTCGCGACGTCGGGCGATACGGGCAAGGCCGCGCTCGCGGGATTTGCCGACGCCGAGCAGATAAAAATCATGGTGTTTTACCCGGACGGCGGCGTGAGCCCGATACAGCGGCTCCAGATGGTGACGCAGGCGGGCGGCAATGTCAGCGTCGTGGCCGTGCGCGGCAATTTCGACGATGCGCAGAGCGGCGTCAAGAAAATTTTTGGCGACAAGCCGTTCAATGACAAGCTCGATGCGGCGAACGTGAAGCTCTCGAGTGCGAACTCGATAAACTGGGGGCGCCTCGTGCCGCAGATTGTCTACTATTTCAGCGCGTACGCCGACATGATTGGCGCAGGGAAAATCAAGAACGGCGACGAGGTGAACTACACCGTGCCGACGGGCAATTTCGGCAACATCCTCGCGGGCTACTATGCAAAGCGCATGGGCCTACCTGTCGGCCGCCTCATCTGCGCGTCGAACAAAAACAACGTGCTGACGGATTTCATTCGCACGGGCAAATACGACAAGAACCGCGAATTCTACAAGACGATTTCGCCGTCGATGGATATCCTCATTTCGAGCAACCTCGAGCGCCTGCTCTATCACGTGACGGACGCAGACACGGTGCGCGGCTACATGGACGCGCTTGCGGCGGGCGGCTCCTACACCGTATCGAGCGATGTGCTCGCGAAAATTGATGAGACATTCTGGGCGGGCTGTGACGACGACGACGCGACGAAGGCCATCATCAAAAGCGTTTACGATGAGAATGGTTACGTGCTCGACACGCATACGGCAGTCGCGTGGGGCGTCGCCCATGAGTACATGAATGAGACGCACGACGCGCGGCCGATGGTCGTCGTGTCGACGGCGAGCCCGTACAAATTCAGCGCGAGCGTGCTCGATGCGCTCGGCGTCGATGTGGAAGGCGATGACCCGTTTGTTGCGCTCGACGCGCTCGAGAAGAAGAACAGCGTCAAAGCGCCAAAAGGACTCTCGTCGCTTCGCGGAGCGAAGGTGCTTCATGACAAAACTTGCGACAAGGACGCAATGGAAAACACGGTATTTGATTTCGTGAAATAAATTTCATATCAGATTTTGATGAGCGCGTCGCTCAAATCATTATTGGTTTTGATTTCAATTTTGATTTGGGTGGCGCGCTTTTTTCGTGTTGTTTAGTGCTATAATATTTGCAGAATCATTTTAGTCATCATAAAATTTTCATGCCTTGACGACAATATGATAAACGAAAAAATTCATGACGTGATGTGACATTCCGTTTTGGAGCGTGGAGTGTCGTTGAAAAAACAATATTAAGGGGGCGGTTTTGTTTGCACAGCAACAAATACATGGCGACGATGATACTCGCTTTTTGCGCGGCAGCAGCGGCGCTGTCGTCGATATGGGACGCCGTGGGCGGCGGATTTTTGAGCGGGCTCGTCTCGCATGGATTCATCGCGGCAACAATCGGCGGTCTTGCCGACTGGTTCGCGGTCACGGCGATTTTCGAGAAGCCGCTCGGCATCGGCTGGCGCACAGACATATTGCGGCGGAGCCGCGTGCGCATCATGGGCGCACTCAGGGACTTCATTTCCGATGACCTTTTGAGCCGCGAGAACATCATGAAGACGATAGACGAGCAGGATTTCTCGAAGATGCTCGTCTCATACATCGAGCAGCGCGGCGGCAGGGAGCGGCTGTGGGCCGTCGCCGAAATCCTTTTCTCGAAGGCCGTGCATGGCTTTGATGTCGAGGCGGCGGCAGAGGCGATAGCGGCGCCCGTGCAAGATTCGCTCGGGCACATCGACACGCGCCCACTCATAGAGAGTGCCGTCGACGCGCTGAACAGCGACGAGAACCGTGCGCTCGTTATCGGTTCGCTCACGCCGCTCGTGCGCCCGATGCTCATGGACGCGCCTGTGCAGGAGGTGCTTTTGTCGCATATCACGACGGCGCGCGAGGCGTACGAGGGCGAAAGCGCGATGCGCCAAATGGTGTTCAGCGTCGCTGACCTCAACGATGAAAAGCTCCTCGACATGCTGAACGGATATATCGATGATTTCCTCGCGGGCCTCGAAAATGGCGAGGGCGCCGTCTATGAACGGCTCGACGAAGGTGTGCGGACGCATATCGCGGCGCTTGCGAGTAGCCCTGCGCTGATTGGCGCCATAGAGCAGCTGAAGCATGAAAAGCTCACGGGCATCGACCTCGAGTCTCACGTGAAAAAGACGCTGTCGGAGGCCATCGCGCGTGAGTACAGCGGATGGCGCGACGCACTGCGCGAGAAATACGATGCGCTCGTCGATGATTTCATAGCTGACGCGTCGAGCCATGAGAGATTTAATGTGTGGATAAAGAAATTTTTCGCGCAGCTAATAGACGAGCATCACGATGTCATTCCGCGGACCGTCGACGAATATCTTGGCCGCATGAGCGACGACGAAATCATCAGCTTCGCGCGAGGGAAAGTCGATGATGACCTGCAGATGATACGCATCAATGGCTCCGTCGTCGGCGCGCTCGTCGGCATGGTGCTCTATGTCGTGATGTTTGTGGTCGAGGGGGTGAGCATGTGAACATTGTCGATTGGGTCAAGAGCTTCAACAAGGCCGACAAGACGCTGTCGCTGGCTGCGGCGCTTTTCGTCGTCGCGCTCATCCTGCGCATGACGTTTCGTGACAGCATTATCGCCGAGGGGTTCCTTTTCGCGACGGAGGCCGCGCTCGTCGGCGGTGTCGCCGACTGGTTCGCTGTCACGGCGCTTTTCGAGAAGCCGTTGGGATTTCCGTATCACACGGCCATATTGCCACGCCGTCGCGCAGAATTCATCGCCGCCGCGACGCAGCTCATCGAGCGCGAATTTTTCTCGCGCAAAAAAATGTTCTCGCTGATGAAATCGTATGATCTGCGCACGCCGTTCGTCGCGTGGCTTAAGAGCGACACGACGCGCGACATGATAAAGGCTGAGATGCTGACAATGGTGCGCCGCTACGTGGAGCAGGCTGACTTCACGGCTCCCGCGCGCGAGTGGTTGGCAGAGCTTCGCCATACGTTTCTCCCGGTGCCGCTTTCGCTCGTGATGACGAAGCTCCGCGCATGGCTCATGTCGGGGCGTGACCATGAAATCATCGCGTCCGCGTCGTCGTTCATTCGCGCGCGTGTCGAGACGGACGAGACGCGCGAGGCCATACGCGGATTTTTGCAGGACGCATACGACAAGAAAATGGAGAGTATGGGCATATTCGCCTCGCTCGGCGCCATGTTCGCACAGGCGTTCGACGCCGTCAATCTCGACGACATCGCGAAGGGCATACAGGACGAGGCACTCGCTGTGCTTGACGAGGCGGCGACGCAGGACTCGATGCTAGAGACACGCATGCTCGACGCGTTCTATGCGCGGTTTGATGAGCTGGCCGCTGATGAGGAACTGGAGGAACGCTTTGCAAAGCTCCGCGGCGATCTGCTGCGCAAAATGCCGATAGACGAGACGCTTTCATCGACGCTCGATGAGATAAAGAAAAGTCTCGTCGGAGAAAAAGCGGCGGACGACAATCGCCTGCCGCTCCGCGATGTGCTCGGAGGCATCGTTGACAGCGTCGTGACGCGCTCGATGGCGATGCTCGACGATGACGCAGAGCTCAAAAAGAGCATCGACGCGCTCATAAACGACGTCGCGATGAGGAGCGCACTTGAGGCGCGCGAGCTCAGCGGCATCGTGACGCGCGAAGTCATGACGCGTCTCACGGACGAGGAGCTCAACAAAATCGTCTACGAGAAAGTCGAGCCCGACCTCCTCTGGATACGCATGAATGGCTCCATCGTCGGCGCAATCATCGGCGTCGTGCTGTTTGTCATCATCAATATCGTGAAATTTGTTGCGTAGGACACAAAGACCTTTCACTTTTCATTCAAGCACTCGATTGAATGAAGTGAAAGGTCTTTTCTTTTTTTATTGAAAAATATTTTGCTTGATAATACGTTGCCATTGTTAACCCTCTCCGCCTCGCATTCGCTCGGCACCTCCCCCAGAGTGGGAGGCTTGATTTACAGATTCTGAGATTATTTACTCTAACTGAATCGATTCACACATAAAAGTGCTAGACCTTTATCCTAGCTAAATAACCGACTAACGAAAGCGTAAAACATTTTATTCAATCGCCAAGTTTTAGCGTAAAGCCCTCGTTATATGCCTCCCACTTTGGGGGAGGTAGCCCCGTAGGGGCCGGAGAGGGTCTTTGTTTAAGTTTGTATTGAAAAAGTTTGACTTTTAGTCTATAATAAGGGCAAAAGTCAAATGGTCAATAAATCGTTGGCCATCGAAATTGATGTTGATTTATTTGTTGAAGGTGATTTATATGAGCAACATCGCGGATCTTATCGAAAGCTACATACTCGGACAGCTTGCGCAGCAAAACGACGGGCATGTCGAGCTTCGGCGCACGGACATTGCGAATAAAATCGACTGCGCGCCGTCGCAGATAAGCTACGTCCTCTCGACGCGATTCACGCCGACGAAGGGCTTTGTCGTCGAGTCGCGTCGCGGCCTCGGCGGCTTCATTCGCATATCGCAGGTGCCGACGGAAAACCTCGTCTATCAGGACATGATGGACAAAATCGACGAGAACACGTCCATAGAGACGGTGCGCTCGATGATTGGGTATCTCTTGAAGCATCAGATGATAACAAATCGCGAGGCGGCGCTTTTGGTGCCCGTGATAAACACGGCGTACAGGAACCTCGAGGGCGAGGACAGGGTCGCGCTTCTTCATGCGATACTTTTGACGCTGGAAAGGATGTCGTAAAATGCTGTGCGATGACTGCCACAAAAACGAGGCAACGATTCATATTACGCAAATCAGCCCAGAGGGCAAAATAGAGAAAAATCTCTGCGAGGAATGTGCCGCAAGATACGGCGATTTCCCGCAGCCGGACGCAAAAAATTTCACGGTCAATGATTTCCTCAAGGGGATTTTCGGCAAGCCGCCAAAGGCGGAGCCTGCGGTCGAGCCAATGTCGGGGCTCGTGTGCCCAAACTGCGGCATGACGTTCGAGGATTTCGCGCACACGGGCAAAATCGGTTGCAGCGTCTGCTATGACACGTTTCGCGAGCAGCTGACGCCACTCCTCAAGCGCATACACGGTGCGAGCGTGCACAGTGGCAAGATACCTCGGCGCACGGGCGGCGTGCTCGTCGACCGCCGCGAGGTCGATATACTGAAAGGCAGGCTGCAGGACGCCGTGAAGGCTGAGGAATACGAGAAGGCGGCTGAGTACCGCGATCAGATACGCGCGCTCGAGAAAAAGATTGCGGCGAGCGAAAAGGCGCGGAAGGAGGCAGACGAGCATGTCGGTCAGTGATCTTTGCAGGGACTATCATCTGCCGTGGCTCGGAGCTGACGGCAAATCGAAGATGGGCGACGTGGCGCTCGGCAGCCGCATTCGCCTCGCGCGGAATTTCTCGCGCCTGCCGTTCCCGAACCGCGCGAACATGAAGGAGCTCGCCGGGGTGCAGAACCGTGCGGCGTCCGTTTTCAGCGACGTGGAGTCGGCGGTCGGGCAGGAATTTGACGTCGTCGGCATCGAGGGACTCACGCCGCTCGAGCGCGATGTGCTCGTCGAAAAGCAGCTCATATCGAGAAACCTCGTAAAGCAGCCGCAGTATAGGAGCGCGTACATCGCTGCCGACAGGTCGTCGAGCATCATGGTGAACGAGGAGGACCATCTGCGCATACAGTGCATGGCGCCGGGGCTCGACCTCGCTAGGCCGTACGCCGTCGCGTCGAAAATCGATGACACCATCGAGAGCCGCCTTGACATCGCGTTCGATGAAAAGATGGGCTATCTCACGAGCTGCCCGACGAATCTCGGCACGGGCCTGCGCGCCACGGTCATCGTCCATCTGCCGGGGCTCGTCTACACGCGCAACATGCAGAGCATCATAAACATATCGCAGCAGCTCGGCCTCTCGGTGCGCGGGCTGTACGGCGAGGGCAGTGAGACCGTCGGCAATATTTTCTCCATCTCAAATCAGATGACGCTCGGCTTTACGGAGGAAGGGCTCATCGACAATCTGACGAGCGCCGTGACGGAAATCGTCGAGCATGAGCGCCGCGCGAGGAACGCACTCATCATGTACTCGAAGGACCGCATAGAGGACGCGGTCTGGCGCGCGTACGGCATACTCCGCTACGCGAGGTCACTCGGCGAGGGCGAGACGCTCGAGCTCATCAGCAAGGTGCGCCTCGGCATCGACTCAGGGCTTTTGACGGGGCCAAGGCCGGAGACGTTCTCGGAGCTTTTGATTGCGAGCAGGCCGAGTTTCCTCAAAAATCTCGCGGGCAATGAAAATCTTGCGGGCACGGAGCTTTCGCATGAGCGGGCGGCCGTCGTGAGGAAAGTATTGACGGATACAAGTAATTGATGGAAGAAAAAACGTGGCCATTTGCCAATAGGAATCGACAATTCGGCCACGTTTTCTATAAAAGAGAGATTTTTAGGGAACACGGATTATTGCAGCAGTCGTCTTGACGAATCTTTTTCCGTATATCTTCGTCGATGCTCATCAGCGTAGCACCACTACGCTTCTTCACATCTTCTTGATATACGAAAAAATCTTTCGTCAATACTCCTACTGCAATTCATCAGAGTTTCCTTTATAGGAGTGAGGAAGCGATTAGGATGAATACCCCTTTTACCTCCAGAGCGATGAAGGCGCTCAAATATGCGCAGTACGAGGCTCAGGAGCTGGAGCAGAATTTCATAGGCACGGAGCACATATTGCTCGGCCTCATTCATGAGGAGGAGTGCGTGGCGGCGCGCGCGCTGATGGAGATTGGCCTCGACCTTGACACCATACGCGAGCGCGCGGAAGGCGTCGTGGGCGACGAGGACGATGAGCCGTCTGACAACCCATACTACACGCCGAACGCAAAGCGCGTGATGCAGATGGCGCTCGACGAGGCAAGAGCGCTCGACAATAATTACATCGGCACGGAGCACATATTGCTCGCCATCATGCACGAGAACGAGAATGTGGCGGCGCGTGTGCTGACGTCGCTCGGCGCGGACGAGGAGCTCGTGAGGAGCACAGTCATGGAGCTCATCGGCAGGGCTGTGCCCGACGATGAGCAGCGCGGCGCGGCGGGGAGTGACGGGCGCGCGGGTGTGAAGACGCCGCTTCTCAATAAATATGGCCGCTCGCTCAATGAGATGGCGGCGCAGGACAAGATGGACCCCGTCATCGGCCGTGAGAAGGAGATACAGCGCGTCATACAGATACTGTCGCGCCGCACGAAGAACAACCCCATCCTCATCGGCGAGCCGGGTGTCGGCAAAACGGCCATCGCCGAGGGACTCGCGCAATCAATCGTGTCGGGCAGTGTCCCATACATGCTCGAGGACAAGCGCGTCGTCATGCTCTCGACCGCGTCCATCGTCGCCGGCACGAAGTATCGTGGCGAATTCGAGGAGCGCATGAAGGGCATCATCGACGAAATCCGAAAGGCGAAAGACGTCATACTTTTCATTGACGAACTGCATACGCTCGTCGGCGCGGGCTCGGGCGAGGGCACGCTCGACGCGGCGAACATATTGAAGCCAGCGCTTTCGCGCGGCGAGATACAAATCATTGGCGCGACGACGCTCGACGAGTACAAAAAATATTTCGAGAAAGACAAGGCGCTCGCGCGCAGATTTCAGACAATCATGGTCGAAGAGCCGACGGTCGATGATTCGATAAAAATCCTCATGGGGCTCCGCGACAAATACGAGGCATTTCATCGCGCGCGCATCACGGACGAGGCCGTCAACGCAGCCGTGAAGCTTTCGCACAGGTACATCGCCGACAGATTTTTGCCGGACAAGGCGATAGACCTCATGGACGAGGCGGCGTCGAAGGTGCGCATGAAGGCGGTGGCGCAGCCCGACAACGTGAAGGAGCTCGAAAAGCGGCTCGCCGACATCAGAGTCGAGAAGACGGCGGCCATCAACGCGCAGGAGTACGAGCGCGCGGCAAAGCTGCGCGACGACGAGAGCGGCATAAAAGCGTCGCTCGACGCGGCGAAGGCGGCGTGGCACAAGGGCGAGAACACGAACATCGTCGTCGAGGCCGACGACATCGCCGAGGTCGTCGGGCAGTGGACGGGCATCCCCGTGAAGCGCATTGCCGCGAAGGAGTCGGACAGGCTCTTAAATCTCGAGAAGCTACTGACGAAGAGAGTCGTCGGGCAGGACGAGGCAGTCACGGCCGTGTCGAAAGCGATACGCCGTGCGCGCGCAGGACTCAAAGACCCGAAGCGGCCGATTGGCTCGTTCCTGTTCCTCGGGCCTACGGGCGTCGGCAAGACGGAGCTTGCGCGCACGCTCGCGGCGGCGCTGTTCGGCAGCGAGGACAGCATCGTGAGATTCGACATGTCGGAGTACATGGAAAGCTACATGGTGTCGCGGCTCGTCGGCGCGGCGCCGGGCTACGTCGGCTACGACGAGGGCGGCCAGCTCACGGACGCCGTCAGAAGGAAGCCGTACAGCATCGTGCTCTTCGATGAGATTGAGAAAGCGCATTACGACGTGTTCAACATATTGTTGCAGGTGCTCGAGGACGGGCGGCTCACGGACAGCCAAGGCCGCACGGTCGATTTCCGCAACACCGTCATCATCATGACGAGCAACGTCGGCGCGCAGATGCTGCGCGACGAGGCGCCGACGATGGGATTTTTCACGCACGAGGAGACGAAGGACGAGCGCGCGCGCGACGTCAAGAAGCTCGTCATGGGAGAGGTCAAAAAGACGTTCAAGCCGGAATTTTTGAACCGCATCGATGAGACAATCGTGTTCCATCCGCTCGGCAAGAACGAGCTCGCGAAAATCGTGGACATACTGCTCGGCAGCGTGCGCGAGAGGCTCGCGGAAAAGCGCATCGAGCTCTCCATCAGCCCAGCGGCAAAAGCAAAGCTCATCGACGAGGGCACGGATTTCAAATACGGCGCGCGACCGCTGAAAAGAGCTATCCAACGGAGCATCGAGGACAGGATTGCAGAGCTCCTGCTCGCGAAGAAATTCAAAGCGGGCGACACGATTTATATCAAGAAAACGAATGGCGAGCTCGAATTCGTGAAAAAAGGCGAGCCCGCGAAAGAGACAGTCAACGAGCAAAAGTAAATATTCGAAAGTGTAATTCAAAATGGTGTTGCTTGATAGCTTGATGGCTTGATGGCAACATTATTTTTTTATATAATTTCTCATATCATATATGAAAATATAATGAGGCGATAGATTGTGAAATCCAAACGAAAAACGATGTTTGTTTGTCAGAAGTGCGGATATGATTCGGCGAAATGGTTTGGCAAGTGTCCATCGTGCGGCGAGTGGAACACGATGGTCGAGGAGGTCGTGTCCACGGCGAAGGACAAAGGCGGCGCGGTGCGCTCTGGCCTCACGGACGCGCATCCGCCGCGCCCCATCGGCGACGTGACAACGCTCGACTATCCGAGATTTCAGACGGGCTCCGATGAGCTCGACCGTGTGCTAGGCGGCGGCATGATACCGGGCTCGATGGTGCTCATCGCGGGCGACCCCGGCGTCGGCAAGTCGAGCCTCATGCTCAGGGCGTGCGCGGCCGTCGCGCGCGGCGGGCGGCGTGTGCTCTATGTGACGGGCGAGGAGAGCACGCGGCAAGTGAGAATGCGCGCGGACAGGCTCGACGCCATTGCGGACAATCTCTACGTAGTCAGCGAGACGAATCTCGACACGATTGCTGTGCACGTCGAGAATGTGAAGCCGGAGCTCCTCATCATCGACTCGATACAGACGATTTTCCGCCCCGACATCGAGAGTGCGGCGGGCAGTGTCTCGCAGGTGCGCGAGTCGAGCGTCGAGCTTCTGCGCATCGCGAAGACGCACGGCATTGGCCTTTTCGTTGTCGGCCACGTGACGAAGGACGGCACGCTCGCGGGTCCGCGCGTCCTAGAGCACATCGTCGACACGGTGCTTTTCTTCGAGGGCGAGAAAAATGCTGAGTATCGCGTGTTGCGTGCCGTGAAAAATCGCTTTGGCAGCACGAATGAGATTGGCCTTTTCGAGATGCGCGACACGGGGCTCGTCGATGTGCCCGACGCGTCTAAGCTCTTCCTCTCGGAGCGCGGCGCGGACGCGGGCACCGTCATCATACCGACAGTCGAGGGCACGCGCCCGCTCCTCGTCGAGGTGCAGGCGCTCGTCGCCTCGACGCCGTTTCAGCCAGCGCGGCGCACGACGGACGCCGTCGATGTGAAGCGCCTGCAGCTTTTGCTTGCGGTGCTTGAGAAAAGGGTAAAGCTCCCGATGGGGAGCTGCGACGTGTACGTGAAGGCGGCAGGCGGCATCAAAATCGATGAGCCGGCGGCAGACCTCGGCCTCTGCATTGCGATGGCGTCGAGCTTCGCCTCGCGCGTGCCGCGCGACAAAATGATCGTGTTCGGAGAGGTCGGGCTGTCGGGCGAGGTGCGCGCAGTGAGCCAAGCCGAGCAGCGCATCAGAGAGGCCGCGCGCTTAGGCTTCACATCGGCAGTGTTGCCAGAAAAAAACGCGCGTCAGCTCGCCGACGTGCGCATAAAAGGTATGAAGCTCTATCCTGCTGCAACGATTGTCGACGCGCTGAAGCTCGCATTGCCGCGCGACAAGAGCAGCGAATAAAAACGGAATCAAAAAACGCCAAGACGGATTGATGAAAAATCTGCCTTGGCGTTTTTGTTTATGCGCTTAATCATTTTTAAACATCTTGTTGAGCGGGTTGTCCTTGAAAAGTTTGCCCTGCTCGATGTAGCGATGCACCATTTTCTCGGACTTGTGGCGCGTCTGCCGCATGATGGAGAGCGTATCGACGTCGTGCTGTGCCGCGCTCGTCGCGAAGCCGCGTCGCAGACTGTGCCCCGCAAATTCGCGCGGGTCGAGTCCCGCGAGCTCGACGTATTTTTTGACGATGAGCGCGACAGATTTATCGGAGAGGCCACGGTCGCGTAGCTCATCATTTTTTTTGAACGGGCGGAAAAGTGGCCCCGACTCGATGCGCGAAGCGTCGAGCCATTTTTTCACGGCGCGCACGGCGCAGATTTTCGGGTCGGGCGCGTACGGTATGGCAATCGTGCTGCCTTTGCCAAGCTGATCGCCCTTCGCGTGCGGGATGAAGACGACGAGCCCCTGCTGCATGAACGTGAGGTCCTCGACGCGCACGGCGACGAGCTCCGAGCGTCTGAATGCGCCCGCGAATCCCAACAGTATGAGCGCGCGGTCGCGGATGGACACGAGGTCGTCGCCATCGAGCACATCCGCGAGGAGCGAGAGCGTATCCATGAGTATAGGCGCCTTGCCGCGCTGGAACGTCCCCTTCTCGCGCCGTATCGAAGCAATCGTCGCGCGCACGAGACCGCTCTTCGCAGGATTTTCATCCCTGTCGTAGCCCGCGGCGATGTGGTTCTCCGATATGGCCGTCACGCGCCGCGCTATCGTGTTCGCCTTCGCGTTGTCGGCGAGGTCCGAGATGTAGTTCACGATTGTCTCGGGCGTCGTCGGCAGAGACTCCATGTCGTGATACGTGCACCAGTCCACGAAGTCGCGCCAGTCCGCGTCGTACGCCTTTATCGTGTTTTCAGACTTCGCGTTCGAGAGCCGCCGCTTGCTTTTCGCGCTCAGCCCCTCATTTTCCTTTATGAGTTTGTTGTCCTTTATATAGTCCTTGTCGTTCGGCATAAAACATTCCTCTTTGATGGTGGCAAAATATATGTCATGAGAAATTGGTACGCTTTAGGTTAACTACTGGGGCAATGGCAGAATTGGCGCCTTAGCGGTTTTAGTCCGCCCATTGAGGGGCGGGGGACCGCGCTTGCGCGGTGGTGGGGTGATTTAAGCCATCAGCATCAATGGCTTAAACTAAAATTTTCATCTGCAACATTACCACCTCAATCATACAATTATTTGTCTCTTTTGTCTATTTTTAGAAAAAACCAACAAATCAAAATAATATTTGTCTGTTTTGCCATTGACAATGACACCTCATAATGCTAATATAAATAATTTACATTTAAAAGATTGTATGATATAATCTTTATAAGACGAGCTTAATGTTCATTGTTTGCTCGGAGTATCATTCATTTCGGATTTTGCGCTGGAGCTTTGCCACTGTGCGTTTGGCGGCGATGAAGCCAGTGCCGGAGGAGGTGTGCGTTTGCTGCAGATTGGCGACAGGGTCGTGTACCCGATGCACGGCGCGGGAGAGATTGCCGGCATCGAGGAGTGCGAAGTGCTGGGCGAGGACCGTTCCTACTACGTGCTGAAAATGCCTCTCGGCAACATGAAAGTCATGATACCGATGGACAATGCCGACAACATTGGCCTACGGGACATCATCGACGAGGAAGGTGTCGAGCAGGTAAAAGACGTGCTTGAGGAAAAGCCGGAGCGCGTGGCTGGGAGCTGGAACAAGAGATTTCATGCTAATCTCACACGCATGAAGTCAGGCGATATCTGCGATGTGGCGGCAGTCGCGCGTAATCTTTTCCTGCAGGACAGACTCAGAAAAATATCGAGCGGCGAGAGAAGACTTCTTGACCTCGCCAAGCAGATACTCGTCTCCGAGCTTGTCTACGCGTGCGACAAGACGCCGGACGAGGTCGAGAGATGGATCGTGGGCATCCTTGCTCGCAATGGTTACAAGCATTGACACAAAGAACGATTGCACATCATGCTGCGAATCATTTCATCTGTGCAATCGTAAATTTTGTATGTTGCAGCGCTTGACGCTTAGCATCTAGCATTTAGCACCGAGGATGTATGTTTGACAAAAGCGGATGGATTCTGTATCATGAATCTGTCCGCTTTTTTGTCAGCGGACGATTAATTTTTGATGAAAGGAGGTGAACAAAATGCTTGACAAAGTGCTTAGATTTTTCATTACCGTATTCATGGCGATAGCGGGAGCGACACTCATGCACATCGCGAGCCCCGTGATAACGATGTTCATCGGCACGGAGATACTCAAAATGGACATGGGGATTTTCCGCCTGACGCTCATGAATGCGCTCTGCATCGTCATCGGTGTTATCATCGGCGTCGGCATAGGCTCGCTCACGGCGCCGTATCTCATTCGCACGATAAAGAGGCTCTCTTCATGGGTCGAGCTGCAGCTCAACAAAATGCCCATCCACGACATCATCGCGGGTGTCGTCGGCCTATCCATCGGACTCATAATCGCTGCCCTCCTCGGCACGGCGTTCTCGCGCCTGCCAATCGTCGGCAACTACATACCTATCATATTCAGCATCGTTTTTGGCTACATGGGCATACGCATCACCATAAAGAAGCGCGAGGACATCGTCGGCATGTTTGACTTCGTGCCGAAGCTTCTGCGCGAGGCACTCAGGGCGCGCGAAGAGGCCCGCGAGGAAAAGGCGCAGCGAAAGGCACAGGAAGAAGCGCAAAAAGCCGAGGCGGAGGCACAGGCCGCCCAACCGGAGCCGCAGACAGCGGCGACGGTAGCGGGAAAGGCTGCGCCCGAGGCGAAAGCGTACAAGCTGCTCGACACGAGCGTCATCATCGATGGCCGCATAGCCGACATCATCGAGACGAACTTCATCGAGGGGACACTGCTCATTCCTGTGTTCGTGCTTGAGGAGCTCCAGCACATTGCGGACTCTTCCGACGTGCTGAAAAGGACGCGCGGGCGGCGCGGACTCGACATACTCCAGAAAATACGAACGGAGTCGAAAATGCCCGTCGAAATCACGAACCAAGACTTCGACGACATCGCTGAAGTCGACTCGAAGCTCGTGAGGCTCGGCCAGCTCGTCCACGGCAAAATCATCACGAACGACTACAACCTCAACAAAGTCTCGCAGCTGCGCGGCGTGCCCGTGCTCAATATCAACGAGCTCGCGAATGCCGTGAAGCCTGTCGTCCTGCCCGGTGAGTCCATGATCGTGACCATCGTCAAAGACGGCAAAGAGCAGGGACAGGGCGTCGGCTACCTCGACGATGGCACCATGATTGTCGTCGAGAACGGCCATCGCTACCTCAACGATACAATTAACGTAGAAGTCACGAGCGCGCTCCAGACAGCAGCAGGCCGCATGATTTTTGCGAAGCCAACACGCGTGGCGAAATGAAAACAAGACGCCGAGAAAATTTCAGCGAAGAAAACAAAATAAAAACGCGGGTGACAGGATGATGAAAAATCCTGTTGCCCGCTTTTTTGTGTGCTGGGTTACCCGCAGTTATGGGTGAAGTCTCATATGTTTCGGCGGTGGGATAATTATCCTGCCGCTTTTTCTATATGGCTGTGGCAGATTCATTGCAAATGTAAGCAAGGGAATGGTATAATGTTTATAAAAATAAACAATAATTCAGTTAAGGTTTTATTTTATGGATGTTAATACGGCTGTTGTTAAATGATTCATAGTTATCGTTTTCATTAGGGAGGCGAAGTTATGCCAAAACGTGAGCCTCGGCTCATGCGCTCAAGTGTCGAGTACATTGAGCAAATGGGACATCAGATAAAACTCGCGCGTCTGCGCCGCAAACTTCCTGTGGAGCTCGTTGCGGAAAGGGCACACGTCAGCCGCACGACGATTTGGAATATCGAAAAGGGCAGTCCGTCCGTATCCATTGGTGCTTATGCTGCTGTGATGCACGCATTGGGCGGCATGGACAAGGACCTCACGCTCGTCTGCAAGGACGATGTCGTCGGGCGCACGATGCAGGATTTGGAGCTCCCTGTGCGTCAGCGTGCGCCGAAACAAAAGGAGGACATGACGTGGTGAGCGACAGTGAACGAAAAATCTACGCATTCATAGGCGGTGAGCATCCTGCGCCGTTGGGCATACTGTATGTCGGAAGGGAACGTGCGCGTGAAGTGTATGCGTTTTCGTTCGCTGCATCGTTTCTCAGAGAAGAACGTGTCATGCTAGACCCTCATCTCGCGTTTTACGCAGGGCGCCAGTATTTACCGACAGAGGAAATGTTCGGCATGTTTCAGGATGCGTCGCCGGACCGTTGGGGACGCCTTTTGATGAAAAAGCGGGAGGTTTTGCGAGCACGGGCGGCAGGCGAGAAGCCTAAAAAATTGTTTGAAAGCGATTATCTGCTCGGCGTTTATGATGAGGGGCGCATGGGCGCACTGCGGCTGGCGCTTTCTCCGGATGGGCCATTTCTCTCGAATGATACGACTATTGCCGCTCCGCCGTGGGTGAAGCTTCGTGAGCTTGAGGATGCGGCGCATCATTTGGAGAATGATGACGAGCAACGCGACAGCCATTGGCTCGCGCTCATATTGGCGCCTGGCTCGTCGCTTGGCGGAGCACGACCGAAAGCGACGGTGAAGGCCGTGGACGGCTCGCTGTGGATTGCAAAATTTCCCTCGCGTCATGATGATGTTGATATCGGAGCGTGGGAAATGGTTGCGCACGAGCTTGCGGCGCTGTGCGGCCTCAATGTGCCGCCAGCGAAATGCGTCGCGTTTTCGAAGCGCGGCTCAACATTTTTGGTCAAGCGGTTCGATCGCGAGGACATGCGCCGTATTCATTTCGCTTCGGGAATGACGATGCTCGACAAGCGTGACAATGAGCGCGATGCGTCTTATCTCGATTTGCTTGATTTTGTTGTGCAGCACGGTGCTGACCCGAAAGAATCGGAAACAGAGCTTTGGAAACGGCTTGTTTTCAATTTGCTGATTTCAAATACGGACGACCACTTGCGCAATCACGGCTTCATATTGTTGAAAGATGGCTGGCATTTGTCGCCGCTGTATGATGTCAATCCAGTCCCCTATGGTGATGAGCTGTCGCTTAATATCACATACGACTCCGCGAACATGTCGCTTGAGTCGGCTGTGGAGACAGCGCCGTTTTATGACATTGCGCGAGGGGAAGCGGAACGCATCATCAAGGAAATGTCGCATATTATCATGCAAAATTGGGAGCGGCTCGCAAAAAAATATCACATCACAAACGTATCTATCGAATACATGCGGCCAGCATTCACGCTTGCGGCCGAAGCTGCGTCGTGAAACGCATTCTTAGTCATTCGGTTATAGGTGAATGTTTTTTCTCGCATAAAATGATATACTGTATCATAAAAATGGAAGGGCAAGGTGGATGTTTCATGGTTTCTGTGATTATACCGGCGGCGGGGAAGGGCACGCGCATGAAGGCGGGCATCAACAAGGCATTTTTGGAGCTGGCGGGCAAGCCGATGCTTTTCAGGACGGTCATGAGGTTCGCAGGCATAGAGGGCGTCGGTGAAATCGTGGTGGCGGTGGGCGCCGATGAGGTGGCGTTCATTCGCTGGTCGCTGTCGAAAATCCCAGGACTGCCAGCGGTGAAGGTCGTCGCGGGCGGCTCGGAGCGTCAGATGTCTGTTGCGAACGCGCTGAAAGCTGTCTCGGAGGATGCAGACACGATACTGGTGCACGACGCGGCGCGCCCGCTCGTGACGAAAAGCGTCATAGAGAGTGTCATTGCGGAGGCGCAGAAAAGCGGCGCGGCCATAGCGGCGGTGAAGGCGAAGAACACGATAAAGCGCGTGTCGGCTGATGGCGTCGTCGAGGACACGCCCGACCGCTCGACGCTTTGGGAGGTGCAGACGCCGCAGGGATTTTCGCGCGGCGTCATCATGGAGGCGTATCTTCGCGCGATGCAGGATGGCTTCGTCGGCACGGATGATGCGTCGCTCGTCGAGCGCATGGGTCATCCCGTGCGCGTCGTCGAGGGGACGTACAGGAACATCAAGGTGACGAGCCCTGAGGACATACTGATGGCCGAGGCGATGCTCCGCGATGAGGCAATCGGCAAGGCAAAGGACGGCATAGAGACGCTGATGGTGAAGCTCGCAGAGAAGGCAATAACGCTGAGGCAGAAAGTAGAAAAGGAGATGCGCAAATGACACGGTTTGGCATGGGATATGATGTTCATCGTCTCGTCGAAGGGCGGCGGCTCATCCTCGGCGGCGTCGATGTGCCGCATGAGCGTGGGCTCCTCGGTCACTCGGACGCGGACGTGCTGCTCCACGCGATAGCTGACGCGCTTTTGGGTGCGGCGGCGCTCGGCGACATCGGTCGCCATTTCCCCGACACGGATGACAAATGGGAAGGCGCGGACAGCCGCGTGCTTTTGGCCGAGGTGGCGAGGTTCGTTCGCGAAAAGGGGTACGAGATTGGCAATGTCGATGCGACGATCGTCGCGCAGGCGCCAAAGCTCGCGCCGTATATCGAAAAGATGAGGGACAACATCGCGGAGACACTGAATGTCGCGGCGGACCAAGTAAACGTGAAAGCGACGACGGAGGAGCGCCTCGGATTCACGGGCAGCGGTGAGGGCATGTCGGCCTACGCCGTGTGCGGCATTGAAAAATAAAATTCGGATGTGAAAAGGGCGCGTAGTTTGTATTTGAATTTGAATAATAAACCTACACGTCTTAGCGACACCACAATAAACGAAAATTCCTCAAACACCACAAGCCTCCCCCCTCTGGGGGAGGTGCCGAGCGCAGCGAGGCGGAGAGGGTAGCATAGTAGCGGACTGAATTTGAATAATAAAAGGGACATGCTGTCAAAATCGGCATGTCCCTTTTGGATTCGATTATGAAATTTTATGCGAAATATTTTACGCCGGATTCGAAAATGTGCTGGTCTTTGTCGCCGGGCACGTTGATGGAGACGCTTTCGCCGATGCGCTCCGAGTGGCCCATCTTGCCGAGTACTCTGCCGTCCGGGCTCGTGATGCCCTCGACGGCGAAGACGGAGCCGTTCGGGTTGTACGGCATGTCCATCGTCGGATTGCCGACGGGGTCGACGTATTGCGTGGCAATCTGGCCGCGCACTCTGAGCTTTGCGACGATCTCTTTGTCGGCGACGAAGCGGCCTTCGCCATGAGAAATCGCGATGGTGTGAAGGCTGCCCGGTTCGACACCCATGAGCCACGGCGAGAGATTTGAGACGACTTTCGTCTGCACCATCGTCGACATGTGGCGGCCAATCGTGTTGAATGACAGCGTCGGCGACGAGTCCGTGAGGTCGCGTATCTCGCCGTACGGCACGAGGCCGAGCTTCAAAAGTGCTTGGAAGCCGTTGCATATTCCGAGCATGAGGCCGTCGCGCATGCGAAGGTGCGTCATGATGGCTTCCTTGATGCGCGGATTGCGGAACATCGCGGCGATGAATTTGCCAGAGCCGTCTGGCTCGTCGCCTGCGGAGAAGCCGCCCGGCAACATGATGATCTGCGATGATTTTATGCCGTTGACGAGCGCCGTGATGGTGTCCTTTATGGCGTCCGCTGTCAAGTTTCTGATGACGAGCGTGTCGACGACAGCGCCCGCTTTCTCGAATGCGCGCGCAGAGTCGTACTCGCAGTTCGTGCCCGGGAACACGGGGATGAACACGCGCGGCTTCGCGTAGTGGAACTGCGCGGTGATTTTCGGTCCGCCGCTGTAGATGATGGCCTGCGGCGCAACGCCCTGTGCCTTCGCGTCCGTCGGGAATATTTTCTCGAGCGTGCCGCTCCATGCGTCCTTCGCGTCGGCGAGCGTCACGACGGTCTGCCCGCAGACGATGCTTGGCACCGCCGTCGTGCGCCCGAGCTCGTAGTAGCCTGTGCCCTCGAGCTCATCCTCCACGGGCGTGACGCTCGGCACTTCGAGTATGATGGTGCCGTAGTCCGGCGTGAAGAGGTCATCGTCGTGCGGCACGGTCGTAAATGTGAAGCCGACATTGTTGCCAAGGCACATCTTTGATATCGTGGCCGCCAATCCGCCGATTCGCACGGTCGCTGCGGCGAGCACTTTGCGGCGCGCCATGAGCAGCGATATTTGCGCGAAATTTTTGCGCATCTGGCGGAAATTCGGCATGTCGCTCGCGTCCTTTTTGACGGGGACGACGTAGACTTTGCTGCCGGGGAATTTGAACTCGGCGGAGACAGCGCGCTTTGCAGGCATCACGGCCACGGCGAACGCGGCGAGTGTCGGCGGCACGTGCATGTCCATGAACGTGCCGGACATGGAGTCCTTGCCGCCGATGGCCGGTATCTCGAGCTCGTGTTGTGCCCACAGAGCGCCTAAGAGCGCCGCGAATGGCTTGCCCCATTTCCGTGGGTCCGTGCCGAGGCTCTCGAAATATTCCTGCAGTGTCAGGCGAATCTTGTCGGCGTGGCCGCCGAGCGCGACGATTTTCGCTGCGGCCTCGACGACGGAGTAGACTGCGCCGTGGAACGGGCTCCACTCCATCATGTACGGATTGAGTCCGAATGTCATCGCCGTTGCCGTCGCTGAGTTGCCGTGCATCATCGGAATCTTTGCGACCATGCCCTCCTGCGGCGTCAGCTGATTTTTGCCGCCGTACGGCAAAATGACGGTACCCGCGCCAATCGTCGAGTCGAAGCGGTCGCCGAGTCCTTTCTCCGAGCAGACGTTCAAATCCGCTAAATCCGCGAGCCATGCTTTCATGAGGCTGGGCTCTTCTTTTTTGACGGCGGGCGGTATCTGGTGCATGTAGCGATGCTGCGCCGTTGGCTGCGCGATTTTCACGTGCACGTGCTGCTTCACGCCGTTCGTGTCGAGAAATGCGCGGCTGATGTCAACGATTTTGTTGCCGCGCCAATTCATGACGAGGCGGCCGGAGTCCGTGACCTTCGCGACAATCGTGGCCTCGAGATTTTCCTCGTCGGCGGTCGCCATGAATGTGCGCACGTCGTTTGGCGCGACGACGACGGCCATACGCTCCTGAGACTCGGAAATCGCAAGCTCCGTGCCGTCGAGTCCTTCGTATTTTTTCGGCACGGCGTCGAGATTGATATAGAGGCCGTCCGTGAGCTCGCCGATGGCGACAGCGACGCCACCCGCGCCGAAATCGTTGCAACGCTTGATTTTCTTTGCGACCTCGGGGCGACGGAACAGGCGCTGTATCTTGCGCTCCGTCGGCGGATTGCCTTTCTGCACCTCTGCGCCGCACGTCGCGAGCGAGTCAATCGTGTGCTCCTTCGACGAGCCTGTCGCGCCGCCGATGCCGTCGCGTCCCGTGCGCCCGCCGATGAGCAGCACGATGTCGCCCGGCACTGGTGCCTCGCGCACGACGTTTTCTTTCGGCGCCGCCGCAATGACGGCGCCAATCTCCATGCGTTTTGCCATGTAGCCCGGGTGGTAGACCTCCGTGACTTGTCCCGTCGCAAGGCCAATCTGATTGCCGTATGAGCTGTAGCCTGCCGCCGCCTGCTGCGTGATTTTCTTCTGCGGGAGCTTTCCTTTGAGCGTGTCGCGGACGGGGCGGCGCGGGTCAGCCGCACCCGTGAGACGCATGGCCTGATAGACGTACGAGCGGCCGGAGAGCGGGTCGCGTATCGCGCCGCCGAGGCACGTTGCCGCGCCGCCGAACGGTTCTATCTCTGTCGGATGGTTGTGCGTCTCGTTTTTGAACATGACGAGCCAGTCCTCGGGCTCGCCGTCGTGCTCCGCCTTTATGACGATGGAGCAGGCATTGACCTCGTCTGATGCGTCGAGGTCGTCGAGCTTGCCCGCTTTTCTGAGCGCCTTCATGCCGATGACCGCGATGTCCATGAGCGTGACGTCGCGGTTCTCATTGCCGTATATCTCAGCGCGGTCGGCGAGGTAGAGGTCGTACGCCTTTTTGAAGAGCGGCGCGAAGTAGCCGCCCTCTATGTCGACGACGTCTATGGCCGTCGTGAATGTCGTGTGGCGGCAGTGGTCTGACCAATACGTGTCGAGCACGCGGAGCTCCGTGATGGTCGGGTCGCGGCGCTCTTCGCTCTGGAAATATTTCTGACAGAAGGCGAGGTCCTCAAAGCTCATCGCAAACCCGCGCGCCTCGTGCATGCGCCGCAGTTCATCCTCGCTCATCGATGTAAATCCGCTTATCGTCTCGACGTCGGCGGGTTCCTCGAGCTTCATCTCGAGCGTTGCGGGCTTCATGGCGCTCGCCTCGCGGCACTCGACGGGATTGATGAGGTATTCTTTTATTTTCTCAACGGCGTCATCCGGCACGTCGCCGACGAGCACGACGACCGTCGCCGTGCGAATCGTCGGGCGGTCTTTCTGCGTGACGAGCTGCACGCACTGAGCCGCAGAGTCCGCGCGCTGGTCGAACTGGCCCGGCAGCGGCTCAATAGCGAAAACGTGTGAGTCTTTGAACGGCGGCAGCGTCTCCTCGTAGACGACATCGACGGGCGGCTCTGAGAAAACGACGTCGCGCACGGCGCGGTATTCCTCGTCCGAGAGTCCCTCTATGTCGTAGCGGATGATGAGACGTGCGGCCCTCAAATCGACGAGATGAAATGTCTCGATGAGGTCGGCGGTGAGTTGCTGCGCGGGGATGTCGAAAAATCCCTGACGCTTTTCCACGAATAGTCTTCTGACTGTCATCTTGCGCCTCCTGTAATTTTTAGAGCAACGATTGAAGTTTGGGCTTGTGAAATTTATCGTATGTGATAAACCCTCTCCGCCTCGCATTCGCTCGGCACCTCCCCCAAAGGGGGAGGCTGGCTCCACAAATTTTGAGATTATTTACGCTAGCCAAACAATCGACTGATGAAAGCGTGAAATCTCTTATTTCCTGTAAGGTTTTGAGCTTCAGACGCTCGTTCTTTGCCTCCCACTTTGGGGGAGGTGGCCCCGCAGGGGCCGGAGAGGGTTCACATGGTGGTGGGGTGACGAAACATTCCCAATAATTTTACAAACTCATAAAATGAAAAATTATATGGCTGTTTATTTTTTCAGCAGGTCAACGGAAATTTTCGCGACGACTTTCGTGACGTGCGACGTATTTCCTTCGATTGAGATATGAGACCTGTGGACGTCCTTCGGTGAGAGAATGGCAAAGCCGCCTGCCGCGAGCGGGAAGTTGCTGTCGGGCATGAGCTCCTCGAAAAACTCGATGTCTTTCTCCGCGTCGTACGGCGTGTGGACTTTGAGGTCAGGGCTCAGCGGGCACCAGCCGAGGAATTCCTCGCCCTCGACGACGTACTGCAGGTCGATGTAGCGGCGATGCACTTCGGGGTAAATCGTCTCCGTCGACGTCGTCTCATAGCGCTCGACATTGACGTAGAGCTTGTCGCCCTCTATCTCGTAGCGGCCATCCTTCATCTTCGTGAAATCGTGCGACTTCAGGTACTCGAGCGCGCGCTGTATGGCTGCGGGGTGCGACACGAACTCGTTTTCGGCGCTCATATTGCCAATGAGCATAATCTCATCTCTCCCTTGTCTTAAAGCAACACTGATTATTTCAGCGTTTACTCAAAAATATTCTTGCCTTTAATCGGGTCAATATGTACAATAATTATTATTGTGCGTATTGTTTCTAATATCGTTGTTATTTATTTTATATAATTAGAAGAGAATATGCAATAAGAAAACGCTGATTAATTGAAGTATGGAAGTATGATTGAAGCATGACGAGAATAATTTAAAATATGGACAAGGAGATGCATCGAATGAAGGAACTTTTGGAGCTTTTGGAACATGACGCGCGCCGCCCCGTGAGCGAGGTGGCGTCGATACTGAGGCGCAGCGAGTACGAGGTCGACAAGGACATAAAAAATCTCGAGAAGGACGGCATCATACTCGGCTACAATACGGTCATCGACTGGAACAAGGCGGGACGCAATACGGTGACGGCCGTCATCGAGGTCAATCTGACGCCGCAGCGCGAGGTCGGATTTGACGCAATCGCTGCGCGTGTGGCACGGTTCGACGAGGTGCGCTCCGTGTCGCTCATGAGCGGCGGGTTTGATCTCCTCGTGACGGTCGTCGGTGAGTCGCTCAATGAGATTGCGGACTTCATCGCGACGCGTCTGGCGACGATTGACGGCGTCGTGTCGACGAGGAGCCATTTCATGCTGAAGCCGTACAAGAAAGACGGCATGCTCGTCGGCAGCCGCGAGCAGGATCATAGATTGGTGGTGACGCCATGAGAGGGTGGAGCGAGAGACTGTCGCCGACCGTGACGAAAATCGCGCCGTCCGGCATCAGAAAATTTTTTGACATCGCCGCAGAGATGGACGATGTCATATCGCTTGGCGTCGGCGAGCCGGACTTCGTGACGCCGTGGACGATACGCGAGTCGTGCGTCTACGGGCTCGAGCAGGGCTACACGTCGTACACGGCAAATCGCGGATTACTAGAGCTGCGCGAGGAGATCGTGAAAAAATACGATGAACGCTACGGCATGAAGTATGACGCGAAGACGGACGTGCTCGTGACGGTCGGCGTCAGCGAGGCAATGGACATCGCGCTTCGTGCCATCGTCGCGCCGGGCGACGAGGTGCTGATCCCTGAGCCGTGCTATGTCTCGTACAACGCGTGCACGGCGCTCGCGGGCGGTGTGCCTGTGCCCGTGCCGGCGCGCATCGAGAATGAGTTCCGCATCACGCCTGCCGATCTATTGGCACATCTCACGCCGAAGACGAAGGCGCTCATCATCGGCTACCCGAATAACCCGACGGGTGCCATCATGACGCGCGACGACCTTCTAAAGATTGCGAAGTTCGCTGAGGAGCATGACCTCATCGTCATTTCTGATGAGATATACGGCGACCTCACGTACGGCGACGAAGAGCACGTCTGCTTCGCGTCGCTGCCGCACATGAAGGAGCGCACGATACTTTTGAATGGATTTTCAAAGGCGTACGCCATGACAGGCTGGCGCATCGGCTATGCGCTCGGCGCGCCCGAGGTCATAGCGGCGATGACGAAGATACATCAGTACACGATACTTTGCTCGCCCATCACGGCGCAGGTCGCAGCCGTCGAGGCGCTCCGCCGAGGTGACAAATACATGAGGAAAATGGTCACGGAGTACGACCGCCGCCGCTCGTTCATATACGACGGGCTTACGAAGCTTGGACTCAAATGCTTCGAGCCGAAGGGCGCGTTCTACATTTTCCCCGACATCACATCGACGGGACTCACGAGCAATGAGTTCGCTGAGGGCTTACTCAAGAGCGAGCATGTGGCGCTCGTGCCGGGCAACGCGTTCGGCGAGTGCGGCGAGGGCTATGTGCGTTGCTCGTACGCGACGTCGCTCGACCAGATAGACGAGGCACTGAAACGCATCGGCAATTTCATAAAGAAACACAGCAAGTCGTGATTTTTACATAATTGACTTTAAAATGGCAAGGCTTTGAATAAAAATTTTTTCTTCGCTTAATGGCTCACTATGACACATCGTCTTCGTATGACAGCGGTCTTTCGACCGCTGCTATGTCTTTACAGACGCTTGCTAATTTACGTTGGTTGTTCGCCACCCTACGGGTTTCGCCAATGCCAATGGCATTGGCATTGGCATTGGCATTGGCTCAGCGCTCTGAAAAAATTTTTATTCCTCGCTATCATCAGCACAGCAAAATCATAACGTACGCAACTCTCAGAATGGAAATGGAGGCGATGAGTCATCGCAAAGAACAGACTGCGCTATCTGCGTGAAAAAGAGGGCATGACGCAGCAGGACCTCGCGTCGGCGCTCCACATCAGTCAGCCGACGTACAACCGCTACGAGCTCGGCCAGCGCGAGCCCGATCAGGAGACGATGACGCGCATCGCCGATTATTTTCATGTGACGCTCGATTTCCTGCTCCGTCACGAGAGGCCATACGAGCGGCAGGCGCGCGTGCCCGAGCTCGATGATTTCATCAAAAGCGGCTCGTACAAGATTTTTGGCCATGTCCCATCGCAGAGAGAGCGCAAAAGGCTCGCGGCAGTCATCGCGGCGATGTACGACAATGGAAATGGGAGCGACGACGCGACGGACGAGTAGATGCATTGACTTGATGCGAATAGAATAACAGGCATAAAAAATGCCGCTCACAAAAACTGTGGGCGGCATTTTTGCGTTGCGATGATTTTGTCACGCGGGACTCATTTTCCGTCATGCTCACGCGTCGCGTTCATGTGCGCGAGCACTTTCATGAGCGTCGCAGTCGATGCCATGATCGTGTCGTGGTCAGCGAGCGTGAGATGAGTGAATTGCTCTTTCATGTGCTCTCGGAGCTTTGCCTTGAAGTCCTCGGCGAATGTCTTCCCTGCCTCTGTCATGTCGATGTCGATATAGCGGTGGTCGTTTTCTCTTTCCGTTTTTTTGACGTAGCCGAGCTTCACAAGCTTTTCGACGATCGTTGTGAGCTGCTGCTTTGACATCATGAGGAGGTCAGCGAGCTCATGCATGCCGAGCGTTCCCTCGTCGTAAAGCGCGCAGAGCACAGAAAATTGATTTATGGGCAGCGGCGTCGGCGTGCGTTTGAAAAATACTCTGTGAATTGTTATGGCGAGCTCCATGAGCGCGGCGGCCATGTCCTTTTCTTCGACTTTGTTTCCTTTTGCGATTTCTGCCATTTGATTTGTCACCAAGCCTTTATTTGAATGTGCTACAAAGCGATGAATTTCTTGACTTTTCACAAACAATAATATAATATAAAGCGAAAATAGTAAATAGATGTTTACTATTTTCATTCAAATTCATTCGGTTTATAGGAAGCATGATGAAGAAAGTCGTTCAACTCTAGTCAGTATTCCTATATTATTAATGAGTTAATACGATTCCTTTGAAGGGGGCTTCTTATTTTGTTTTCATTCAAAAGGCATAGGATGCTTTCGCTTGCGATAGGCGGGCTCCTCGCGGCAGGGATATTCCTCGGGGGCTGTGGCAATAAAAGTGCACAAGTGCAGCAGCAGGCAACGCAGGTAAAAGCGATGTACGCGATACAGCAGAATACGCCGCTTTCTAGCGACTACGCCGGCCAGATAAAGGGCCTGCAGGAGGTCAAGGTGCTGCCGCGCGTCTCCGGCACAATCATGGAGAAATACGTAGAGGGCGGCCAGTTCGTCAGGGAGGGTCAGCCGCTTTACAAGATAGACTCTCGAAAATATGAGTCGGCAGTGCTGACGGCGCAGGCAAATCTCGCGCAGTCGGAGGCAACGCTCAACAACGCCATCATAGATTTGCAGCGTGATGAGTCGCTGCTCGCGTCGGCGGCAATCGCTGAGCAGACAGTGACGACGCAGCGCGCGCAGGTGAGACAGTATCAGGCACTCGTGGACGCGAATGCGGCACTGCTCAAAAAAGCGCAGGAAGATCTCGACGATACGGTCGTCTACTCGCCGATGGACGGGCGCGTCGACGTGAACGACGTGTCTGTCGGCACGTACGCGAATGCGGGCCAGACCGTGCTCATGACGGTCGGCTCCGTCGATCCTGTCTATGTGCAGTTCAGCATTTCCGAGACGGAATATTTGAAGTTCCTGCACCTCCATGAGCTCAACAGCGGCTCGGCAGACAACGCCATCGTCACAATCACGCTTTCCGATGGCAGGGAGTATCCATTGAGCGGCAAGCTCGTGCAGGCGGACCGTGCGCTCTCAGAGGGCACGGGCACGCTCGCTGTCAAGGCGCTTTTCCCAAATCCACGGGGCATACTGCTCCCGGGCATGTTCGCACGCGTCAAGCTCAGCGGCGAGACGGTGCCGAATGCGATACTCGTGCCGCAGCGCGCGATACAGCAGGTGCTTGATGCGGCGTTTGTCATTGTTGTTGGCGAGGACGGCAAGTCGAAGGTCGCGCCTGTCACGCTCGGCGAGAAGGTCGGCAGCTACTACATCATCACGAAGGGCGTCTCGGCTGGCGACAACGTCGTCGTCGAGGGCCTCACGAAGCTCCAGGCCGGCATGGACCTCAGCGTCACGGAGGTCACGGGCGATCAGATGGGCTTCACGTTCAGCAACGAGACCGAGAAGGCGACAATGGGCTCTGCTGATACAAACTCCGCTACATCAAGCTCACTCGGCGGAACAGCGAAGTAAGGGGGCGGTGAGCTTTGTCACGATTTTTCATACACAGGCCGGTATTTGCAATCGTCATAGCTTTGATGCTCCTCATACTCGGCACGCTCGCGGGATTTTCCCTGCCGATAGCGCAGTACCCGCAGATCTCGCCGCCGACGATCGATGTCTCGACGACGTATGTCGGCGCGAATGCGTCCGTCGTCAATGAGACGGTCGCGCAGATCATAGAGAAGGAAGTCAACGGCACGCAGGGCATGGACTACATGTCGTCGCATTCGTCGAGCACGGGCCAGTACAGTCTGTCCGTCGTGTTCACGCTCGACACGGATGCCGATATGGACTCCGTCAAGACGCAGAACAACGTCTCCATCGCGACGGCGAGCTTGCCGACAGATGTCCAGACGTACGGCGTCACGACGAAAAAATCTTCACCGGACATGGTGCTCGTCGGCTCGCTTTCGTCGCCAGACGGCACCTACTCAGAGGAATACCTCAAAAACTACGCGGATATTTACTTCATAGACCAGATAAAGCGCGTCAAGGGCGTCGGCGACGTTTCCGTGTACGGCCCTGACTACGCGATGCGCATTTGGCTCAATCCTGACCGCATGGCGGAGCTCGGCATCACGGTGTCAGACGTGCAGCGCGCCATAACTGAGCAGAATATCCAGGCGCCTGCCGGCACTGTCGGCTCGATGCCTGCGCCGGCGTCTCAGGAAAAGCAGTACACCGGCAAAGTCGAAGGCCGCCTCGCGACGGTCGAGGACTTTGAGGACGTCATTGTCCGCTCGGCGGAAAACGGCTCGTTCCTGCGCCTCAAGGACATCGCCCGCATAGAGACGGGCCCGCGCACGAATGATGTCAAGGCAGAAACAGATGGCAGCACATCGATAATGTTCGGCATAAACATGACGAACGATGCGAACGCAATGGACGTCGTAAAGGCGGTCAAAAAGATCATCAACGACTCGAGCATTTACTTCCCACCGGGGCTTGTCTACACGGAAATCGTCGATAACACGGACTTCATCACGGCGTCGCTCACAGAGGTTGCGCACACGTTCTTCGAGGCGCTCGCGCTCGTCGCAATCATCGTCTACATATTCCTGCAGAACTGGCGCTCAACGCTGATACCGATGATAGCCGTCCCAGTTTCGCTCGTCGCGACGTTCGGCGCGTTCCTGCTTCTCGGATTTACGATCAATACGCTGACGCTGTTCGCGATGGTGCTCGCCATCGGCCTCGTCGTCGATGATGCGATCGTCGTCATCGAGAACGTCGAGCGCAATATGGACGAGCGCCACATCGGCCCAGTCGAGGCAACGGAAATCGCCATGGACGAGGTGCAAGGCCCAGTCGTCGCCATCGCGTTCGTGCTCGCGGCCGTGTTCGTGCCTGTCGCGTTCCTCGGCGGAATGATGGGCGTCCTCTATCGCCAGTTCGCGCTGACGATAGCCGTGTCGATGGCACTGTCGGCATTCATTGCGCTGACGCTGACGCCTGCGCTTTGCGGCCTCATGCTCAAGCCGAAAAAGGAAGGCGAGACGGTCGGCAGGGGACCAATCGCGAAATTCTTCAACTGGTTCAACAAATGGTATGAAAATACGCTCGAGCGCTACACGCATGGCGTTGATTTCATCGTTCACCATGCAAAGCTCGCCATCATCATACTCGCCGTCATTGTGGTGTTCATGTCGTTCCTCAGCAAACTCGTGCCGACGACATTCGTGCCGGACGAGGATCAGGGCTATTTCGTTGCGTCCCTGTCACTCCCTGAGGGCACATCGCTGAACCGCACGAATGAATCAATGGAGCGTTTCGGTGCGGCACTTCGTCAGGCGAAGGGCATAGAGCATGTCATGACAGTTTCCGGCGTTGACATCATGTCGAACGCACTGAAATCAAATTCGGGACTTGTCTATGTCCGCTTGAAGGATTGGTCGGAGCGCAAATCGAAAGATTTGTCTGTTAATGCGAAGATCGGCGAGGCGTTCGGCATCGGCGCACAAGTGACACCTGAGGCGTCCGTCATCGCGTTCAACCCGCCGTCACTCCCAGGTCTCGGCATGGTCGGCGGCTTCTCGATGCAGCTCATGGACATGACGGGCCACACGGATGCTGAGCTCAAGGAAATTTCTCAGAACATCGTCAAGGCGGCGAATGCGCGCCCAGAGCTTCGAGGCGTCTACACGACGTTCAACGTCAACTCACCGATATACGATTTTGAGGTTGACCGCGAGAAGGTCAAGAACCTTGGCGTTCAGCTTTCAGATGTGTTCACGGCATTGCAGGTCAATTTCGGCGGCTATGAGGTCAATGACTTCAACAGATTCGGTCGCTCGTACCGCGTCATCATGCAGTCCGATACGACATACCGCAAAGAGGCAGAGGCGTCGAAATTCGTCTTCGTCAAGAGCAATACGGGTAGCCTCGTGCCGCTCGATACCGTGCTGAAGCCAAAAGTCAACACGAATGCCGCTGTCATCACGCGTTTCAATGCGGTCAGAAACATAAACATACAGGGCAATCCGGCCGATGGATATAGCTCCGGCCAGGCAATCGCCGCCATGGAGGACGTCGTCAAGACGACGGCGCCAGCGGGATTCAATGTTGACTGGTCCGGCCAGAGCCGCGAGGAAAAGACATCGGGCTCAAAGACGGGCCAAGTCCTCGCGATGTCGCTCGTGTTCGTGTTCCTGTGCCTCGCTGCTCTCTATGAGAGCTGGTCCGTGCCGTTCGCCGTGCTCCTCACGGTCCCGACAGGCGTGTTCGGCGCGTTCCTCTGCGAGTACGTGTTCAACCAGTACAACAGCCTCTACATGCAGATCGGTATCATCATGATCATCGGTCTCGCCGCGAAAAACGCGATACTGATTGTCGAGTTCGCGAAAGGCTTCGTCGACAAGGGCGAAGACCCGATAAAGGCGGCAATCGATGCTGCAAAGCTGCGACTGCGCCCGATACTCATGACGTCATTCGCGTTCATCATCGGCTGCCTGCCGCTCGCCATAGCAAGCGGCGCGGGTGCTGCCGCGCGTAACAACATGGGCATCGCCGTCTGCGGCGGCCTCACATTCGCGACGGCATTCGGCATATTCCTCATCCCAGCGTTCTTCGTCATCGTCGAGAAAGTCGCGGCGATGATAAAGGGCAAGAAAGACAAGATTGAGAAAGATGTCGCACCATCAGCTGAGGCATAAAAGAGTATAAAAAAAGAAGCTGCCATCACGGCGGCTTCTTTTTTTGTGGGGGAATTGCTGGTTGTGCGTTGCGCTTTATCTGTTGTCTGTACGGTTGTGTATTTTGTCCGCCCCTTGAGGGGCGGGGACCGCCGCAGGCGGTGGTGGGGTGACAAAGCGTGATATAATGATCGATATATAAATTTTTTCAAAGGTGATGAAATTCATGCGCACAAAAAAATCGCGGCTCATATTCTTGGGCACGGGCGCGGCATTCGCGACGGAGTGCTATAATGCGTCGTTTGTCATCGAGCGGCCAGACGGCGAACTTTTCATGACGGACACGGGCGGCGGCAATGGCATCATCAGACAGATGAAGCATGCGGGGCTCGATTTCAAACGCCTTCATTATATTTTCGTCACGCACGGTCACAGCGACCACATACTCGGCTCCGTTTGGATCGTGCGCCGCATCGCGCGGCTCATGATAAAGGGCAAATACGATGGCGAGCTTCACATATACGGTCATGACGCGTCGTGCTACATCATGAGGACGCTCGCCGAGCTTTTGATGCAGCGCGCCGAGCTCGCGGAGCTCGGGCACCGCATTCACTTTCACGTGATGGAGGACGGCGAGACGGTGAAGCTCCTCGACATGCAGCTCACGGCGTTCGACATTCGTTCGACGAAGACGAAGCAGTTTGCGTATCGATTGCGATTTGCGCCGCGTCGAGCGCTTGTGTGTCTCGGCGACGAGCCGTATAATCGTCGTTGCCATAAATATGTGGAGGGCGCGGACTGGCTGATTTCAGAGGCGTTCTGCGCGTTCGACGACAGGGCTCAGTTCGATCCGTACGCGAAAAGCCACGCGACGACGAAGGAGGCTGCGGAGGCGGCTGAGGAGATTGGCGCAAAGCACCTCGTGCTGTATCATACGGAGGACACCGACCTCGCCAACAGGAAAGAGAAATACACGAGGGACGCGAAAAAATATTTTTCGGGCGACGTCAGAGTGCCTGATGATTTGGAAGTCATTGAGCTGATTTGAAATGATATTGATGTTGGATAAAGCTGAATAGATTTCGCGCAAAATAAAAAGCCGAGCGGCACATCGAAAATGATGTGTCGTTCGGCTTTTTGTTTTGTGATGAAATGTGTTATAGATTTATATGATAATGCAAAGGGTGAAATGGTTTAGCCTCCCCTGTCAAGGGGGTAAACATGCCAGTGGCATGTTTACGCGAGCGCAGCGAGGCGGAGGGGTTCGATTTCCATCGATTTATGACGGCTGTTACGTTGCACAATGAATGATTATTCTCTCGGACGAGATTAATTGAAAACATTAATCAAGTGTAAATCTCACAGATTCGTCAATTAAAAGCGAACCCTCCCACCGCCTACGGCGGTTCTCCCTCCCTTGACAGGGAGGGCAAGCAGAGCCTTCGTTTCACAGATTCACAAGTTTGTACAATAGAGATAGCTTAATCACTCCAGAATAATGCGTTGCGTAGTCGATCGACTTTTTTGTTTTGACTTCGTCTTACATCTCAAAGAGTTCGCTCAAGTTTTGCTTTGGCACGAGTTTTGTCTGCGGCTTGAGTGTGCCGTTTTCTACTTTCATCGGGCGCGAGTAGTCGGGGCGCTCGACCATGTGCGGCTTTTTTCTGTACTGGTCTATCGTCCTGCCGTTCTCCGTCGTGACGACGAGTATGGAGCCGTCGGGCATATATTTTTTTATCGTCTCGATGCCCGCGCTCTTCGACGCCGTGCCCGAGGCTGCGCCTTTCGCGTCGTCGCTCTTTTCCTCGTCATCGTCGTGCTCCCTTTGAAGCTCATGCTTTGCCTCGAGTGCGTTGTCGCCGCCGTATGATTTCACGAGCTGATCCGACGGCGTGAGTCCCGTCTCCTCGAAGCTCTTTATGTTTCTGCCGATCGTGTCAGCCAGCAGCGCTTTGAAGTCCGTGCCGCTTTTGGCGTTCTTTTTCTTCTTGTTGTCGCTCTCGACGTTCAGCGCTGAGAGCGATGAGATTTTTTCGATGGCCATCATGCTCACTCCTTATTGGTGGTGTTGATGCTTCATTGAGTTTTCCTCTATAGAGTATATCGTCAAATTTTGAAATTTCTTAAGCGAAATTTTTAAAGGATTTTCGATTTTGATGTCGAATATAAATCATTGTGAATGAAATTCAGCGTCGCGCAAAAATTTGAGGCGACTGATTTTCGTTGCAGAGAAAAATATGAGCCCATCGAATTTTATAACGGATTTAAATGTGTTCATTAAAATAATTTTGAAAGGATGATTTTCATGGCAGAGGAAGCAGTACTCTATAATAAGAAGGGGAGCGTCGCCGTCATCACGCTCAATCGCCCGAAGAGTCTCAACTCGATGAGTGCTGATCTCGTCGAGGGCTGCGTCGCGAGGCTTCATGAGGCAGAGCACGACGCGAGCGTCCGCGTCATCGTGCTGACGGGCGCGGGCAGGGCTTTTTCCGCGGGCGGCGACCTCGGCTCGCTCGACGCGCTCACGACGACGGACGAGCGTAGACGCTTCATCGTGAAGGTCGGCATGATGGTGAAGATGATTTACATGATGGAAAAGCCCGTCATCGCGATGGTGAACGGCGTCGCGGCGGGCGCGGGCTTCAACCTTGCGCTTTCATGCGATCTCGCGTACGCGGGCGAGAGCGTGAAGTTCATACAGAGCTTCGTGAATGTCGGCCTCTCGCCGGACTGCGGCGGCTTTTATTTCCTCGCGAAGACAGTCGGCATGGCGAAGGCGAAGGAGCTCATGATGACGGCGCGTCCCGTGCCTGCGGCTGAGGCAAAGGCGCTCGGCATAGTGAACGACGTATTCCCAGACGATGAGCTCGAGACGAATGTCATGAAGGTGGCGGAGCGCATCGCGTCCGTCGCGCCGCTCGCGGTCGCGATGACGAAGAAGGCCGTCAACAACTATTCAGCGAGCCTCGACGACACGCTCACGTTTGAGAGCCTCGCATCGTCGTCGCTCCTCGGCACGGATGATTTCAAGGAAGGCGTGCTCGCGTTCAGGGAAAAGAGAGCGCCAAAATTTCAAGGCAAATGACGCAAATGACAAAATCGTAGCCGCAAATAAAATTTGAATCAAAAATAAATAATTGACAGGCACTTTGCTGTATGCTACAATATCAAATTGCAGAATTGCAGATATGGGGGAAGTGTCTCCTTCTGCTTGTTTTTGGTGGTCGCGTGGATCAATTTGACATGAAAAATCGTGCGATGAGACGGAATAAGTGAAGGAAAGGGGCAAGGTTTGATATTGGTTTGAGCCTTGCCTTTTTTGCGTTAGTTTTTCGCTTTTTCCGCTTTTTTCGCTGTTCATATATCTGTTTAGCATAGAAAGAAATCATATTTCCCAATCAGTAAAGGCTAAGGAGTGAAGGATTTAATGTTTAATCCTGTGCCGGTAGGCAAGAGAACCAGGTATACCTACGCAAAAATCAAGGAAGTCATGGAGATGCCTCATCTTCTGGACATCCAGAGGAACTCGCATCATTGGTTCATGACGGATGGCCTGAAAGAGACTTTCGAGGACATCTCGCCAATCCAGGACTTCACGGGCAATCTTGTCTTGTCATTTGAAAATTTCTCTTTTGGCAAACCAAAGTATTCGTTGAATGAATGCAAGGTGCGCGATGTCACGTACTCCGCACCGCTTCGCGTCAATGTCCGCCTCATCAATCGTGAGACGGGCGAGATAAAGGAGCAGGAGGTCTTCATGGGCGATTTCCCGCTCATGACGGACACGGGCACGTTCATCATCAACGGCGCTGAGCGTGTAATCGTCAGCCAGCTCGTTCGCTCGCCGGGCGCGTACTACGGCGAGACGATGGATCCGTCGGGCAAGCTCCTCTACAACGCGACGGTCATACCGAATCGCGGCGCATGGATAGAGCTTGAGACGGATGTGAATGACGTGCTCTACGCGCGCATCGACCGCACGAGAAAACTTCCCGTGACGGTGCTCATTCGTGCGCTCGGCTACGAGACGGACGAGGAAATCCGCGAGCTTTTTGACAATCATCCGCTTATCAATGCGACAATAGAGCGCGACAGCACGCACACGAAGGACGAGGCACTCTTGGACATTTATCATCGCCTGCGTCCAGGTGAGCCTGCCGTCGTCGACAACGCGCAGCAGCTCCTCGATTCGCTTTTCTTCGATCCGAAGAGGTACGACCTCGCGACGGTCGGCCGCTACAAAATCACGAAGAAGCTCGGCTGGAAGCGCCGCATACTCGGCCACGTCCTCGACGAACCTATCGTCGACAAGGAGACGGGCGAGGTCGTCGTGCCGGCTGACGTGCTCGTGACGGAGGACATGCTGAGCGGCGTCAAAGAGGAGCAGGAGGCAGCACTGTTCGGCGAGGATGGCCCGTGCGTCGTCAAGATGAGATTTAAGCCCGAGGGCGATGAAATGAAGCACCTCAAGGTCATTTGCTCACCGACGCTTGAGTATCGTTATCGCACGATCACGCGCAACGACATCATGTCGGCCATCAATTATCTTCTGAATCTATCCGACGGCGTCGGCAATGTCGACGATATTGACCATCTCGGCAATCGCCGCGTGCGCTCTGTCGGCGAGCTCCTTCAGAATCAGTTCCGCATTGGCCTCTCGCGCATGGAGCGCGTCGTCAAGGAACGCATGACGATACAGGACGTCGATGTGATTACGCCGCAGGCGCTCATCAATATTCGCCCTGTCGTCGCCGCAATAAAAGAATTCTTCGGATCATCGCAGCTCTCGCAGTTCATGGATCAGCACAATCCGCTGTCCGAGCTCACGCATAAGCGTCGTCTTTCGGCGCTCGGCCCGGGAGGTCTTTCCCGTGAGCGCGCGGGATTTGAGGTTCGCGATGTCCATAACTCCCACTACGGCCGCATGTGCCCGATAGAGACGCCAGAAGGTCCGAACATCGGCCTCATCGGTTCGCTCTCGAACTATGGCCGCATAAATCGTTTTGGATTCATAGAGACGCCTTATCGCCGCGTTGACAAGGAGAACCACGTCGTCACGGACGATGTGCGCTACCTCACGGCAGATGAGGAGGACAACATCACAATAGCGCAGGCGAATGAGCCGCTCGATGAGAATGGCTGGTTCGTCAACGCGCGCGTCACGGCCCGCTACCACGAGGAGACGGTGCTGACGTCGCGCGACAAAGTTGACTACATGGACGTCTCGCCAAAGCAGGTCGTCTCGATTGCAACGGCGATGATACCGTTCCTCGAAAACGATGACGCGAACCGTGCTCTGATGGGCGCTAACATGCAGCGCCAGGCTGTGCCGCTCCTCAGGACGCAGGCGCCGCTCGTCGGCACAGGCATGGAGTACAAAGCCGCGTGCGACTCGGGCGTCATGGTACTCGCGAAGCGCAAGGGCACCGTCGAGCGTGTCACGGCTGACAGGATAGACGTGCGCACGGAGGACGGCGAGCTCGACACGTACGAGCTTCAGAAGTTCGTGCGCTCGAACCAAGGCACGTGCATCAATCAAGTGCCAATCGTATACAAGGGCGACGAGGTTGACGCAAAGCAGCCAATCGCTGATGGTCCTGCGACGGATCACGGCGAGCTCGCTCTCGGCTACAACATCATCGTCGCATATATGCCGTGGGAAGGCTACAACTACGAGGACGCCGTGCTTCTGTCGGAGAACCTCGTGAAGCGTGACCTCTACACGTCCATACATATAGAAGAATTCGAGTGCGACGCGCGCGACACGAAGCTCGGCGCCGAGGAAATCACGCGCGACATACCGAATGTCGCAGAAGAATCGCTCAAAGATCTCGATGAGGACGGCATCATTCGCATAGGCGCAGAGGTGCGCCCAGGCGACATCCTCGTCGGCAAGGTCACGCCGAAGGGCGAGACAGAGCTCACGGCGGAGGAGCGTTTGCTCCGCGCGATATTCGGCGAGAAGGCGCGCGAGGTGCGCGACACATCGCTGAAGGTGCCACACGGCGAATCGGGAAAAATCGTCGATGTGAAAGTGTTCAGCCGCGCCAACAATGATGAGCTCGCGCCGGGCATCAACCGCCTCGTGCGCGTCTACATCGCACAGAAGAGAAAAATATCCGTCGGCGACAAGATGTCAGGCCGTCACGGCAACAAGGGTGTCGTCTCGCGCATCATGCGCCAAGAGGACATGCCATTCCTGCCGGATGGGACGCCAGTCGACATCGTGCTCAACCCGTTGGGCGTGCCGTCACGCATGAACATAGGACAGATACTCGAGGTTCATCTCGGCATGGCTGTGCGCGAGATTGGCCGCCTCATAAAGCAGGATGACCCGGGCGTCAAGGAACGTCTCGTGGCCGAGGGCTACGACATCGAGAAGAACGGCATGCTGAAGCCGGACGTCGCCGGTGTCCACATCGCGACGCCGGTCTTCGACGGCGCGACGGAGGACGATGTCCAGCGCACGATACGCATCGCTGGCCTCCCCGCTGATGGCAAGACGATCCTCTACGATGGCCGCACGGGTGAGCCATTCGAGAACCGCGTCACCGTCGGCTGCACGTACTTCCTGAAGTTGCATCACCTCGTCGACGACAAGATTCACGCGCGTTCGACAGGCCCATACTCACTCGTCACGCAGCAGCCGCTCGGCGGCAAGGCGCAGTTCGGCGGCCAGCGCTTCGGCGAAATGGAGGTTTGGGCGCTTGAGGCTTACGGCGCGGCGTACACGTTGCAGGAGATACTCACCGTCAAGTCCGATGATGTCGTTGGCCGTGTCAAGACGTACGAGGCCATCGTCAAGGGCGAGAACATCCCAGAGCCGGGCGTGCCTGAGTCGTTCAAAGTTCTCATCAAGGAGCTCCAGAGCATTGGCCTCGACATAAAGATTCTTTCCGAGGATGCTCAGGAAATCGAGATTCACGACGACGACGATGACGACATCGACGAGCGCGCACGCGACATGGGATTTGAGAATGAGGGCGTTGACCCAACGAAGGGGCAGCAGCCCGACAATGGCGCGGAGCCAGATTCGTACGAGAGAGACGACTCGGGCGTCGACGACGATGACGTAAGCGACGACGATATCATTGCTGACCTCGGCAACATGGACAGCATGGACGATAAGATTTTAGACAGCGATGGGGATTCGGGGCTCGATGACTACGGCTCTGATGACGATGAATAAGAAGGGAGTTGTGACCCCTTGCTCGATGTAAATAATTTTGATTCAATGCGCATTGGACTGGCGTCGCCAGACAAAATCCGCGAGTGGTCCTATGGCGAAGTAAAAAAGCCGGAGACGATAAATTATCGTACTCTGAAGCCAGAGCGTGATGGCCTTTTCTGCGAGCGCATATTTGGCCCTACGCGCGACTGGGAGTGCCACTGCGGCAAATACAAGCGCATACGCTACAAGGGCATCATCTGCGACCGCTGCGGTGTCGAGGTCACGCGCTCGAAGGTTCGCCGCGAGCGCATGGGACATATTGAGCTCGCTGCGCCGGTGTCTCACATATGGTATTTCAAGGGCATCCCGAGCCGCATGGGACTCATTCTCGACGTTTCCCCGCGCTCACTTGAGAAAGTCCTCTACTTCGCGTCGTACATCGTGCTCGACCCGGCGGACACGCCGCTCATCAAAAAGCAGCTTCTGTCCGAGAGCGAGTACCATGAGTACCGCGAGAAATACGGCAGCAAATTCAGAGTGGGCATGGGCGCCGAGGCCATAAAGGAGCTTTTGATGGAGCTCGACCTCGACGAGATGAGCGAGGAGCTCAGAGGTGAGCTCGCGACGGTCAGCGGCCAGAAACGCATCCGCGCGATTCGTCGCCTTGAGGTCGTCGAGGCATTCAGAAAATCCGGCAATCAGCCATCGTGGATGGTTCTCGATGTCGTGCCGGTCATTCCGCCGGAGCTTCGTCCAATGGTTCAGCTCGACGGCGGCCGCTTCGCGACGAGCGACCTCAATGACCTCTATCGCCGCGTCATCAACAGAAATAATCGACTCAAGAGGCTCCTCGACCTCGGTGCGCCTGACATCATCGTCAGAAATGAGAAACGCATGCTGCAGGAGGCCGTCGATGCGCTCATAGACAATGGCCGTCGTGGTCGCCCTGTCACGGGCCCGGGCAACAGGCCACTGAAGTCGCTCTCCGACATGCTGAAAGGCAAGCAGGGCCGCTTCCGTCAGAATCTTCTCGGCAAGCGCGTTGACTACTCCGGCCGCTCCGTCATCGTTGTCGGACCAGAGCTGAAGCTTCATCAGTGCGGCGTGCCGAAGGAAATGGCGCTCGAGCTCTTCAAGCCGTTCGTCATGAAGAAACTCGTCAACAGCAACGTCGCGGGCAACATAAAAGCCGCGAAGCGCATGGTCGAGCGTCTGAAGCCGGAAGTCTGGGATGTCCTCGAGGAAGTCATAAAAGAGCATCCAGTGCTCCTCAACCGCGCGCCGACGCTTCACCGTCTCGGCATACAGGCATTCGAGCCGGTGCTCACAGAGGGCCGCGCGCTGAAGCTCCATCCGCTCGCCTGCACGGCGTACAACGCTGACTTCGATGGCGACCAGATGGCTATCCATCTGCCGCTCTCCGTCGAGGCACAGGCCGAGGCGCGCATCCTCATGCTCGCCGCGAACCACATCCTCGCGCCGAAGGATGGCAAGCCAATCATCGTGCCGACGCAGGACATGATACTCGGCTCGTACTACCTCACGATTTTGCGCCCAGGCGCGACAGGCGAAGGCAAGTTCATCACGGACATTGCCGAGGGACTCATCGCGCACGAGCATCACGCGCTCGACCTGCAGGCGGAGATACAGACGCGCATCGAGGGCTACGGCATGGTCAAGACGTCTCTTGGCCGCATGATTTTCAACGAAGTGCTGCCGCCAGAGATTCGCTATTTCCGCAAGGACAAAGAGACGGGACAGTGGGAGTACGGCATCCGCATCGACAAGAAGGAGATGGGCAAGCTCGTCGCAAACTGCTTCAAGCATTTCGGCGCGGGCAAGACGGCCATCGTCATCGACAACGTCAAAAACCTTGGCTATCACTACGCTTGCCTCGCGGGCATCTCGATAGCTGTCTCCGACGTCATCGTGCCGCCAAACAAATGGGAAATCATCGACGAGACGAAGAAGAAAGTCGATAAGATAGAGAAAAAATTCAACCGTGGTCTTGTGACGGAGGAAGAGCGCTATCAGCGTGTCGTCGAGCTCTGGTCGAAGACGACGGACGACGTCGGCGACGCCATGATGGAAAACATGGATCCGTTCAACCCGATATTCATGATGGCTGACTCCGGCGCTCGAGGCAACAGACAGCAGATGCGTCAGCTCGCCGGCATGCGCGGCCTCATGGCTGACCCGTCGGGCAAGACAATCGACGTTCCTATCACGGCGAATTTCCGTGAAGGACTCACCGTTTCCGATTACTTCATTTCATCGCACGGTGCCCGCAAAGGCCTCGCTGATACCGCCCTTCGTACGGCGGACTCGGGCTACCTCACGCGCCGCCTCGTCGATGTCGCGCAGGATGTCATCGTGCGCGAGGACGACTGCGATGTTGTCACGATAAATCTCATGAGGGCGCGCGCTCGCTATGCCGCGTCGTCGAAGGATGCCGTCAATATTTTGAAGGGTCTCCTCGTTGGCCGCGTGCTCGGTGCTGACGTGAATGACCCGAGCACGGGCGAGCTCCTGTTGCCGCACGACACGGTGCTCAACGAGTCTGACCTCGACCTCATGGGCGAATACAATTTGCCGGAAGTTACCGTGCGTGGCTCGCTCGCGCTCAGCGAGGCTGTCATCAGCAACGCGATGATTTCCGAGACGGTGCAGCTCGGTGCGCCGACGGAGGAAGAGCGCACGAAAATAAAGAGCACCATCGTGCGCGAGATGGTCGGCAGGCAGTCGACAGACGCCGTCGTCGACGATGGTGGCAACATCATCGTCCCAGCGGACACGATGCTGACAGAGGAACTCGCTGAGGCAGTGCTCGACAGCAATGCGCCTGTCATAAAAGTCCGCAACAACAATGTTCGCGGCGTCGAGATGGAGGCCATTCGCGAGGGCAACAGCGTCCTCGAGCCTTTGAAGGACCGCATCGTCGGCCGCAATCTCGCCGAGGATGTCTACGATCCAGAGACGAATGAGAAGATAGCTTCGCTCAATCAGATGATTGATGATGATCTCGCAGACAAGATTTGCGCCGTGCGCGAGAAGGTCAAAGTTCGCTCCGTCCTCACGTGCAAATCGCAGTATGGCGTCTGCGTCAAGTGCTATGGCCGTGACCTCGCAAATGCGACGGAAGTCGATGTCGGCGAGGCAGTCGGCATCATCGCAGCTCAGTCCATCGGCGAGCCGGGCACTCAGCTCACGATGCGTACGTTCCACTCGGGCGGCGTCGCAGGCGGCGACATCACGTCTGGTCTGCCGCGCGTCGAGGAGCTTTTCGAGGCCAGAAAGCCGAAGCATCACGCTATCGTCTCCGAGATTGCGGGCACTGTGTCCATATTCAACGAGAACGGCATGCGCCGCGTCGTCATAACGCCGGATGAGGGCGAAGCTCGCGAGTACTCCGTGCCGTACGGCGCTCGCATGGTGAAGACCGTCATCGACGGCGCTCATATAGAGGCCGGCGACAGGATTACGGAGGGCTCCATCAACCCGCATGATATTCTGCGCATCAATGGCCTGCGCGAGACGCAGAACTACATCGTCCGCGAAGTCCAAAAGGTCTACAAGTCACAGGGTGTTGAAATCAACGACAAGCACCTTGAAGTCATGGTTCGCCAGATGCTTCACAAGGTCAAGATTGAGGAGTCGGGCGACACGGATTTCCTGCCAGGCGAGTTCGTCGACATCAACTCTTTCGAGGCCGCGAACGCGAAGGTCATAGAGGCGATGAAGGAGCCGGCAGTTGCAAAGCCGATACTGCTCGGCATCACGAAGGCATCGCTCGCTACGGATTCCTTCCTCTCGGCAGCGTCGTTCCAAGAGACGACGCGCGTGCTGACCGATGCCGCAATCAAGGGCAAGGTCGATCCGCTGATTGGTCTCAAGGAAAATGTCATCATCGGCAAGCTCATCCCAGCCGGCACAGGCATGGGGCGCTATCGCAATATCAACGTCGTCGATCCGGACGCGAAAGGCAAGTTCGCCGAAATCGCTGAAGAATCGGCAGAGGCTGAGACTGAAACGAAAGATGAGCCAGTGAAGGCATAAGCGTAAAATTGTCACGCCTTAACGATGCCACGATAAACGAAAATCCCTCAAACATACCCGAGCCTCCCCCAATGGGGGAGGTGCCGAGCGAATGCGAGGCGGAGAGGGTTGTAAAGCAGCAGACGTGAGATTTCCATAGCAATATAAGCAAGAGAAAAAAACCACCGTGAATCGAAAAATTCGGTTTGCGGTGGTTTTCTTTTGTAAAAATTTATATTCGTGCTGTGGGGAAATATTGCCAAAATCGCAAATTATTCTCATGAAACAGAAAAGGCTGCTATGATAAGCGGAAACATTGCTTATCAATAGCAGCCTATTTTTGTGATTTAATGTAAATTGCTTACAATTTACATCGCTTTTATTTTTTCTCTTACGTCGTCAAGGTCGGCCTGAGTCGGGACGTTTGCGACGCGTATCATGTCCGCCGCGATTTCAAATCCCGCCGCTTTGAGTTCGTCCTCGACGAGCTTCACGCTCTGGCCGCCCCAGCCGTACGAGCCGAACGCGATGGCTTTCCTGCCTGTTGGCTTGAAGCCTTTGAGATAGCAGAGCAGCGCGGCCACGGGCGGCATCATCTGATTATTGATTGTCGGCGAGCCGATGGCGACGTATTTGCTCGTGAGCACGGCCGTCACGACATCCGAGATGTGGTCGCATCTGAGGTCGAAATACGAGACTTTTATGCCGCGCTCGGTGAACGCATCCGTGATTTCACGCGCGAGCTTCTCGGTCGAGCCCCACATCGTGTCGAACGCGACGACGGCCTTTGTGTCATCGACCTCGCCCTCGCTCCATTTCTCGTACGCGGCGAGGATGTCGAGGATGTGCTTGCGCCAGATGATGCCGTGGCCGACGGCTATCATCTCGATGTCGAGCGACGACAGCGCCTTGAGCGCACCTTGTGCCTGCTTGCCGTAGAGCATGAGGATGTTCGCGTAATATTTGCGCGCTTCCTCCATGATGACGTGGAGATCATTCTCGTCGTCAAATCTCTTGTTCGCGGCGAGGTGCTGGCCGAATGCGTCGTTCGAGAAAAGAATCTTTTCCTCTGGGCAATACGTGACCATGCTGTCCGGCCAATGGAGCATCGGTGTCGCAACGAATTTGAGCGTGCGCTTGCCGATGCTGATTTCCTCGCCCGATTTTACAGGCTGATAATTGAGATTGCCATATCTCGCAGTGAGCCCCTTGAGCCCCTGCGGATTGCTCGTGACGACGGTCGCGTGCGTCGCGGCGTGATGGCAGAGGAGCGCGAGGCTTCCCGAGTGGTCGGGCTCCACGTGGTTCGAGACGATGACGTCGATTTTCGCGGGGTCAATGACGGACGAGATGCGCGCGAGCATTTCCTCGTAGAACGGCGCCTTCACCGTGTCGATGAGCGTCACCTTGTCATCGATGATGAGATACGCGTTGTACGATGAGCCGCGGCCCGTCGAGTAGCCGTGAAACGTCCTCATCGACCAGTCTATGGCGCCTACCCAGTAGATGTTGGGCTTGATTTGAACAGCCTTCATATTCATGTCCCCTTTCATATTTATATGAATTTGTAAATATTCTCGAGGCGATGCCAGTCTGAAGTAGCTTAGCAATTTCCTACAGGCTCTTAAGCTGGCTCCGAAGCGGCGTGTTTTCGCTTTTGCCGCGAGGAAGCCAGTGGTAGAGCCTGTTGAAATTGCGCAGTGGATGAGGACTGGCGTCGCCGAGTTACGTTCTCTATAATTTTACGAACTCATGATATAAGATATTTCCTTAAGTTTTCAAATATCATCACGATAATCCCTGTTTATAGGTGATTATATCATCTTATGGCCTTATTTCAAGCTTGATTTTGTCAGCCTCGGCAGCGGCCCTGTCCCAATCGGCGTTGACGCGAGCAGCGATGAGCTGCTTGCCGATGACGTCCTCATGGAGCCCGTCGAGTCCCATCCATTCAGGCAGGCTGCCATCGTCGAGGCTGTACGCCTCAAACGAGCTCGCGACGTCTATGTGCGGCAGCGTGCGCAGGAAATCATTGTATTCCGCGAATTTTCTCTGCCAATCGGGGTCCGTTGGCTCGTCGAACGCGCGCCGAATCGATGCGGCGTTGACGGGCGGCAACGTCAGAAAAATCGGGCTGATGCCGCGAGCGATGCATTTTATCGTCAGCGCCTTTATGTTGTCTATGGCCTCAGCCGTTGTGAATTCATCGGAACGCAGGTCGTTTGAGCCCGCCATGATGATGAGATAGTGCGGGCGGAATGGCAGCACGTCGCGCTCGAAACGTTCAACGAGGTCAGCTGTCACGTTGCCGCTCTGCGACAGGTTGATTGCGGGGAAATCGAGATAGTGAAGCCAGCTGAACTCGAGGTCCTCGGGGCCATACGAGAGATGGCCGCCGCCGTGGCTGATGCTGTCGCCCATGACGCCGATGTCCCATTGCTCGCTCGGCGACGTCGTGAATGACGACACGCTCGACCACTCGCCAATCGGTGCGCCGTTTTCATCGGTCGAGCGCACGCGCCAGTAGAATGGCTCTTCGGAGAGGCGCGGCGACGGGTCGTAGAACTCGGCAATCGGCGACGTGAATGTGTCGATGGGCACGGCGTCATCGGTCGTGTCGGGGTCCGTGTCGTATAGCTCTATCGTAAAGCCCGCCGCATCGTGTGGCCGCACCCAGCTGTACACTGGGTAGAGGAGACGCGCGCCGAGCTCGTCCTCGGGCATCTCGTTCGGCACGGGCGCATTCGTCCTCGGCAGCTCCGCATTCGTGTATAGCGGCGCGAGGTCGCTGAATGGGCTGATGGGCTCGCCCGCGAGATTTTTTGCGCGCACGCGCCACCACAGCGGCTGACGTGTCACGTTTTCGCCGACGATTTCGTCAATCGGGATGTTGACTGCATTTGCGTATATGTCGCTCGTGCGATAGATGGCTTTTTTGCTCGCGTTCTCGCGCGAAATTTTCTTCGGCTTTTTGCTGAAGAGCTCGAGCTCGTATGAGACGGCGTTCGTGTCCTTGCTCCATCGAATGATGGGCGAGAGCGATAGCGGCGCGTCTGCTGTCGTCATCGTGAGATTTGTCGGTGCGGGGTCAGTGAACTCCGCCACCTCGGTCGTCTTCGCCGCGCTCGATTCATTTGCCTGCGCTAAAGATGGCGTGCATGAAAATGATATGAGCGATGCCGTGACGAGTCCCATCACTTTTTTCGTGAGACGCGCAATTTTTTCATTGAAAGAAATACGTGAATGATTCATGGATGCCACCTGCGCGTCGGGTCGCCGCTCGTCAAAGGATTTGGGCGACGCTTTTTCTTCGAGAATCGTTTTTTCTGTTCCTCCATCATCTTCGCGCGAATGCGCTCCTCTATCCACGCGGGCGGTTCGAGCTCGCCGTGCTCCCATTTGTTCACGATGCCCGCCGGCACCTTGAAAATGCTCGAGAGCTCATTAGGCGACCAGCCCGCCTGTATCCTGTATTGTGTTACGCGGTTCATCAATGTAAAAGACCTCTCTGGTTTTGAATTGATAAAAGTTTCATTATTATTTTATCGACCGTTTTATTTTCAGTCAATAGACAATGATGAGGCATTAGTGCGTGTGGCGTGTGATTTTGTTTTGAACTCATGGTTCAGCGATGACCTTGACGAAGACTGCTCGTTATTGTAGAATAAACACAGTGAAAGTCATGCACGCAATGTGCCTCATCGGGGATGCAATGGTCTCGACGGGGGCGGACGGTGCATGGGCAGCGAGCCGGGGGTCACCATCCCGTCAGCAAGGTGAAACTTTTATCTAAACATAAAAGCAAACGAAGATTACGCTCTGGCGGCTTAACGCCAGCCTCTACTTATCTGAGCCCACGCGGGTAGGATAGAGGACAGCCGTGGGCTGTTCCATCGTCAATTCTCGGAGATTGGTGGAGAACTTCATCGAGATCGGGTCTTTTGAGTCTGCCTGCGGACGCCTGAGACCTTAAAGCAAAACACAGGCTTCGCTCGGAGAAACCCGTGAAACGACACCTTCGGACAGGAGTTCAATTCTCCTCATCTCCACCAGTAATAACCCAAGCCATCACAGTTTTTGTGGTGGCTTTATTTGTATGTATAAAGCTGGTTAAAAATATTTTTGCTAGTCTTTATTATTATGTGTGATATAATGTAATGATTGAAAAATATAGAAAGAAGGCAGGATATGGCAATACTCAATATCATGAAGGCCGGTGCGCCCGTGCTCAAGACGAAGTGCGCGCCCGTGAAAAAGGTGGACGCAAAGCTCAGGCATCTTCTCGATGACATGGCTGAGACGATGTATAAATTCAACGGCATAGGCATCGCGGCGCCGCAGGTGGGCGTCTCGATGCGAGCGGTCGTCATAGACATAGGTGACGGCATTCTCGAACTCATCAACCCTGTGATAACGATGCGCGATGGCAGCGCGATTGACTCGGAGGGCTGCCTCTCCGTGCCGGACATATACGGCGACGTCGAGCGCGCGGCGAAGATAGAGGTCGAGTATACGACGCGCTACGGCAAGCGCAGGAAGCTCGCCGCAGAGAAGCTGCTCGCGCGCTGCATTCAGCACGAGTGCGACCACCTAGACGGCATTCTCTTCATCGACATTGCGAAGAACTTGAGGCGGGAGACGGGAGACGATGACGAATAAAACGATAAAGGCCGTCTTCATGGGCACGCCGGATTTCGCGGTGCCGTGTCTGAAAGCGCTCACGGAAATGGAGCGCGTCGATGTCGTCGGCGTCGTGACGCAGCCCGACAGGCCGCGTGGTCGTGGCCATAAGCTCACGCCGTCGCCTGTGAAATCATTCGCCGTCGAGCGCGGCATCGATGTGTATCAGCCTGAGCGCGTGAAGACGGACGAATTTGTCACGACGCTGAAAAAGATAGCGCCGGACATCATTGTCGTCGTCGCATTCGGGCAAATACTGTCGAAGGCGCTGCTCGATGTGCCGCGCCTCGGCTGCGTGAATGTGCACGCGTCGCTCCTGCCGTCGTATCGTGGGGCGGCGCCGATGCAGTGGTGCATCATAAACGGCGAGACAAAGACAGGCGTCACGACGATGATGATGGACGTGGGGCTCGACACGGGCGACATGCTCGAGCGCGACGAGATAGAGATCACGCCCGACATGACGCTCGAGGAGCTTCACGATGCGCTCTCAAAGATGGGCGCGCGACTCCTCGTCTCGACGGTGAACGCGCTCATCGACGGTACGGCAAAGCGCGAGAAGCAGGACGACACGGGCGTCAAGGAAAACGCGCGCTATTCGCCGATGCTCACGAGTGAGACGGGTCATATCGATTGGACGAAGAGCGCGAAAAGCATTCACGACCTCGTGCGCGCGCTCGACTCGTGGCCCGGCGCCTATTCGTCAATGGACGGCAAAAAGTATAAGATATGGCGCACGAAAGTGAGCGTCGTGGCATCTGACGGCGCAAGCGTGGCGGGAGAGATCGTTGCGGTCGGCAAAGACGGCATAGATGTAGCGACGGGCGACGGCGTCATTACCATCACGGAGATACAGGCGCCGGGCAAGAAGCGCATGAGCGCCGCCGACTATTTGAGGGGTCACGCCATTACCGTTGGCAGCAAGTTTGAGTAAAAATTCTAAAATACTGGATTTAATGGATTCATAAGAGGTTCATTATATATGGCAGATACACTGGAACTGGGCCTTGAGAGGCCGCGCAAGAGGCTTTTCATCGCCCTCATGTCGCTCTCTCTCGTCATTGTCGCGGCCATCGGCTACGGCGTCTGGCGCGTGAGCTACCTCGGCCTTCGCGAGATTTCGGAGTACTTGCCGGGCATCATCGGCGGGCTTTTCGCGGCGGTCATCATCGTCACGGGGCTCGGCATCGTCAGCATCGTTGGTGCAATCATGGGGCTGCCGTTCTTCTCGCTTTTTCAGCGCAGGACGTACGCCCTCATCAATGCGCTTTTTCCGATAGCGGTGTTGCTCGGCAAGATTTTCGGCGTGAGTCGTCGTCGCATAGAGCGGTCATTCGTCGCGGTCAGCAACCAAATCATTCACCAGCAGCATATAAAGGTGCACGCTAATGAGCTGCTCGTCGTCACGCCGCATTGCCTGCAGCTCGCGAGCTGCCCGCACAAAATCACGCGTGATCCGATGGCGAACTGCAAGCGCTGCGGCGGCTGTGATATCGGCGCGCTCGTGACGCTCGCTGAGGAGATGGGCTTTCATTTCTTCGTCGTGACGGGCGGCACGCTCGCGCGTCAGACCGTGAAGAAAATTCGCCCGCGGGCGGTGCTGGCCATTGCCTGTGAGCGCGACCTCACGAGCGGCATACAGGACGTCTACCCACTGCCAGCGGTCGGCGTCATGAATATTCGCCCGAATGGGCCATGCTACAACACGCACGTCGACATAAATCTCGTGCGCGAGGAGATAGAGAGAATGCTCATCCACGACGAAAAGGACAATGAAAATGGATAAGGCGCGTGAAATCGCGATGCTCGTGCTCATGGACGTGCACGAGAACGACGCGTACGCGAATGTGTCGCTCGCGCGCGAGCTCAAAAAATCGCCCGACATAAAGGACATAGACAGGCGATTTGCGACGGAGCTCGTCTACGGCGCCGTGAAGGCGGGCGACACGCTCGATTGGATCATAAAAAAATATTCGACTAAGCTCGTAAAAAAGCTGTCGCCCATCGTGCGCGCGGCACTGAGGCTCGGTGTCTATCAACTGTTTTTCCTCGACAAGGTGCCGCCGTCTGCGGCTGTCAATGAGATGGTCGAGCTCGTGAAAAAGCATGAGAAGCGCATCGGCGCATCGAAATATGTGAACGCCGTGCTGCGGACGGCGGTGCGCGAGCCCGAGCGCGCGAAGTTTCCATCGGCGGAAGATGACGATGCCGACAGCATCGCGCTCACGATGATGCACCCAAGGTGGCTCGTGAAGCGATGGATTGGCGAATTTGGCGTGGACGAGACGAAAAAACTCTGCGCGTTTGACAATGAGCCCGCAGTGCTCTCGATACGCGCGAACACGCTGAAGACGAGCCGCAACGAGCTCATGATGATCATGGAGAACGAGGGCGCGACGGTCGAGTCGTCGAAATGGGCGACGGAGGGCATACTGTGCACGAAGCACGGCAATATGGACACGATGAAGTCGCTGGCAGATGGACTCTGGCAAGCGCAGGACGAGAGCTCGATGATGGTCGCGCATATCCTTGAGCCGAAGCCCGGAGAGCTCGTTATCGATGCGTGCAGTGCGCCGGGCGGCAAGACGACGCACATTGCGGCCATGATGAAAAATGATGGGCGCGTCATAGCGGCAGACATATACGAGGCGAAGCTAAAGACGGTCGAGGAGAACGCCGCGCGGCTTGGCATCGACATTGTAGAGACGATTAATATGGACGCGCGGGAAATCGGCGAGGAATATGAGGCGATGGCAGACCGCGTGCTGATTGATGCGCCGTGCTCGGGGCTCGGCGTGCTGAGGCGTCGCCCCGACGCGCGATGGCGAAAAAGGCTGTCGGAGATAAACAAACTGCCGAAGCTCCAAAGCGAGATACTCGAGAGCGCGGCGCGCGCGGTGAAGGCGGGTGGCGTCATCGTCTACAGCACGTGCACGATGAATCACGCAGAGAATGAGGACGTCGTGCGCGCGTTCCTCGCGCGCCACGATGAATTTGCGCTCGAGAACGCGGGGCAACTGCTCCCGATAAAGAAACGCGACGAGGAAATGATACAGCTATATCCGCAGCGCGACGGCGTCGACGGATTTTTCATAGCGCGCATGAGGCGAAAAGTGTAAGGTGAATTTATAAAAACGCTGTGTTTTTGAATTTCGTTTTTCATGTTTTAATGCATTATGAAATCAGATGTAAAATGACTCGGTTGCGTGACCCTCTCCGCCTCGCATTCGCTCGGCACCTCCCCCAGAGGGGGAGGCTGACCCCACAGATTCTGAAATTATTTACGCTAGCCGAATGATCGACTAATGAAAGCGTGAAATCGATGGTTTCGTAGTTTAAGTTTAAACACAAAAATTCTCGAATTTTGCCTCCCCCTTTGGGGGAGGTGGCCCCGTAGGGGCCGGAGAGGGTTTGCACAGCCCAATTAGGATGAGCAGTTTTTCTTGAATCTCATATAAAGGAAATAAGATGCTTGAGAATATTTATGGATTGACACTGGCGGAAATTGAACAGAAAATCACGGCGCTGAAGCTGCAAAAATTTCGTGCGAAGCAGATAGCCGATTGGATGTACAAAAAAGGCGCGTCGTCGTTCGCTGAGATGACGAACATCGGCAAGGCGATGCAGGAGACGCTCAGCGAGCATTTCGTCATTCAGCGCCCGACGCTCATCGAGAAATGGGATTCATCAGACGGCGAGACGACGAAGTTTCTCTTGGGCTTTGGCGATGGCGTCGCCGTCGAGTCCGTGCTCATGCGCCACAACTACGGCTCGAGCATCTGCATATCGACGCAGGCGGGCTGCGCGATGGGCTGCGCGTTCTGCGCGTCGACGGTGCACGGCGTCGAGCGCAATCTCACGTCGGGCGAGATGCTCGCGGAGGTGCTGTTCATCGACGATTATCTGAGGCAGAACGAGGACAAGAAAGTGGACACGATGGTGCTCATGGGCTCGGGCGAGCCGATGATGAACTACGAGAATGTCGTGAAGTTCATGCGCCTCGTTCATGAGCCGTACACGCTCGGCATATCGTACAGGAGCATCACGCTCTCAACGGCGGGCATCGTCGAGGGCATCGACCGTCTCGCGGCGGAGGAGATACCCGTGTCGCTCGCCATATCGCTTCACGCGCCGAACGACGACATACGCTCAGAGCTCATGCCCATCAATAAAAAATACGGCATTGCCGCCGTCGTCGCGGCGGGCAAGCGCTATGGCGACACGACAAAGCGGCGCGTGACGTACGAGTATCTTTTGATTGCGGGTGTCAATGACAGCGACGACAACGCGAAGGAGCTCGCGCGCCTCATTCGCGGTCAGCTCGCGAGCGTCAATCTCATTCCGCTCAATCCCGTGACGGAGCGTGATTTTAAGCGACCGTCATCAGCGCGAATAGAAAAATTCCTGCAAATTTTGACGGAGCGACACATTGCGGCGACGGTACGGCGCGAGATGGGAACGGACATTGCTGCGGCATGCGGCCAACTGCGCAATCAGCACATAGAGAAGTAAAATTTTTATTGAAGCGCTGATTAATTAAAGCTGTAGTATTGACGAGAGATTTTTTCGCTGAAATAATCAGTGTTTCCTTCGGCATCATCGAGGGGGATTCGATTTGAAATTTCCAAAAATCGGCTCACTTTTTGAAAAACATATCGGCGGCCTTTTTCATCGGGGCATCAGAAATGAGCTTACGCCCGACGACGTGGAGCTCGCGCTCGGCGAAGAGCTCAAAAAAAGCAGAAGAAAGCTCTCGCGCGGCGCGCTTTTGCCAAACTCGTTCGAGGTGTCGCTCTGCGTCGATGATTATCATCGGCTGTCATCGCGCCGCTTCATCGAAGAAATAAACATGTTCATCGAGCGCGAGGTCATTCTCTCTGATAGCTTCATGGACGGTCCGCTCGACGTGAAGCTCTCGGAGTCGTTCGACATGACGGAGGGCGAGTGCGACGTGAGCTCGTGCTTCGAGGATGAGCGAGAAGAGGACGAGGTCGACGGCGCGGACGGCGGCACGCTCGTGCTCGCGCGCCTCGGCTATGAGGTGCCGCTCAATCTGCCGCCCGCGCGGAAATTCGTCGTCATGCGCGTCATCGATGGGCCAGACATGGACAAGACGCTCGAATTCGGCGAGCGAAAGATATACATCGGGCGACGCGACAAGAATGAGCTTGTCCTCAGTGACCTCAATGCGTCGCGGCTTCATGCGTACGTCGAGTATGAGCGTCATCGCCACGTCATATACGACGCGGACAGTCTGAACGGCACATTCGTGAACGGCGAGCTCGTGAAGTCGGCCTGCTTAAGCGACGGCGACGAGGTCAGGCTCGGCAGCACCGTAATCCGCTATGAGGTGATATAGAGTGCTAAAAATAAAAAATGCCTCTCTTGCGACGGACATAGGCCCAACGCGTCCGAACAATGAGGACAGGGTCGCGAAAATCGCGCCGGACACATTCATCGTGGCGGACGGCATGGGCGGCCATGTGGCGGGCGAGGTCGCGAGCACGGCTGTCATCGACATGGCAGAGGCAGTGCTCCGCGATGAGGCGAGCCTCGGCGTCAGCGAGATTTCGCTGAAAAAAATCATAACGGGCGCCAACGAAAAAATTCTCGAGCATGTGAGCAATCATCCGGAATACAAGGGCATGGGCACGACGGCGACGCTGTTTCATGAGGAAGGCGGCAAAGGCTACTTCGCGCATGTCGGCGACACGCGGCTCTATGTGCTGCGCGGCGGCGAGCTTCGTCAAGTGACGCGCGACCATTCGTATGTGAATGACCTTGTGGAGAAGGGCAAAATCACAGCGGAGGAGGCGCGTGTCCACCCGCAGCGCAACGTGCTTATGAGGGCCGTCGGCGTCGACGAAAATCTCATCGTCGACACGGGCACGTTTGATGTCGCCGAGGGCGACACGATCGCGCTCATGAGCGACGGTGTTCACTCCGTCGTGACGGATGAGGAGATAGCCCGCATCATTGGCGACAGAGCTGTCGAAAATCGCGCGCAGGCGCTTGTCGATGCGGCGCTCAAAAATGACAGCCACGACAATATCTCGGCGATTGTCATTGATTATTAGGATTATTATTTTTAAAAGCAGTGGGAAACAACTCGGTGAGGCCAGCCCTCATCCACTGCGCAATTTTGACAGGCTCTAGTGCTGGACTCCTCGCGGCAAAAGCGAAAACACGCCGCTTCGGAGCCAACCAAAGAGCCTGTAAGGAAATTGCTAAGTTACTTCGTGCTGGCATCACCTCGTGGATAGTCATTAGCTTATAAGTATCAAGCAAATAAATTAATTGTCAGTCGCAAAATTTGCAAGAATACGATTTGCGTGATTTGCATATAATACACAATGAATAACAGCCTAAATTGCCGCCAAGGGCGGCGAGGGCAGCAATGCTTTGTAAGGAGGAAATGACCATGGAACGCGGTGTACTAGGGAATCGGTATGAGATTCTTGAGCACGTCGGCGGGGGTGGCATGGCGGATGTGTACAAGGCGCACGACAAGGTTCTCGACCGTGTCGTGGCGGTGAAGATACTTCATCCACAGCTGGCACGTGACAGGAGCTTCTTGGAGCGCTTTCAGCAGGAGGCACAGGCGGCGGCGAGGCTTTCTCACCCCAATATTGTCAATATATACGATGTCGGCACGGACGGTGACGACCATTTCATCATAATGGAGTACGCGGCGGGCGAGACGTTGAAGAGCCTCATCGACCGCGAGGGCAGGCTCCCCGTCGAGGAGTCGCTGCGCATTGCCCGCGAGATAGCGAGTGCGCTGGCCGACGCCCACGCGAATAATCTCGTCCATTGCGACATAAAGCCGCACAACATACTCGTGATGCGCGATGGCCGCGTGAAAGTCGCAGACTTCGGCATCGCGCGCGCCGTCACGCAGTCCACGATGACGTACAACGGCAATGTTGTCGGCTCTGTTCATTATTTCTCGCCGGAGCAGGCGAAGGGCACGCAGATAACGCCGAAGTCGGATATTTATTCGCTCGGCGTCGTGATGTATGAGATGCTGACGGGACACTTGCCGTTCACGGGCGAGACGACGGTCAGCGTCGCGTTGAAGCATTTGCAGGAGGAGCCCGTGCCGCCGCGTGAGCTCAATCCCGACATACCGCCCATCGTCGAGTCCATCGTGCTGAAGGCAATGGCGAAGAACGCGGACGAGCGCTTCACGGCGCGCGAGATGATAGAGGACATTCGCCAAGCGGAGCGCATGCTCGGCTACTCTGTGCTCGAGGCGTCGAACGACCCATTCGCGACGCGCATGATGCCCGCCATTTCCGATGAGGACATCGAGGACGATGGAGTTGAGGAAAAAAGCGGTGGCTCGAAGAAACGCAAATATTTGATTGTGATAGCGGCGCTCCTCGTGCTCGGCTTCGCGTTCGGCATATTCTTCGCTTTCGGCGGCATGCTCGGCAAGAGCGAGGTCACCGTGCCGGACGTCAAGGGAAAGCAGATGGCGCTCGCGAAGGAGATACTCGAGTCGGCGCACCTCAGAGTGAATGTGTCGGAGGTGTACGACGCGAAGGTGCCAGCAGGCCACGTCGTCAAGCAGGACCCAGAGGCGAATTCGCGCGTCAAGGAGAACCGCGTCGTCACGATAGAGGTCAGCCGAGGCGGACAGGAAATGACGATGCCGGACGTGAAGGGACTCTCGAAGTCAGCGGCCGTCGATAAGCTCGAAAAAATGGGGCTCAAAATCGGCACCGTCTACGAAAAAGAATCCGATGCGGATCAAGGCACGGTCATAGGGCAGGAGCCATCGCCGGGCAATAAAATCGACCAAGGCAAATCCGTCGACATAACGATCAGCAAGGGCAAGGCCGTAAAGATGGTGACGGTGCCAGACTTCACGGGCAGCACCGTAAGCTCTGCGAAGACAAGCCTCAACTCGCTCGGCCTCTCGGTCGGAAGCGTCACGAAGAGCACGAGCTCAGCGACGCCCGGCACCATCATCGGGCAGACGCCGTCGGGCGGCTCGACGGCAGAGGCGGGCTCAGAGGTCGATTTCGTCGTCGCCGAGAGCCGCTCGAGCAGCAAACCGAGCGGCACAAGCAGTGGCTCATCATCACAGGGCTCGACGCCGAGCCGCGGCAACGACAGCGGCAAGTCGAAATAATGTGATTTGATATTGAACATAGAAACAGGAGATTAATTTCATGATAAAAATCGCACCATCTATTCTTTCAGCGGATTTCTCACGCCTCGGCGACGAGATAAAAAAAGTCGATGAGGCAGGCGCCGAATATATTCATATCGACGTCATGGACGGCCAGTTCGTGCCAAACCTCACGCTCGGCGCGCCGATTGTGAAGTGCGTGAGGCCATTGACGAAGAAAATTTTCGACGTGCATCTCATGATTGAGACGCCGGAGGCGACGTTCGAGGCGTTCAAAAACGCGGGCGCCGACATCGTCACGTTTCACGCCGAGGCGACGCACCACGCGCACAGGCTCATTCAGTCAATAAAATCGATGGGCATGAAGGCGGGCATCGCGCTGAACCCGGGCACGCCTGCCGTGATGGTCGAGCCCGTCATCGAGGATGTCGACATGGTGCTCGTGATGACGGTGAACCCAGGATTTGGCGGGCAGAAATTCATCCCGTCTATGATGAGAAAAGTAAAAGCCGTGCGCGAGATGGCGGAGCGCTGTGGCCTCGACCTCGACATAGAGGTCGACGGCGGCATAAATGACAAGACGTCGCGCGAGGCGATAAAGGCCGGCGCGAATGTGCTCGTCGCGGGCTCGTACGTCTACGGCGCGGACGACGTGAAAAAAGCTATAGAAAGTCTGAGAGGATAACATATATGGAAGAAATGAATCAGAAGAAAAAGGCAGTCGTGCTGCTCTCGGGCGGCCTCGACTCGACGACGTGCATGGCCGTCGCGAATGACGAGGGGTATGAGCTTTACCCTATCAGCTTCAATTATCATCAGCGCCACATCATTGAGCTCCAGAGTGCGAAAAATGTCGCGGCTCATTATCACGTGAAGAAGCATCTCATCATAGAGACGAACATGGACATGATTGGCGGCTCGGCGCTCACGGACAAATCCATCGACGTTCCCGAGGGCGACCCCGACCGTGACGATGTGCCGCCGACATACGTGCCGGCGCGCAATCTCATATTCCTCAGCTACGCGCTCGGCTATGCGGAGGTCATCGGCGCGTCGGCCGTGTTCATCGGCGTCAATGCCGTCGATTATTCGGGATATCCCGATTGCCGTCCCGAGTTCATAGAGAAATTCCAGAGCCTCGCGGATTTTGCGACAAAGACGACGGCGGTCGATGGCAATAACATAAAAATCGAGACGCCGCTTCAGCATCTCTCGAAAAAAGACATCGTGCTTCTCGGCACGAAGCTTCATGCGCCGCTCGAGCTCACGCGAAGCTGCTACAAGGGCGGCGATGTCGCGTGCGGCGTGTGCGACAGCTGCAGGCTGAGGCTCAGGGGATTCAAAGAGGCGGGCATCGAGGACCCGATAGCGTACGCGACGCGGGAGTGAACGTCATGCAGGATATACAAATGAGCCGTGACAGGCGCGGCATCGACATACAGCGCGTCGGCATCAATGACGTCTATCTGCCGTTCCTCATCAAGACGAAGGGCGGGAGCTTTCAGCAGGTCACGGCGCGCATACGCTTCACGGTGTCGCTGCCGCAGGAATTCAAGGGCACGCACATGTCGCGTTTTCTCGGCATACTGAACCCGTGGAGCGAGCGCCCCGTGGCGGAGCCAGAGATGGAGTCGATACTCGACGAGGCGCTCAAAAAGCTCGACGCGAAATCGGCGGAGCTCTCGATACGATTCAAATATTTCATCCCGCGCGTCGCCCCCGTCAGCGGACAGAAATCCGTGCTCGACATCGACTGCGCGTTCATCGGCAAGAAAAAAGTCGGCGAGCCGTTTTCGTTCGAGCTCGGCGTCAACGTGCCGTACACGTCGCTCTGCCCGTGCAGCAAGGCCATCTCGGCGTACGGCGCGCACAACCAAAGGAGCGTCATGCGCGCGCGGGTGCGCTTTAATGAAGGCTATGAGTGCATATACATCGAGGACCTCGTCGCGCTCATGGAGGGCGAGGCGTCGTGCCCGATTTATCCGCTCTTAAAGCGCGAGGATGAGAAATACGTGACGGAGCGCGCGTACGACAATCCGAAATTCGTTGAGGACGTACTGCGCGACCTCGTGCTCGCGTTCCGCGGCATTGATGGCATCGCGTGGTTTGCCATAGAGTGCGAAAATTATGAGTCCATTCACAATCACAACGCCTTTGCAAGCCACGAGGAGTTTGTGATAAGAAAATAAATTTTGAAATTGCCCCTCTCGAAATTGTTTAGTGATGAAATTAAGCAATCGGATTTTGTCGCGTATTTAAATTGAATTGAAGGCGCGTCAGAGGGGATGGGTGAGGAGCGGTCTTTCATGAAAAAATTTTATAAGAGACTCGCGTTGCTCATAGTGTTCGTGCTCGCCATCTCGAGCGCGGTCATCTATTTCACCGTTGACATCAATACGATAAAAAATCTCACGATTTTCAAGCCGGAGTCGCTCGCGCTCGCGATTTTCTTCGTGGGTGTCGGGCTGTTCCTCGACGGCACGCGGCTCATGCGCCTTGTGCACATATCGCATGAGAACATAAAGCTCAGCGAGGCGGTGCAGGTCGTTTTCGGCAATTATTTTCTCGCGCTTTTGACGCCGGGCATGACGGGCGGCGCCGTGGCGCAGCTCATGTTCCTGAAGCATGCGGGCGTGCCCGTGGGCAAGGCGACCGTCGTCGTGCTCGTGCGCACGATTGTGTCGATACTGTTCCTCATGCTCTGCTGCCCGTTCATTTTCATGCACGACGAGCACATTTTGCCGGGCCTCTCGAACGCGCACCTGCTCGTCATCACGCTGACGATTGTCCTCGTCATCGTGCTCGTCATCGTGGGCATCAAGAAAAATTTCTTCAATCACCTCGCCGTCTACATCGCGCGCAAGTTGCCGTCGAAATACAGGCGCGCGTTCATCAAAGTCTTTCGCGACACGCACCAAGCGACAAAGCTGCTCGCGTCGTCGCCACTGCAGATGATGATCGCGTTCGCGGAGTCGGGTCTCTCGCTCATGTGCATCTACGCCGTCGTGCCGTGTCTCTTTTTCGGCCTCGGCGTGACGGACACGGACTGGTATCAAGTGATGGGCCGCATGATATTCCTCAACATGCTGCTTTACTTCATGCCGACGCCGGGCGGCTCGGGCATCGCAGAGGGCGGCTTCGTCTGGCTGTTCAGCGACACCGTGCCGGCGGGCACCGTCGGAATCGTCGCCGTGAGCTGGCGGCTCATAGCGGAGTATCTGCCGTTCTTGATTGGCTTCTATTACACGGTGAAAGTATTCGGCACCGACTTCTTGAGCCGCCGCGAGATGAAGGAAGCAAAAATGGCGAACGCGATTGAAATTGAAAAGAAAAAGTAGAAAATATTAAATAAAAGTGTTATGATTAACAAGTTAATTTTTTTGATTTAAAGGAGCGGTATTTTTATGTCAGGTCATTCCAAATGGGCGAATATCAAGCGCAAGAAGGGCGCGAATGATGCCATCCGTGGCGCGGTCACGACGAAGATTGGCCGTGAGATCACGGTCGCTGTGCGTCTCGGCGGTGCTGACCCAACGGGCAATATGCGCCTCAAGCTCGCGCTGTCGAAGGCGAAGGCGAACAACATCCCGAAGGACAACATCAAGCGCGCTATCCAGAAGGGTCTCGGCGCGTCCGACGGCGCAAACTACGAGGAATTCACATACGAGGGCTACGGCCCGGGCGGCGTCGCTGTCATGCTTGACATCATGACGGACAATCGCAACCGCGCGGCCGCTGAGGTGCGCCACATGTTCAGCAAGCACGGCGGCAATCTCGGTGAGACGGGCTGCGTCGGCTGGATGTTCAACAAGAAGGCCGTGTTCGTCGTCGAGAAGGAGACGTACGACGACGAGGACGCGCTGCTCGAGCTCGTCATGGACGCGGGCGCAGAGGACATGACGTCGGATGAGACGTCGTTTGAAATCACGGCTGACCCTGCTGACTACGACGCCATCGAGAAAGCGCTCGGCGAAAAAGGCATAGAGACGTCGTCAGCAGAAATCACGATGGTGCCAGACACGACGGTGCACCTCGAGGGCAAGGACGCGGAGAAGATGATGAACCTCGTCGACGACCTTGAGGAGTCGGACGATGTGCAGAATGTCTACGCAAACTACGAGATTGGCGACGAAGCCGAGTAATATCGAGCGGCATTAAAATTAAAGGTGGAATCAAAAATGGTATGCTCACAAATGCGTGTGCATACCATTTTTTTAATGTTAAAATATCATGTTTGGCAGTAACCCTCTCCGCCTCGCATTCGCTCGCGCAAACATGCCACTGGCATGTTTGCCCCCCATTGGGGAGGCTGGCGTCACAGATTCTATGATTATTTGCACTAGTTGAATCGATTCACTAGCAAAAGCGTAACTACAAATTCTCATCGTAATTAAAGTCATGTAGCTTGTTTTATTCTGTAAAGTGAGAGGTTGCGTTTAATCTTTATCATATCGTTAAGGACTGCTTTCGCTATGCCTCCCACTCTGGGGGAGGTGCCCCCGCAGGGGGCGGAGAGGGTTGTGTTGAAGTGATATTGTTAGGATGTGAGAGTTTCGCGTTTCAAATCATCGTCAAAACATTCGATGACGCCAGAGCACGTACGAGGCAAAGCCCGCTATGGCCGCCGAGAGGAATGCGATGGCGATGAAGGCGTCATGCGCAGAGGCGAGCGGCACGGGGACATTCATGCCGAAGAAGCTCGATATGACTGTCGGTATCGCGAGGATGATGGTCATCGCCGCGAAAAATTTCATGACGCTGTTCTGGTTGTTCGAGATGATGGACGAGAATGTGTCGGCCATGCGTGAAAGTATGGCGCTGTACATCTCGACCATTTCGCGCGCCTGCTTGTTCTCGATGATGACGTCCTCGAGCAGGTCCTCGTCTTCCTCGTACATCTTGAGCATCGGCGCGACGGATTGATTAGAGCGCAGGCGCAGCAGTTTGTCGAGCACGGCGCCGTCGGAGCGCAGTGCTGCATTGAAATACGTGAGGCCTTTCGACATCTCGAGGAGCCTGAGTATTTCCTTGTTTTCCATCGAATCGCGCAGCCTGTCCTCTATTTCATCGGAGATGTGGCTGATCTGGCGCAGATATTTCAGGTAATATGTGGCGGATTTGTAAAGAATTTGGAAAAGAAATCGTGTCTTCTTGAATGTGCGGAAGAATTTCGCGCGCTTCGGCGAGAATTCCTCGAGCACGTCGTTTTCCTCGAGGCAGACCGTGATGATGTAGTCGTGCGTGATGATAGTGCCGAGCGGCAGCGTGTCGTACGCGTCAGCCGAGCGCAGTATCGGCACGTTCGTGAGGACGAGGATGCCCGTGTCCTCGACGTCCGTGTGTGAGCGCTCCTCTTCATCGAGCGCGGCGCGCAGGAAATTCGGCTCCACGTTCGTGAGCGTGCCTATCGTCTTGAGCTCGTACGGCGACGGATCAATGAGGCATATCCACGCGCCTTTGCTGATGTTGTCGATCGTGAGCTCATTTAGCGTGCCGTCCTCGTCGGACTTGTAGATTTTCAGCATTTTCAGGCGTTTCTCCTTTCATGAGCCGCGCCTCAGCTGAAAAGCTCATCACGAAATGCGTGAAAACGCGTGACGGGCATGACGAGGCGCGGTCCGATTTAAAGTTAGCGACCTATGACATAAACTAGGGTGATCGCCGTCCATCAATGCCCACTTCCTTTCAAAATAAAGATAAATCAAGACCACCCATCATAATACGCCAAAACGCGGCCGTAGTCAATCTATGCGAGCGTGTTTCAGAGAGGATAGCGATGACAAATGAGAAAAATGTTCATGTCAAATTTCTGCACTTATGGTATAATTATCCACATTGTATAAATGAAGGAGCGAGAGTATGAATCGTAATGAACTTTGCTGGTGCGGCAGTGGCAAAAAATACAAGCATTGCCATCTTGCCATGGACGAGCGCATCAATGAAATGAAATTTGATTTTTTCAAGGGACAGGTGCGCCCGCCTCATCGCATCATCAACAATGAGGAAGACATAGCGGGCATAAAGAAGGCGAGCGTCGTGAACGACGGCGCGCTTGACCTCGTGAGCGGCATTATCAGGGAAGGCATCGACACGCTGACGCTCGACGACGCCATCGGCGATTATCTCGAGAAGAACGGCGGCGTGTCGGCGGACCGCGGCTACGAGGGCTATCCGAGGAATGTCTGCATATCGATAAATGATGTCGTGTGCCACGGCATCCCGTCGCGCGACACGATACTCAAGAGCGGTGACATCGTGAATGTGGACATCACGACGCGCGTGGGCAAATACTACGCCGATGCGTCGCGCATGTTCATGATAGGCGACGTGCCGCTCAACGCGGCGCGTCTCGTCAAAGTCACGAAGGAGTGCATGGAGCTCGGCATAGCGGCCGCAAAGCCGTGGCATTTCCTCGGCGACATCGGCGCTGCATGCGCGGCGCACGCGCACAAGAACGGCTACTCCGTCGTGACGGACCTCGGCGGCCACGGCGTCGGCAAGGATTTCCACATGGAGCCGTATGTGCCGCACAACGCGAAAGCGGGCACGGGCATGTTGCTCGTGCCCGGCATGGTCATCACGGTCGAGCCGATGATAAACGAGGGCACGTACAAAGTGACGACGGATGAGAAGGACGGCTGGACGGTCCGCACGAAGGACCACAAGCTCTCGGCGCAGTGGGAGAACACGATCCTCATCACGGAGACGGGCACGGAGGTTTTGTCAAGCTGATGAAATCATTTCGAGAATCAAATATAAAAGAAGATGCAGTGAATATCCTTCATCGCCACGGCATTGACGAGATGACGCCGGTGCAGGAAGCGGCCATCCCCGTCGTGAAAAGCGGCAGCGATGCCATCGTCGAGGCGCCGACGGGCACGGGCAAGACGCTCGCATTTTTACTGCCGCTCTTGGAGCGCATGAAGCCGAGCGTTGACATCGTGCAGACGGTCATCGTGACGCCGACGCGCGAGCTCACGCTGCAGACAGCGAAAGTGGCGCGCACGATTTGTCCCGCGTACGGCATTCGCCCACTCGCGATACTAGGCGGTGAGGACATTTTTCAGCAGAAAGAGAAAATTCATCAGCACCCGCAGCTCATCATAGCGACGCCGGGGCGACTCCTCGACCACATGCGCCACAAGACGATTGACCTCTCGCACGCAAACAAGGTCGTGCTCGACGAGGCGGACGAGATGATGAAGCGCGGTTTTCTCGAGGACGTTGAGACGCTCATCACGGCGCTCGCGTCCGACAGGCAGCTGCTGCTTTTCTCGGCGACGATGCCGGAGCGCATCAGGTCGCTCGCGCATCGGCACATGATGCGCCCACAGGAGATAAAGATCGAGGCGCCGCATGTGACGCTCGACACGATTCATCAGACGGTCGTCGACACGAGCGAGGAGACGAAGCTCGACAAGCTGTGTGAGATTATCAACGAGCGCCAGCCGTATCTCATGATGGTGTTCTGCATGACGCGCGGCAAGGTGCACTATGTGATGATGGAGCTCGCGAAGCGCGGCTACCTCGTCGATGAGCTGCACGGCGAGCTCACGCAGACGCAGAGGAACCACGTGCTGAAAAATTTCCGCGAGGCGAAGCTTCAGATACTGGTGACGACGGACATCGCGGCGCGCGGCCTCGACATAGAGGGCGTGACGCATGTCGTGAATTACGACTTGCCGCGCGACACGACGGACTACATTCATCGCATCGGCCGCACGGGCAGAGCGGGACGCGAAGGCGAGGCCATCACTTTCGTGAACAGCCGCCAGTATGAGCACCTGAGAAAAATCGAGGCGGGGCTCAAGACGCACATCGCGCGCCAGCGACAGGAGAAAAAACGTCACGTCGCAGGCGCGAAGGCGAGAGTCGCGTCAAGGCGTATTGAAAAAAGCGAAAAAGACGCGGTGAATCAGAAGAAAGCAGCGGGCTCATTCGCGAAAGGCGGCAAAAAATTCGCGCGCGGAAAAAATAAAGGCAAGGGCAGTGCAGAGCCCGAGATAAAAATCGATCGCAAAAAATTCGGCGCGAAATTCAACAACAAGCCAAACGCGAAAAAGAAATTCGCGAAGAAAATGGCGCTGACGAAAAAGAAAAAATAAAATTCAAATTGAAGAGTGCCAGTCGAGACTTACAGTGAATATAAAGTTTCGGCTGGCATTTTTTGTTGCGCTCGGTGATTGTGATGAACGACGATGGTTGTCTCGCCGAATCAATTTCACATTTCAGCGAAAATTTTGCGCGCAAAAATTTTTTGCATGACAGCATTTGCGCGTCGCGAAAACAAATCGCGATGATATTTTTCTGTGGCAAATTGTGAATGATTGCGTTATAATATAACCCGTGAAAAGGCGCATTTGCTTAAAAGGGAAGTCCGGTGCATCCCGGCGCGGTCCCGCCACTGTATGAATGAGTGCTCGCCATGATGGGTTTGTCCCTCTGCCACTGATTTTCGGGAAGGCGTGCGGGCGCGATGAGTTTAGCCAGGAGACCTGCCTTTTCGATATCGTCTCGCGCATTTTGCGCGTTGTCCTACGGTTGATAGGCAGGGGCGCGGTTTTCGACGCAATATTTGTCCCCCTGTCATTTTGCAGGGGGTTTATTTTTGGCAGAAAAGGAACTCAAGGGCGGCTACACGACAGGCGCGTGCATGGCCGCAGGAGTGAAGGCGGCACTGCTCTATTGGCGCGGCGAGTACATGAATCAGCTCACGCTCATCGCGCTCGACGGGACGCCGCTCCATATCAAAGTGAAGGGCATAAAGGCCGACGGCGATGATGTGACTGTCGAAATCGTGAAGGAGTCGGGCGACGATCCCGACATCACGAACGGCACGTCGGTCTTCACGACGACGCGCCGCCTCGAAAAAGGCGCGGGCCTCGTCTTCAAGGCGGGCTACGGCATCGGCATGGTGACGAAGCCGGGGCTCTCCGTGCCGCCGGGTGAGCCGTCCATCAATCCCGGGCCGCGAAAGCTCGTGAAGAGCGTCGTCGATGAACTGCACGACGACGGTGACCTCGAGGTGACGGTGTCAATACCGGCGGGCGTCGAGCTCGCGAAAAAGACGCTGAACCCTGTGCTCGGCGTCGTCGGTGGTCTCTCGATTGTCGGGACGACGGGCGTGCTTCGCCCGATGTCCGAAGAGGGATTCAAAAATTCACTGCTCCCGCAGATTGATGTGGCGATGGCGACGGGCTATAAATCACAAATTTTCGTGCCGGGCAAAATCGGAGAGAACATCGCCATGAAGTGCGGATTGCCGCGTCAGGCCATCGTGCAGACGAGCAATTTCATCGGCTTTATGCTGAAAGCAGCAGCGGACAGACACGTCGAGCGCGTAATGCTGCTCGGCCACATCGGGAAGCTCGCGAAGGTGGCGGGTGGCACATTCTACACGCACAATCGCATCGGCGACGGCAGGCTTGAAGTGATGGCGGCGTACGCTGCGGCCGAGGGGCTCCCCGCCGAGGGCGTGAGACGCATCCTCGATGCCACGACGACGGAGGACGCGATGCCGGTCATCGAGCAGGCGGGACTCGAGCGCGTCTATGACATCATAGCGGCGCGCGCGAGCATGCGCTCCGAGCGCTACGTGTTCGGCGCAATGAAGGTCGGGACGGTGCTCTCGACGCTTCAAGGGCGCATACTCGGCATGGACGACACGGCGCGCGCGATAGGAAAAGATCTTCATTGGGAGCTCGATAAGCTGAAATGAAAGAAATGACAAATACAGATAAGATGGATAATCATAAAATCATCGTCGCGGGCATAGGGCCAGGCAATCCCGACTACATGCTGCCGGCGGCGCGCAAAGCCATAGATGAGGCAAACGTGCTCGTCGGCGGCTCGCGCGTGCTCGCCGACTACGCAAAGCACGACGGCGAGCAGCGTACGATGACGATAAAGCGCGACATCGCCGCCGTGATGACGTTCATTCGCGATGAGCTCACGTCGAGCGACGTCGTCGTGATGGTCTCTGGCGACCCAGGCTATTTTTCGCTCTTAGACGCCATTCGCCGCGAGTTCCCTGCCGATGTCATCAGCGTGATACCGGGCATCAGCTCTATACAGTTCGCATTCGCGCGGCTCGCACTGCCGTGGCATGACGCGGAATTCTTGAGCTTTCACGGCAGGCGGCCATCGGACGAGGCGCTGAAGTTTATACCGGGGCGCAAGATTGGCATGCTGACCGACAGGAAATATACATCGCGCACGATACCGACGATTCTCATGGAAATGGGATGGCCGGGCGATGCGCGCCTCTATATAGCGTCTCGCCTCTCGTACAGCGACGAGCGCATCGTGGAGACGACGCTCGCGGGCGCGGCGGATGTGGACGAGACGACAGACTGTGTATTGGTGGTGACTTCTTTATGACGGTTAATCGTATTGGCGGCGTCGGCATAGACGACGCGGAGTTCATTCGCGGCGACGTGCCGATGACGAAGCAGGAGATACGCGTGCTCACGATTGCGAAAGCGCGGATAAAGCCGAGCGACACGGTGTGGGACGTCGGCGCGGGCACGGGCTCCATATCGATAGAGGCGGCCATGCAGGCGAAAGGAGGCAAAGTGCTTTCCATAGAGCGCAACAGCGAGGGCATCAGCCTCATAAAGCGCAACGCCGAGAAATTCGGCGTGACAAATATCGAGACGGTCGAGGGCGAGGCGCCCGCTGCACTCGAGGGGCTCCCTGACCCGGACGTCGTCATCATCGGCGGCAGCGGCCGTCACCTCGCGCCGATACTCGACGTCATCTCTGAGCATATGAAATCAAATGGCCGCATCGTGCTGAACTGCATCACGATACAGACGCTGTCGTCGTGCCTTCAGTACATGCGCGAGCACAAAAAAACGTTTGAATACGAGGCCATACAGGTGCAGGTCAACCGCTTGCAGACGATTGGCCCATACGAGATGGCAAAGGCCATCAACCCGATTTACATCGTCACGTGCGTGAAAAAATAAATTTAAAATTATAATTGTGTGAGCAATGGACACGAGACATTATGGCTCTCGTTTCCAATAATATATGGTTTTTAAATCATTTTTATTTACGGGAGGATATATCAATGCAGGTATTTATCGTTGGAGCCGGTCCTGGAGACCCCGAGCTTATCACTGTCAAGGGGCAGAGGCTACTGCGCGAGGCTGATGTCGTCATATACGCGGGCTCGCTTGTCAACCCCGATGTGCTGAAATGGTGCAAGGAGGGCGCTGACATTTACAATTCCGCGACGATGACGCTGCCGGAGGTCATCGACAAAATCATCGAGTCGGTGAAGGCCGGCAAGGTGGTCGTGCGTCTCCATACGGGTGACCCCGCCATCTACGGCGCGATACAGGAGCAGATGGACGAGCTCAAAAAGCACGACATCGATTTCGAGGTCGTGCCGGGCGTCTCGTCGTTCCTCGCGACGGCGGCCGCTCTGAAGCAGGAGTACACGCTGCCTGACATATCGCAGACGGTCATCATCACGAGAAACGAGGGACGCACCCCTGTGCCGGGGCGCGAGAGTCTGAGGTCGCTCGCCGCGCACAAGGCGACGATGTGCATATTCCTCTCCGTGCACATGCTGTCTGATGTCGTCAATGAGCTCATCGCGGGCGGCTACGAGCCGGACACGCCGATTGCCATCGTGCACAAGGCATCGTGGCCGGAGCAGAAAATCGTCCGCGCGACGCTCAACACAATCGTTGACAAGATAAAGGAAGAAGGCATCACGCGCACGGCGATGATTGTCGTCGGCCATTGCCTCGATACGGATTACTCGCTCTCGCGCCTCTATGCGCCGGAGTTCAGTCACATGTTCCGCAAGGCGAGCGAATGAGATGCGCTGTATTCGTCGTGACGGACGGCGGGCTTGAAATCGCGCGGCAGCTCTTTGCGAATCTTTCGGGCGACAGCATCGACATCTTCGTGAAAAAGACGCGTATATTGCCGAGCGACATGAATGAGAGCGAGCGTGCGGCCATGCGCACGTATGGCACACTCGCACAGGCTGTGGCGGAAACATTCAAAAGCTATGACGCGCTTATCTTCATCACGGCAATCGGCATAGCGGTGCGCATGATTGCGCCGCACATAAAGAGCAAGCTCAGCGACCCTGCCGTCATCGAAATCGATGAGCGCGGCGGCCACACCGTGAGCATATTGTCGGGTCACGTCGGCGGCGCGAATGCGCTGACGCTCAAGATCGCGGACGCGCTCAAAAATGAGCCCATCATCACGACGGCGACGGATGTCAACAACCTCATCGCGCCCGACTCACTTGCGCCGATGCTCGGGCTCAGACCGACGCCAAAGCCGATGATTGAGGTCGTGAACGGCGCGATTTTGGAGAAGAAAATAGTCGCGTGGTACATCGACAGCCGCATGAAGCGACGCGAATTTTTTAGGACGAAGCTCGCGCGATATGGCATCGCGGCGGACGTCGTCGATGTCTCGTCATTCGCGCCCGACGCGCCAGCGGTGCTCATCACGGACGACGAGCGCATGAAAATGGATGGCGTGCTTTTTATGGTGCCGCGAAGACTCATTGCGGGCATCGGCTGCCGCAGGGGCGCGACGATGGACGAGATTCGCGCGGCGCTCATCGATGCCGTGGAGAGCATCGGGCAGGACGTGGCGGCGGTCTCGGAGATGGCGAGCACGACGAAGAAAAGCGATGAGGCGGGGCTCCTTGAGCTCGCGAAGTCGCTCGGCATTGATATAAAATTTTTCGAGAACGACATAATGCAGGAAACGATAGACAAATATCACTTAAATGAATCATCATTTGTCAAAAAAAATATTGGCATCGGCAATGTCTGTGAGGCGGCGGCGCTCTCTGCGGCTGGCGAAAAAGGTGGCCGATGGGCCATGGGCAAGGCAAAATACGCGAAAGTGACGGTGGCACTACTATGGGAAAAATAACGGTAATCGGCATTGGGCCGGGCAATCTCGACCAGATGACGCCGAAAGCGCGCGCGGCAATCGACGCGGCTGACGTCGTCGCGGGATTCACAACGTACATCAAATTCATAAAGAGCATCATCGGCGACAAAGAGGTCATCGGCACGGGCATGATGCAGGAGGTCGATCGCTGCAGGCTCGCCGTGAAGGCGGCGGCCGACGGCAGGAATGTCGTCATGGTGTCGAGCGGCGACGCGGGCATCTACGGCATGGCGGGTCTCGTCTACGAAATCGCGTTCGAGTATGAGGTGAGCGAGCGGCCGGAGGTCGAGATCATCGCGGGCATCTCCGCCGTGAATGGCGCGGCGGCTGTGCTCGGTGCGCCGCTCATGCACGATTTCGCCGTCATCAGCCTGTCGGATCGCCTCACGCCGTGGGGACTCATCAAAAAGCGCGCCATGCTCGCGGCGCAGGGCGACTTCGTCATTGCGCTCTACAATCCGAAGAGTAAATCGCGCGTTAAGAACATCGAGGAAATTCACGATATCCTCATGCAGTACAAATCGCCGGAGACGCCCGTCGGCATCGTGCGTAGCGCGTCGCGCGAGGACGAGCGCAAAGTCATCACGAATCTGCGTGATTTCACGAAAGAGGAAATCGACATGTTCAGCATCGTCATCATCGGCAACAGCAAGACGTTCGTGAAGGATGGCGTGATGGTGACGCCGAGAGGGTATAAGATATGATATTTGTAGCGGCGGGCACGCAGGACGGGCGTGAGCTCGCGGGGGCGATACTCGAGGCTGGCTACGATGTGACGGCGTCCGTCGTCAGCAGCTATGGCAAGACGCTGCTCGAGCGCTACCCGCATATAAAAATCAATGACAAGCCGCTCGACCGCGACGGCCTGATTTCATTCATAAAGGAAAATGGCGTCGAGATTTTCGTCGACGCGAGTCATCCGTACGCGGCCAACGTCTCGCAGAACGCGATGGACGCATGCCGCGCGATGAGCGTTCCGTATGTGCGCTATGAGCGCGAGGCCGTGCCGATACTGTACGACAATGTGCACATTGTCGAGTCGTACGATGAGGCGGCAAAAAAGGCGGGCGAGCTCGGGCGCAACGTCTTCCTCACGACGGGCAGCCGCAACGTGAAGACGTTCACGACGTCGCCGTATCTTAAGGACCACGTCATCACGGCGCGCATATTGCCGACGGCCAAGGTCATCGCCGAGGTGACGGAGCTCGGCATCACGCCGAAAAACATCGTCGCGATGCAGGGACCATTCTCCGAGGAGCTCAACATCGCGCTCTATCGTCAGTATCACGCCGACGTCGTCGTGACGAAGAACAGCGGCGAGATTGGCGGCACGGATACGAAGCTCACGGCGGCGGCGAAAATCAATTTGCCTGTCGTCATGATTGACAGGCCTAGACTGAAATACGACAACATTGTCTACACGTTTGACGATGTGCTGAAATTCATAAAAGGAAATAGTAAATGATTTAGAAATGAGGTATCATTCATGGACATTGATTTCATAAAGCAGCCAATGGCGATTGAGAACCGCAGCATGGAAATCATCGCGCCGCATCTTGAGGGTCTCAATCTCTCGGAGGCGGAGACGAAAGTCTATTCGCGCATGATTCACGCGTCGGGCGACGTCGGCTATGCAGATGTCATTCGCATTCACCCGAAGGCAATCGAGGCGACGCAGGCGGCACTCAAGCGCGGCGCGAATATCTACACGGACGTCGAAATGGTGCGCACGGGCATTCACAAGGCGTCATTCAATCGCTACGGCGGAAAGATTGAGTGCCGCGTGTCTGACCCAGAGATTGCGAAAATCGCGAAGGAGCAGGGCATCACGCGCTCGATGGCCGCGATGCGCTCGTTCGGCAAAGACCTCGAGGGCTCCATCATCGCCATCGGCAACGCGCCGACCGCGCTTTTTGAGGTGTTGCGCCTCGCGAAAGAGGAACACATACTGCCAGCCGTCATCATCGGCATTCCTGTCGGATTCGTCGGCGCGGCTGACTCGAAGAAAGCGCTCGCGGAAAATGGCGTCGTGCCGTACATCACGGTTGAGGGCACGAAGGGCGGCAGCCCGATAGCGGCCTCCGCCGTGAACGCCATCATGTATCTCCTCGACAACAGACGCGATTGATTGTAAGCAGTTACAAGCGGATGTTATTGTCGATGCGTTAATTTAAAATATTTGAATATAATTTTACGAATAATTTCACCCTTTAAACGTTGCAAAGTTTGAGCTTTAGCGTTTTCAGTCCGCCCCTTGAGGTGATGAGAGAGTTAGTGCTTTAGCGCTTACTCTCTCACATCCAGCGAAGTCGGTGGCGGGGGACCGCCGTAGGCGGTGGTGGGGTGACTTTACGAAACTATAAAATTATATTTTTAACAGGTGAGGCATTATGCAAAAAAATATTCCACGCGTCGTCATTGCGGCGACGCAGAGTGGGTCGGGCAAGACGACAATCGTGACGGGGCTTCTCGCGGCGCTGCGCGCCAAAGGGCTCAATGTTCAGTCGTACAAAATCGGCCCCGACTACATCGACCCGGGCTATCATAGGCTCGCGAGCGGCAGATACGCGCACAATCTCGACACGTGGCTCGTGCCGAAAGAAAAAATACGTGACCTCATGTGCAAGACAGCGGGCGATGCCGATGTCTGCATCATAGAGGGAGTCATGGGTCTCTACGACGGCGGCAAGGGTGGCATCAGCTCGACGGCAGAGCTTGCAAAGCTCCTCGATGCGCCCGTGCTGCTCGTAATAAACGCGAAATCGATGGGCGAGTCGGCTGCGGCACTCGCGCTCGGCTTTAAGGAATACGACCCGACTGTGAACATCGCGGGCGTCATCGTCAATCGCCTTGGCTCCGAGACGCACAAGGAGATGATCGTCGAGGCGCTCAAAAAGCTCGGCATTGACACGTACGGCGCCATCATGCGCAACGAGGCAATGCACATGCCGGAGCGTCACTTGGGGCTCCTGCCTGTGGAGGAAAATGCCGAGGACAAGCGCGTCGTCGCGGAAATCGGCAAGCACGTCGCGGCTGAAGTCGATGTGGACAGAGTGTATGGGCTCGCGAAAACGGCGCCGCCCATCGAGACGGACGACGAGGCTACGGCCACAACGGAGAAGCGCGTGCGCATCGGCGTCGCTCATGATGAGGCGTTCTCGTTCTACTATCCAGCCAGCCTCGCGGTGCTCGAGCGCCTCGGCGCCGAGATTGTGACGTTCAGCCCGCTTCACGACTGGGCAGTGCCCGATGTGGACGCGCTCATGTTCGGCGGCGGCTTCCCTGAGATGTTTGCCGAGAAGCTAAACGCGAACAACATCATGATGGACGACATCAAAAAAGCGGCGGCGAACGGCATGCCTATCTACGCGGAGTGCGGCGGCTTCATGTACCTCATGAGGCAGCTCATCAATTTCCGTGGCAGTGCGTACCCGATGCTCGGCATCGTGCCGGGCGAGGTCACGATGAACAGAAACCTGCAGACCGTCGGCTACGTCGAGGCGACGATGATGCGCGACACCATTCTTGGCCCGAAGGGCACGGTGCTCCACGGCCACGAGTTCCATTTCTCATCGGAGTGCGACCCCAATCCTGGCGAGGACTATCCGCGCGCGTATTCGTTCAAGAAAATGCGCAAGAAGGAGCCGTATCTCGCGGGCTACGCGAAGGACAACATCCTCGGCTCGTATCTTCACATACATTTCGCTGGCTCCGTCGATGCCGCAAAGCATTTCATCGAGGCAGCACTCGATTATAAGAATAAGAAAGAACAGCAAAAATAAATGACGAGGCGTTTTCGCGCTTCGTCAATGGACAGGTTGTGAAACGATGGGGAAAATCGTACTGGTGACTGGCGGCGCTAGGAGCGGAAAGAGCCGTTTCGCCGAGCAGTACGCGGCGAAATTCGGCAAGCGCGTCGCGTACATAGCGACGGCGGAGGTGTACGACGATGAGATGGCGTTTCGCGTGAAGCTTCACCGAGAGCGTCGCCCTCATGACTGGCAGACATTCGAGGCGCCGAGCGATGCACACCTCGCCATCGACAAGGCAGGCGCCGCGTCGTGCGACATGATTCTTTTCGATTGCCTCACGCTCTACGTCAGCAATATCCTCTGCTCGCTCGATTCCATCGAGGACTCGCATAGAAATTACGCCGTCGCGCGTGAAAAAATCGATGCGCTGCTAGATGCGGCACGGCGCTTTGACGGCACGGTCATTTTCGTGACGAATGAGGTCGGCAGCGGCATCGTGCCGGAGAATCATCTGTCGCGTGAGTACCGCGACGTCGCGGGCATCGTCAATCAATGGGTCGGCGCCGCAGCCGAGGAAGTCTATCTCGTTTCGTGTGGCATACCGGTCAATATAAAAGCGCTGAAATATGAGCTTTGACGTAATCGTGAATGGCTCAATTTAATCAGCGCCTCGTAATATTTTCTAGTAGGTGTAATCTTTATGGCAAAATACATCATGATGCAGGGCACGAGCTCTCATGTCGGCAAAAGCATACTCGTGACGGCGCTCTGCCGCATCTTCTATCAGGACGGGCTTCATGTCGTGCCTTTCAAGGCGCAGAACATGGCGCTGAACTCATATGTGACGCGTGACGGCAAGGAAATGGGCCGCGCACAGGTGGCGCAGGCGGAGGCGGCGGGGCTCGAGCCGATGGTCGATATGAACCCGGTGCTTTTGAAGCCAACGGGCAATCAGTCGTCGCAAGTCGTGCTGATGGGAAAGCCTGTCGGCAATATGTCGGCGCGCGACTATCACAAAGGCTACTCGATAAAGCTGTTTGACACGGTGAAAGGCGCACTCGGCCGCCTCAGCGATGACTACGAGGTCGTCGTCATCGAGGGCGCGGGCAGCCCTGCCGAGGTCAATCTCCACGACAACGACATCGTCAACATGCGCGTCGCGAAATATTTGGGTGCGCCGGTGCTTTTGATTGCGGACATCGACCGCGGCGGTGCGCTCGCGTCGCTCGTCGGCACGCTCGAGCTTTTGACGCCCGAGGAACGTGACCTCGTCAAAGGACTCATCATCAATAAATTCCGTGGCGACGTGACGCTTCTCGAGCCTGCCGTGAAGTTTCTCGAAGAAAAGACGGGCAAGCCCGTCCTCGGCATCATTCCGCACATCGAGCACATGGGCATCGACGACGAGGACTCTGTTTCGCTCGAAGACAAAAACGAAAAGCCGCAATATAATGACGTGACGATTGCCGTCATTCGCACGCCGAAGATTTCAAACTTCACGGACTTCGATTGCCTTGCGGGCGAGGAGGACGTCGCGCTCTACTACGTTGACAGCGTCGAGTCGTTTGGTGCGCCGGACCTCATCATGCTGCCGGGCAGCAAGAACACGACGGAGGACATGATATATCTTCGTGAGTCGGGACTTGAGGCGAAAATCAAGGAGCGCGTGAAGGCAGGCGTGCCGCTCATCGGCATCTGCGGCGGCTATCAGATGCTCGGCGAGGAGATACGCGACCCGCATCACACGGAGTCAAACAAGGACGGCACGCAAGGGCTTGGCCTGCTCGAGATGACAACGACGTTCAGCGCGGAAAAACTCACGAGCCAAGTCACGGCGGATTGCCACGAACTCGAATTTCTCGGCAAGAAAATTTCCGCGAACAATCTCAAAGGCTATGAGATACACATGGGCGAGACCGTGTTCACGAACGACGACGACAAGCACCCGTTGCGCATCACGGAGCGCGCGAATGAGAAGACCGACATCGTCGAGGGCACGCAAAGAAACGATGGCCTCGTGTTCGGCACGTATATCCACGGCATTTTTGACCACGACGATTTCCGCCGCGCCGTCTTGAACGCCATTCGCGAGCACAAGGGCCTCCCGCCGAAGGAAAACACGCGCAATGTCCGCGTCGAGAAGGAGCACGCGTATAACGCGCTCGCCGACACCGTGAGAAAGCATCTCGACATGAAAAAAGTGCGCGAGATCATGGGATTAGAGAAATGACGGCGGAAGACACAGCCATAGCGGCGGTCTTGGCGTTTGTGATTGACTGCGTTCTAGGAGATCCGCGCGCGGCGATTCATCCCGTCGTGCTGATTGGCAAGCTGATTTCTTTTTTTGAGAATTGGCTGTACGATGAGAAAAGCTCAGACAGGAAGAAATTTTTCGACGGCGCGCTGCTCATGATATGCGTGCTCGCCGTATGCTACTGGGTCTCGGTCGGCGTCGTCTATCTCGCGGAGATGGCTCATAGCCGATACGTGCTCATAGCGGTCGAGGCGATATTTTTGAGCTTCATGATTTCGCCGAGGAGTCTCTCCGAGGCGGGGCGCGAGATACGCGACTACCTCGTGGCGGGCGATATAAAAAACGCACGCTTCAAAGTCGGCTGGATTGTCGGCCGCGACACGGAGAACCTCACGGTCGGCGAGGCGACGCGCGCGACGGTCGAGACCATATCGGAGAACACGGTCGACGGCATCATATCGCCGCTGTTCTTCTTCTTCATCGGCGGACTGCCGCTCGCGGTCCTCTATCGCGCCGCGAACACGATGGACTCGATGATTGGCTACAAAAACGACAAATACATGTTTTTCGGCCGCGTCGCCGCTCGCTGTGACGACGCGTGGAACTACATCCCTGCGCGCATCACGGGTGTCATGCTCGTCGTCGTCGCGGCTGTGCTCGGCTACGATTGGCGAAACGCATGGCGCATGATGGTGCGCGACGCGAAGAAGCACCCGAGCCCGAACGGCGGCTACACGGAGGCCACGGTCGCGGGCGCGCTCGACATTCGCCTCGGCGGGTTGAACTACTACTTCGGCAAGCCGTCGTTTCGCACGTACATGGGCGACCCAATCAATGAGCTCGGCCCCGTGCACATCACGCAGGCCATACGCATGATGTACGGCGCGACCGTGCTTTTCATCGCGATTGCGTCCGCTGTAATCCTCTATTTCTTTTGATGGGATTTGATGATTTTAATGAGACCGTTTTTTATTGCCCTTCAATTCCTCACGCGCCTGTCAATCGTCCATCAGGACAACTGGACGGAGGAAGACTTCGGCAAAAGCGTCAAATTTTTTCCGCTCGTGGGCGCGGTGCTTGGGCTCATATACGCCGCGTTCATCTATATTTTTCTCACGCTCCTGCCCGCGCATGGCGTCATCGTGCCGCATCACTTTCTCATGGCGTTCATGCTCGTCCTGCCGCCGCTCATGACGGGCGGCCTTTTCTGCGACGGCTTCATGGACACGATGGACGGCGTCTTCTCGGGGCGCGAGCGCGAGCGCATGCTTGAAATCATGAAGGACAGCCGCGTTGGCTCCAACGCGGTCTTTTCGTTTGTCGTGCTGATGATTTTCGAGTACGGCATCCTTCTCGACATGGACGCGTCTATACTTTTGCCCGCGTTCTTCGTGCGCCCCGTCATCGCCATGATGATGATGACAATCGGCATTGAGTGCTACCCGTACGCGCGCAAGAAAGGCCTTGGCAAATTTTTCTCCGACATGGCGAATCGAAAATCGCTCGTATTCGCGACGGTGATGGCGCTCATTTTCGTCGTGCCGTGGGGGCGGCTCGCATGGCTCTCGTATATCGTGTGTCTGCTGTTCACGATGTTCTTCGCGCGTTTCGTCACGAAAAAGCTCGGCGGGCTCACGGGCGACGTCTATGGTGCCATCAACACACTGAACGAAGGGCTTGTGATGCTCGTGTTTCTCTTTGGCCACGCGGCTGGATTATGATATGAAATGAGGAATTTTGATGAACGATAGATTTGCGCATGGCGGCAACGTCTACGACGGGGGCGCGCCTTTTGGCGGCTGGCACGATTTCAGCGCGAATATCAATCCGCTCGGCCTCGCGCCAAGCGTCAAAGACGACATCGTGAGCCACGTCGGCGACATCATCCACTATCCCGACACGACAGCCGCGGAGCTCAGGGCGGCCATATCGTCGCACTACGGTATCGCGGCGGACAGCATCGTGCTCGGCAACGGCGCGGCGGAGCTTTTCTACGTGCTGTTTCATGTGATGCGCCCGCGGCGAGTGCTCATACCGATGCCGTCGTTTTCGGAGTACGAGCGCGCGGCGCTCTCGGCTGAGGCAGAGATTGATTGGTTCACGATGAGCGAGGAAAATCAATTCGCGCTCGATGTGGACGAATTGATTCATATAATAGAAACAAAAAATATCGACGCCGTGATTTTTGGCAATCCGAACAATCCGACGGGCAGGCTCGTCAAAAAGGGCGACGTCGAGAAAATCGCGAAGGTCGCGGCGGAGTACGAGACGCTCGTCATCGTCGATGAATCGTTCATCGATTTCAGAAACGACGCGGATGAATACACGGCGCGCGAACTCGTATCGTCGCACGAAAATCTCATCGTCGTCGAGTCGATGACGAAGTTCTACGCGATACCGGGGCTGCGGCTTGGCTTTGCCATCGCGCCGAGCGTCATTGGCGCGAGGATGGACGAGGGCAAAGACCCGTGGAACGTGAATCTCCTCGCGCAGCATGCGGGCGTCGCGGCTCTCGCTGACACAGCGTATCAAGAGCAAGCGCGCGATGTCGTCGCGCGCGAAAAAGACGCGCTTTATGAGATGCTCGGCGCGCTCGATGGCATTGAGCCATTCGAGCCGTCTGTGAATTTCATATTGCTGCGCCTCGACAAAAAGCTCTGGGGCACATCGGAGAAGCTCTGCGTGAAAATGAAAGGAAAAGGCTTTCTCATTCGCGACTGCGCAAACTACGTCGGACTCGACGAACGCTTTGTGCGCGTCGCCGTGAAGACGCGCGAAGAAAATGAAGCGCTCGTGGACGCGCTGAAGTCGATTGCGCAGGGAAATGATAAAACGATTTCGTGACAGGCTTGCCCACTCAACAAATGGAAAATTATCAGCAAGCGACCCTCTCCGGCCCCTGCGGGGCCACCTCCCCCAGAGTGGGAGGCATGCAGAGCCTCTATTGAACAATATGATAAAATGTTTAATGTCAGCTATTCATTTTACAGATATGCAAATTGCATGATTTTTAATTCTATGGAAATGCGAAGTTACGCTTAATTAATGAACCGCTTCAGATTGTGTAAATAATTTTAGCATCTGTGAAGCCAGCCTCCCCAATGGGGGAGGTGCCGAGCGAATGCGAGGCGGAGAGGGTCATGCAAGACTTAACGTTTTTATATAACATTAATCGAGGGAGATGCATTGTTTTATGGTGAGGCTTTACCTCGTCCGTCATGGCAGGACTGAGTGGAACGAGCTCGGCAAATATCAGGGACAGTCTGACATCGCGCTTTCGCCCATCGGCGAGGAGCAGGCGAAGCGGCTCGCTGAGCATTTCCCTGCGAAAAAGCTCGATGCCGTATACGCAAGCGACTTAAAGCGCGCGTACAGCACGGCAGAGGGCGTCGCGAAGCGCTACGGCCTCGTGCCGCAGAAAGAGACCGCGTTTCGCGAGCTCGACTTCGGCGATTGGGAGGGCTCGACGTATAAAGACATCATGGACAAGTGGCCAGATGAGGGCGCGAATTTTTTCGGTGCGCCGGAGAAGCTTCAAATCCCAAACGGCGAGAGCTTCACGATGCTGCAGGAGCGCGCGATGGCACGACTCAACGAAATCATCACGATGAGCGACGTCATGGGGCACGAGTCGATTGCCATATTCGCGCACGGCGCCATCATAAAGACGATGCTCGCGACGCTCATGCACATTCCGCTGCATTATCTCTGGGCGATTCAGCAGGGCAACACCGCCGTCAACGTGATAAATTTCGACGCAGGATACGTCGGCATCGAGCTCATAAACAGCACGGAGCATTTAAGGATGCGCTGATTATTTTAAAGAAATGCGGATTATTTCAGTAGCCCTGCTGATGGACTTTTTTCCGTATATCTCCTACTTCAATTAATCAGCGCTTCCTTAATAAAATAGTGGCAAAAATAGACGATATAGTATATAATCTAATGCGATGACAAATTCGGGTGTCAGGAGCTTCCTGACACTCGTTTTATTAAAGGGAGCGACGATTGATTAATGCAAAAATCTGTCGGCGCCCATAAAAGATTTAAGGAGAGACAACGATGGAAGAAAAGAAAATCATTCTGACTAAAGACGGCCTCAAAAAAATGCAGGACGAGCTCGAAAATCTCAAAACTGTGCGGCGCAAGGAAGTGGCTGAACGTCTCAAAGAGGCCATCGCGCTCGGCGACCTCTCAGAGAACTCTGAGTATGACGACGCGAAAAATGAGCAGGCTTTCATCGAGGGACGCATACAGGAGCTCACTGTGAAGCTTCGCAATGTCGAGGTCATCTCCGACGAGAACAAATCAAAATCCGTCGTGCAGATGGGCAGCCATGTTGTCGTGCGCGACATCGAGGAGGACGAGGAGGAGGAGTACACAATCGTGGGCTCCGCTGAGGCAGACCCGATGGAAGGCCGCATCTCGAACGAGTCACCTGTTGGCGAGGCCATCCTCGGCAAGAAGGTCGGCACGGTCGTCGACGTATTGGCGCCTGCGGGCATCATAAAGTACAAAATCGTGAAAATCGTAAAATAAGGAGCAATAGAAATTGGCAAAGCATATACAGAGCAGCGCGACGGGCGAGGACATCAATGAGATGATGCAGATTCGCCGCGACAAGATGAAGACGTTCGCCGACATGGGCATTCCGCCGTTTGGCCATCGCTACGAGGTGACGCATCACGCGGAGGACATTCGCGAGCATTTCGATGAGCTCGAGGGCGAGCAGGACGGTCCGCTCGTACGCCTCGCAGGGCGCCTCATGGCAAAGCGTGGCCACGGCAAGGCGAGCTTCGCGGAGCTCATGGACCTTTCGGGCAAGATGCAGCTCTATTTCAAGATAGACGTGCTCGGCGCTGAGAAATACGACATATACAAGATGCTCGACATCGGCGACATCATCGGCGTTGAGGGCCGCGTGTTCAAGACACAGCGCGGCGAGATCACCGTCATCGTCAACGATTTCGATTTGCTGTCGAAGTCGTTGCGCCCGTTGCCAGAGAAATTCCACGGCCTCAAGGACGTCGAGCTTCGCTATCGTCAGCGCTACCTCGACCTCATAATGAATCCAGAGGTCAAGACGACGTTCATCAACCGCACGAAAATCATAAAGGCCATGCGCCGCTACCTCGACGAGCGTGGCTTCCTCGAGGTCGAGACGCCAGTGCTCTCGACCATTGCGGGCGGCGCAGCGGCGCGCCCATTTATCACGCATCACAACGCGCTCAACATGGACATGTACCTGCGCATCGCGACGGAGCTCAACTTGAAGCGTCTCGTTGTCGGCGGACTCGAGCGCGTCTATGAGCTCGGCAGAGTGTTCCGCAACGAGGGCGTCGACAATCGCCACAACCCAGAGTTTACTTCTGTCGAGATTTATCAGGCATACGCGGACTACAGAGACCTCATGGACATCACGGAGGGCATCGTGCTCGACGCCGCGAAGACGGTGCTCGGCACGACGAAAATCACGTACGAGGGCATGGAGATAGACCTCGCGAACGTGAAGCGTATCAGCATGAACGACGCTGTCAAGGAAGCGACGGGCAAGGACTTTCTCTCGGCGAAGACCGTCGAAGAGGCGCGCAAGATGGCCGACGAGATTGGCGTGCCGTACGAGGCGCGCCACGGCATCGGCGGCATCCTCAACGCGGCCTTCGAGGAAAAAGTCGAGGCAACGCTCATGCAGCCGACATTCATCACGGGACACCCGACGGAGATTTCGCCGCTTGCGAAGCGCAATCCCGACAATCCGATGATTACGGATCGCTTCGAGTTCTTCATCTACGGCCGCGAGCTCGCGAACGGCTTCACCGAGCTCAATGACCCGATAGACCAGCGCCAGAGATTCCTCGATCAGCTCAAGCTGCGCGAGGAAGGCGATGACGAGGCGCACATGATGGACGAGGACTTTGTCGCGGCGCTTGAGTATGGCTTGCCGCCGACGGGCGGCCTCGGCATCGGCGTCGATCGCCTCGTGATGCTCCTCACGGACAGCCCATCCATTCGCGACGTGCTCCTCTTCCCGCACATGAAGAACGTGCAGAAGGGCGATGAAGCGGCCGCGCCGAAAGCAATGGCACAGCCAGCGACGCCAGAGAAGATTGACTTCTCGAATGTAAAAATTGAGCCGCTTTTTGAAGAAATGGTCGATTTTGAGACATTCTCAAAATCCGACTTCCGTGCGGTCAAAGTCAAGGAGTGCGTTGCCGTGCCGAAGAGCAAGAAGCTCCTGAAATTCACGCTCGACGATGGCACGGGCACCGACCGTGTCATTCTCTCAGGCATTCACGCCTACTACGAGCCAGAGACACTTGTCGGCAAGACGCTCATCGCCATCGTGAACCTGCCGCCGCGCGCGATGATGGGTATCGACTCGTGCGGTATGCTCCTCTCAGCAGTGAACAAACTCAAAGACTCCGACAAAGAAGAACTGCACCTGCTCATGGTCGACGACCACATCCCCGCAGGCGCAAAACTGTACTGATAAAATAAATTTGAATCAAAAAGAGCATGGCCGCAAATGGTCATGCTCTTTTTGATTCAAGCGGCATATGGTTAACCTATTTTAGCGAAAATTGTTTCTCACCATAGTTCGTGTAATATTGCACTATGACCATATCGGGCTTTTCCTTTTCGATAAAGGTGCGAATACTGCCATCAAAATCACGTGGGTCAATAATGTCTATTCGCCTCACAGCCAACGACATGAATATAGCTTCAGCATTTGTAAATGAATCTTTAATCAGCAGCAAGCGATGATTATTATTTGCTGACTCATTTTCAATCTGGATAAGGGGCCTGTCGCTGTACCCATATATTCCATAATCATTTCTGTTATATATACCTTCATCGAGAATACTCATCTCATACATGATTTCCATATTGCCAGTCTTGTCTATGCTGAGGTCGGGTATAACATAATGAATTTTATATTTATCTTTTGGATAATAAAGAGAAAAATCATCAGGCTTGGCGAGGGTTAAAGTAACCTTTTTGCCTTGGCTTCCCAAAAAATGGTTTTCGTATATTTCCTCTGTGAATTTCTCTTTATCAATGCATGATGTATCAATATTAAAATCATAGCACCTGTTCAACTGTTGGAAAACGAGTTTTGCAGCTTGGCGAGCAGTGTCAGGTTTCCAATGGTGATCTGTGTTAAAGAACAAATTATGATACTCTTCACGCGTTAATTTGTTAAATTCATCACGCAAGTCGATGAATGGCACATCGTATTTTTTTAGCTCATCTAGGAATATATCAGCGGTTTCGTTTTTGAAATCTGTTATTCCGTCGATGTTTTTATCCCAAACTTTGCTGACTTTTGATGGTTGTTGTATATACATGAAATGTATATTATTTTTCTTTAGATAATTATTGAAATCATTCAATAGTGCTGCATTTTTAATCGCTAACGCATGGTTTCTTGGCGAAAGTGTAATCCAATAATTTTTACAGTCGGGCATTTCTATGACGGCATTGTATGCTTGAGGAGCAGTCAGATTCCAATCAGTCATTAAATTATACGCTTTGCTTATTTCAATAAAATTAGATTTTAAGGGTATAATAGTAGATTGCCGTTCCCATCGCTTTGAAAGCGATGCTTTCGCCATGTTGTTCCATTGATATAAGGAAAATGTTTTGCTTTGTTTAGAGTTGCTTTGTTTAGAGTTTGCTTCATCCACGGGGAAAGGGTATAGCTCTTTAAAATTTATTTTTTGATTTTCTGAATTACCACCATCGCTATTTTTTGTATGCTTTCTTTTGTAATCCTTTAGGTATTTATCGACATCTATAAGCGTCGCTCTCACCATCGCATTGTCAATTCCAAGTTGTCTCACGATGACTATACTGGCCATATGTCGGAAGAATGTTAAAAAGCACAATACTACTATCATCACTCCGCATAACACCATTACGCGCGTTGTCCATTTTCTATTTGATGTATTCTCCATTACGCTCGCCCCCTCAGAAATTGAAATAGATGAACGGATTCCATGCTGCGCCAAAGACGCCTGTGTACGCGAAAACAAAAAGCACAAGCGCTATGAGCGCCTCCACTTTGTCAGCGGCGGCTGGATGGGGGGCGAGCTTATTCAAAAGCCATGGGTAAATCGGCGTCGAGAGTATCGTCGCTATCGGTACGATTATTTTCGCGCTGTCAAGGTAAAGCCAGAATATCGGCTGATCAAGCTGCGCATTCGTGAGTCCTAGCATTGTGCAGATGTACGAAACGCCGTATGAGATGTCAGGCGAGCGGAATATCACCCAAGCCATTGAGACGATGACGAGCGTGTAGACGTGCGCGAGAGGACCGAGGTGTTTCGTGAATCCCGTGAGCTTCTCGATGATTTGCAATACGAAGTAAATGAGCCCCCACATCATGAACGTCCAGTTCGCGCCGTGCCATATTCCCGTCAATGTCCATACGACCGCCATGTTCAATATCCATCGTGGCAGCGCGACGCGGTTGCCGCCCAACGGTATATACACATAGTCACGGAACCATCCGGTGAGCGTCATGTGCCAGCGGCGCCAGAAATCAGTGACACTTCTCGCGATGTATGGGTAATTAAAATTCTCGGGGAAATGAAACCCAAGCATACGGCCGAGGCCGATTGCCATGTCGGAGTATCCAGAGAAATCGAAGTAAATTTGAAGCGTGTATGCCACGGCACCGAGCCACGACAATGCAACCGAAATCTCGCCTGCCTCCATGTCAAAAATTCCATCGGCAATCTGTGCCATGTAGTTTGCAACGAGAATTTTTTTCGAGAGGCCATATATGAATCGAAGCATACCGTCAGAAAAGTCATTGATCGTGACCGCTCGATTAACCAGCTCTTTTTCGATATCGCTGTACCTGACGATTGGTCCGGCAATCAGCTGAGGGAAAAGCGAGACATAGAGCGCGACGATGACGAATTTTTTCTGTGCCTCGACTTTCTCGCGGTAAACATCGAAAAGATAAGACATGCACTGGAACGTGAAGAATGAGATGCCGATAGGGAGTTCCAAATGAATGAAGGAAAAGTCATAGCCTGACACGCGGCCAAGCTCCGAGGCAAGGAACGTCAGATATTTGAACACAAAAAGAAGCAGGACATGGAAAGAAATGCCAATGAAAAGGCAGTCCTTTCGTGATGAACTGCTTCTTTTTGATATTATGAGGCCAAACTTCCACGTGAAAAAGATGGAGAAGACCATGAGGAAAACGAAAACGGGCTCGCCCCATGCGTAGAAGATAAGACTGGAACCAAGAAGGAACGGGTTAAGCCAACGCCCCCCCCTTGGAGCGCATAAGTGTGTAATAAATGGACATGATGATGGGAAGAAAACCGCAAAGAAAAACAGTCGATGAGAAAACCAATTTATAAAAACCTCCGTGAGATATTAAGCAAAACTTGGATTTCAGTATATCATAATTTAGTAACGAAATAAAATTTTTTTCGCGGTCATGCTTTTTTTATGACGCTGATTATTTTAGTGCCACATAGGAAATATATCTGGTTTTTACAGTAATAAAACATTTTTAGTGGTATAATGTTTCTTACATTATATTTATGATGTGCATACGATGTTGGAGGGATTGGAAATGCAATATGAATTCACTGATGACTTTCTCACGGGCATAGAGTTCATTGATGCGGAGCATCGTCATCTTTTTGAGATAGCGAATGAGGCGTATGAGCTTTTGAACAATCAGTTTGTGCTCGACAAATACGACGAGATTGTGACGATACTCAAGGAGCTCGTCGATTACACGAAGACGCACTTCGCGCACGAGGAAGAGTACATGGAGCGCATCAATTACAGCAAAATCTGGAGCCAAAAGATTCAGCATAAGAAATTCATCGAGCGCCTCGACGCGGTGAACCTCGAGAAAATTGACGACACGCAGCAGCAGTCGCTCCTCGAGCTTGTCGATTTCCTCGCGACGTGGCTCACGCGTCATATAAAGGGAATGGACACGAAAATCCCTGCGGAGGAAAAGTAATTCCCGATGAAACTCATTTCAATCGTTGTGCCTGTGTTCAACGAAGAGGCGAACATACAGCATTTTTATGAGGCCGTGCGCGATGTGATGGCGACGCTCGATTACGATTATGAAATCATATTCGTCGACGACGGGTCAAAAGACAGGAGCCGCGAGATTCTGCATGAGCTCGAGCGGAGCGACGTGCGCGTTCAGCCGATTTTTCTCGCGCGCAATTTCGGCCATCAGCTCGCGCTCACGTGTGGGCTTGACTTTGCCGACGGCGACGCCGTCATCACGATGGACGGAGACATGCAGCACCCGCCCGAGATGATACCAACACTCATAAAAGAGTGGGAGGCGGGCTTTGAGGTCGTGCAGACGATACGCGTGACGACGGAAGGCGTGTCCGTGCTGAAGAAGGCGACGAGCGCGCTCTACTACAAGATGCTCAACCTCATCTCGACCGTGCCTGTGCAGCCGGGCGGCTCGGACTTCAGGCTCATGGACAAAATCGTCGTGAAGGCGTTTCGTCGCTGCCGCGAGCACGCACGCTTCATTCGAGGCATGATCGGCGCGATGGGCTACAGGCAAAAGAAAATCGAATTCGTCGCGCCGCCGAGATTTGCGGGCAAATCGAAATTCTCGATAAAGAAAATGTTTCGCCTCGCCGTCGACGGCATACTCGCGTTCTCGACCGTGCCGCTCAAATTCAGCTTCTACGCGGGCATACTGAGCAGCATCGTCAGCGTCATCCTCTTCATGCACGTGCTCTATGAGAAATATATCGAGAACGATGCCGTGGCTGGCTGGGCGACGATACTCACGTGCCTGCTCTTTTTTGGCGGCATGCAGCTCCTTGTGCTCGGCGTCCTCGGCGAATACGTCGGCCGCATATTCGAAGAAACGAAAGGCCGCCCGCTCTACCTCATAGCGCGCGGCAAACCAAAAGACGAAGAAAATGATGGCCCATCAGCAGTTGGCGGGAGAATATAAAACAGCTTAATAAGTGACATCGAGCGAAGACGGTCACATGATTGAGCAAAGATATAATGAAAAAGAATAATGAAGTGGAATCAAAATGGCACAAAAGATTCCCAATGAAAAGACCTCGACAATGAAATCGAGGCCTTTTTTGATGCAAATGTTTACGCTGTTCCGCTGGGTTGGCAGATGCTGCATACGCGCTCAGAAGATTTTCAAATGAATAAGGATACTTCGTGATTAGGTAAACGCAGCCCATATACACGTTCTGACATTGTGTGTTTTAGTCCGCCCAGCGTCAGATAATCCGATTGAACATGAAAGCGGCTTTTGTCGAGGGCAGAATTTGATTATTGGTATTATTGTACAGTCACTATTTAGCCTGTATAAAATATTTATGGTGAATTTTAAATTTATTTCATATTTAGTCTTTACGGGGGGGAAGTGAGTGCTATTATGGTAGACAAAGGCTGTTATGAACTTATAATTTAATTTTAGGGAGTTGATCTAATGAGGAAACTCAAAGGGAAATTGGCCGTCATGATGGCGGCGGGCGTGACTGCAGCGTGGATGCTCGGTACGCCCGATGCATACGCTGCCAGCAAGGTGGACACGGCACTGAATGCGAGCAATCAGGCGGCGAATACTGTGCGTGATAATGAGCGCGCGGTAAGGGATGAGGCGTCAAAGACGAATGCATCCATCGACACAGCCAGCCTCAATCTGAAAATAAATAGTGTGAAAGTGGTCGGCAATCACTCGATGGGAGAAAAGAGGATACTCGATCTTTTGCCAGAGCTGTCCAAAGAGACGGCAAATGTGAGGATGCTTTCAAAGCAGATACAGATGGCAAACGACACAGGTGCGCTGTCCATGAAAACAGTATTCACGCCGAATGCTGAGGGCGGCTATGACGTCACTGTAAATGTTGAGGAAAAGGATCCAGACAAATTTATCATTGGCGTCAGCAATACGGGCAACGAGTACACAGGCAACTGGCGCACGTCGCTGAGCTACATAAACACGAATGCGTCGCAAAATGCAGATACGATTGGATTGGCTTATGTCACATCGCCTGCTCACTGGAGCGATGTCAAGCAGGCAGCATTCTCGTATCGTCGCTTGCTGCCGAAGGCATCGAGCAGCATAGTATTTGGAGCGAGCTATTCGGATGTCAGCCTCGGCAGCGTCTCAAGCTATGCGGGCCTTTTTGATTTGAACGCGAGCGGCACAGGCGCGACAGTTGGCATGCACTATCAGTACAATCTTGCGTATACGTCGCGTGAGAAAGATATCTGGGACGTGGGAATAGATTATCGCAGAAGCGACAACGACTACGATTGGCGCAGCCAATACCTAAGCAATACGTCGTATGATTATCATACAGATATGCTTTCTCTTGCGTTCATACACAATAACAGGAGCGAGCACGACTCGTTCACGTATACGCTGGGCTATGCGACAAACCTTGATGGCAGCAAAGAGGATTACGAAAAGGCGACGCCGGGCAGCGACCATCGCTTCAATATATGGAAGGCGGGCGCGAGCTATCAGTACAAGACGCCGAGCGACTGGATCATCGGTGCGAGGGCGTATGGCCAGTACACGAACAACAATATTGTGTCTATGGAGCAATTCGGCGCGGGAGGACAGAGCAGCGTGCGCGGATTTGATGAGCGTGTCATCAGCTCGGACTACGGCTATATGGGCAGCCTCGAAATCTACACGCCACAAGTGATGAAGAACTCGCGTTTTGTGCTGTTCTATGATGCGGCAAAGCTTTTCAACAATAACAGCTATTCGTCACTCTACACGAGGACGCTTTCTTCTTATGGCATTGGCTACAGGCTGAATGACATAGCGGATGGCATTTCGTTGGCGGTGGATTATGCGATACCAGCGAGCGACATTGACCATCGTGACCTTGGCGAGCGTGGCCACAAGAGATGGAACATGTCGTTGAGCTATTCTTTCTAATGACAAAGGAGTGTATAAAATGAAATGGATTGAAAAACTGCACAAAAAGGCACTGACGGCGGCTGTGTGCTTGGCGCTGTCAGCATCAACGGCATTTGCGATGCCGTCGGGCGGCAATGTTATAAGCGGCGGTGTCGATGGTATTGTCTATGGCACTGTGGCGAGTGGTGGCACACTGACTGTGACGGATGGCAATTCCGTCATAAATTGGGATGCATTTGGCATATTGAGCGGTGAGACGCTGAATGTAAACACGGCGGGCGGGGCGCTGCTTAACAGGGTCACGGGCGCGGGCGTGTCGGAGCTCATGGGCATTCTCAATCAGACGGGTGCCAATCAGATGCTCATCATAAATCCAAATGGCATAGTGGTCGGCAATGGCGCACAAATCAATGCGACAAATCTCGTGCTTTCAACGCTTGATGTGGCTGACGGATATTCCTTCACTGGCAGCAAAAATAACGTTATTGGAAGTTTTGTGACGCCAAGTGGCAAAGAAAAAGCAGCAGTAAAAATAAATGGCGGCACGATAAAAGTCGGTGATGCATTCAAGGTGTTTGGTGGGACGATAGAGATTGCGGACGGAGTGCAGATTGCCCCTGCAACATCAGTATCCGATATTAATGATATAAAGGCTAATACCAGCATGTTTGCCGCAAATGCTGTAACGATAAGCAGTGAGCGCTCGGAGTTTGAGGCAGATCCGTCAAATACGTTGTCGTTTGAGGGCGTGGCAGCGGGTACGAACCTTTATCTGAATGGTGGCAAGATAGACATATTCGGCGGCAAACCAGATCAAGCAAGAGATGGAGAGGGCGATTTGGGCAAGTTTAGAGTTGTTGCAGGAAATCAATTCAAGGATGGACTCGTATATGCAACACCTGAAAACAAAGTTACGATTGGTAAAGCTGATGGTAGCAATAATGTAAATATCGAAGCTAAGAATGTCATAGTAATGGGCGGTGCTGTCGACATTAACGCAAATACGGATTTGTACGCTGGCAATGTGACCGTACTGGCAGGCGAGAAAATTGCGCATAGCCCAAATGCGGATGGACAGAATGCCGTAAAATCTGCTAGTGCCGACAATGCGATAAATATTACATCGGCGGGATTGGTATCTCAAGGAGCAGAAAATGGCGTTGTGGCGGTGCGCGGCGGAGCTGTTGACATGAAGGATGCAATGATAAGCGCGCCGACAACGTGGATTACCGGTGCTACGAGCAGCGGAAGCAAGAGCGGTAACAACACGACGGCAAATAAAGTCACAATGGATTCAACCACAGAATTTAGGAGCGCTGGTAAGATTTATGTAGCGGGCGGCAAAGTGGATATAGCTGATGGTGTTATACCTGCTGGAGCAGATGCAACCGTTGTTTCGGGCAAAAGCATTAATTATCAAAATGGCAAATTGACAGCCAGCGGAACAGCCGTCGATCCTACACCTGAGCCAACGCCTGACCCGACACCAGATACACCGGACACACCGAAGCCTGTTCTCAGCGAGGATGACAAAAAGAATATTGACGCTGGCGGCGACAGCATGAATGTCATCATAGAAAACAATGCATCGGCTGAAGCAAAACAGGCGGCAACAATAGATTTTGTCGAAAAACTCAACGACGCCAATGGCACTGACCGTGCAAAAGCAGCGCAATTCTCTGGGGCAATGCAGGCAATAAAAGAGAGCGACCTCGATGAAGCGGAGAAATCCGAACTCATGACAGCGGCAACGCAAGCATTCACACCGACGAGGGTCGCGCAGGATACGACAAAAAATACAGTGGCATCCTCTCAGGAAGCAACATCTGAAAAATCAAAATCAGAGACAAGCGATGTCGTTGCTGCATCAACGGAAACAGCGATAACGGGCAGCGATATAAATGAAGAGCCTGTGATAGTCGAGTAAGACGTACAAATAAGATAAAAAGCCATGAGCAATTTTTGAATCGCTCATGGCTTTTTGTGTTTGATGATATCATTCACGATTGATAAATTTTGCGCGAAAAAAAGGGGGATTGCGATATGCAATCCCCGTAATTTTTGGAGCGGGCAATGGGAGTCGAACCCACTTCTAAAGCTTGGGAAGCGTATGCTAGCTCCAAAATCACTGCTGCATGAAAGCTCTTCATTAGCAGCTAAATCAATGTCTTATCATGCCTAGGGAACTTAACGAGCTTCGCATTTTTTTGTGAAGTTCGTTAAGTTCGGCAAGCAACTTAAATCAGTAATCATTTGATGATAATTAAAGTGCTTTAGCGTGGACTGTAACTTCATGAAATTGAATATGCTAGTTTCGGATCATGTGCCGAGCCATTTCGTTGGATAATCTTAAGCCGTAATAAATGTTTTATTCTGGATGTAATTGTGCTGGAAGATTTATTTGTTATTTTTTGCAATTCAGCCCGTGTCACGGTTTTTCGACTGCTCATGTAAGCTAGAATATCTCTTTCCAATGTGTCAAGATTATTCCATGTCTCTGAGCCAACTCGTTTTTCTGCCATATCTTTGTGCCTGAGTTCTCTTACTTTTATATTGTTCTTTAATGTAAGCTTTACGGATGCACCGCTTGGCTCTTTGTATTCCGGAGGCTCAAGAAAATAATCCTGCATATCTGAATAAATGCGTTTTACGCCCTCGTTTAGTTCTCTCACCCAACCAAATTCGGTAAGTACTCTCGCAATTTTAGGGTTGCGGGAAAATCTTGTATAACGTATGTTGTCAACGGTGACTATATTTGGGAGCTTCCCTGGGCTTTGTATTTCAAGTCTATCGTCGTACATTGAAATCCGTATGTAATCGCCACTTACGGCATAGTCCCTGTGTGTTATTGCGTTAATTATGCCCTCTTGCCACGCAAATGGCGGATATTCCGATGAGGTAGTGAATTTTCCTGTGGATGGATTAAGTGAAGTAAATTCTCGAAGTTGGGCGCCGACGACTTTCAGCGTTTCATCAATCATGCGCAAAATGGGGAGCTCGATATTGATGTCTTTGACTAAATTCATGTTAGCACCAGTTGATGCTTTGATTCCTTCGTAGCGAAGGAACCTGACGCGACAGGATGGGTAGAAAGGCAATGTGCTTTTTGCGAACAGAAGGACTGCTGCATGCGTCAGATAAAAGGTATCATGTCGTCTTGCGATGAACCCCCTTGCTTTAAGTACTTGCTCTGTGGGAATATTGCTTGCGTTGATTTTCTCCTTATAAAGATTAATAATTGAATCGTCCAAGTCATCGAGCACTGCATTTGTATTAACTTCATCCTCATAACGGCGGAGCCCTTTGCTGTATTCAAGTATTCTTATATCTTGCCCCTTAAGCTCGCGCGTCCTGTCGCCAATACGTAGATATACTGAATCATTGCTGGTGTAAATGATACGGTCTGTGCTTATCCCAATATGCAAAAGAAGAAGCCTGTCAGGTTTTCCATTTTTGTTTATGACATCAACGAATTCCTCACGTACATCTGGCATTGGCTTGAGATTGTCTTTAGCCATATTGAGAAAATCGTTTATCTTGTCCTCGCCAACAGCGTTTATGCCCTCTATGGTGAGTGCATTGTCGTCAATGCCAATGACAATAGTTCCGCCTTCAGCATTAGCAAAAGCTGAAGCAAGTGGAGCAAGGTCGGAAGGCTTTATTTTCGCTGACTTTCTGTCGAAATATTGGGTCAATGCAAAATGTTGTGGGATACCCTAGCGTAGTAAATTCCTAGTTGCAAAAAGAGAGAATTCCTTTTTATCATAAGAAAT
>OMWN01000031.1 GCA_900314765.1 uncultured Selenomonadales bacterium | reverse complement strand
GTTTGGTTTAGCAGCTTCTACTATAGCAGAGTGTGCAAGTGGTTTCTTTTTATGCTGTTTTACCCACAGTTATGGGGGAAGCCTCAATCTTTTTCATTGCTCAAAACAGCCTCGCCCATTTTATTCACCTCGATTATATTTTACCCCAACTCCACTATTTCCCTGTCCCTGTGATCGAAGCGGACGGTTTTTGTGTAGCCGAATTTTTTCACGTAGGCGATGGCTTCGGCGTTGTATGCGCCGCAGTCGCTGGGCTCGTGGGCGTCGCTCGTCGTGATGATGGGGAGATGATAGTCCGCCGCTATTTCCATGAAATCTGGATACGGTGAGATTTCTTTTATCGGGTAGCGGTAGAATGTGCCGGTATTGACATCGACGACCACGTCCGCCTTCTTCATCGCTTTCGCGACGCGCTCGAGGTACGGCGTGACGTCGAAGTCTGGCAAATATTTAAACAGCCTGATGTTGAACGGATGGCCGAGCACGTCGTAGAGGCCGCTCGCGCAGAGCTTCTCCGCCTCCTCGGCGTACCACTCATAAATCTCGTGAAGGTCGTGACGCTCCCACTCGGCCTTTATCTCCGACGAGTCGTACGCCCAGCCGCGCAGGAAATGAACAGAGCCAATGACGTAATCGAGCGGGTATTGGTCTAGTATCGCCTTCACTTTCGACTGGTCCTGGAAATTGCAGACCTCCATGCCCGTTTTGACGACATGCCCGCGCGCGCGAAGCGCCTCGACGAAATTGACATATTGCTCAATCGTGTATTTGAATTTATTTTTTTTGAGCCATTTCTGCTGAAATGAGCCGATGAAGGAGTCGTCGAGAATGAGATCCTCATAATAAAGCGGCTCGAACTCGAGAAATGTATGGCTGTGCTCGGAAATGCCAATCTCATCGAGCCCGCGCTTCTTCGCGGCATCGAAAAATCCCTCAACCCAATTAAAATCGTATGAGCCATGCTCAAAATGCATGTGGTAATCAAGACGCATGTCAAATTTCCCCTTTCAATTATCTAAATCGATTTTCACGCTCCGATGAGTCCTTTGTCCAATAACTCTTTTATCTTCGTCATCACGCCGTACTCTATGTTTTTCGGCGCTCTGTATTTTGCGATTTTCTTGACGTCCTCGTGCGCGTTCTCCATCGCAAATCCATACCCGACGGCGCTGAGCATCTCTATGTCGTTCAGATAGTCGCCAAATGCCGCGCACTCCTCGGGCTTTATGCCGAGCGCCCGCTGCACGCGCCTCACGGCGACGCCCTTATTGACGCCGGGGTTCATCACGTCCACCCAATAGTTGCTCGAGAGCACGACATGCACGGGGCCGTCCTCCGTCATGAGCGGTGGGTATATCGTGCGCTCTGCGTCGCCGCGCTCCGCATCGCAGAACGCCACCTTGATGATGTCCTCGTCATCGATTGTCTGAAAAAGATCGTCAACGATTTTGCACTGCGTGAAGTACTGGCGCATATTCTCCATGTACGGCTCCCACTCGCGCGTGACGAACGCGAGCCTCTTGCCGCAGAGCACGGAGTAGCAGCGCGGTATCGCGAGGCCTTTCCGCAGCACGCGCTCGACGTCGCCTTTTTTCATCGTGCTCGACCATATCTCCTTGTCGTGGCGCGCGATGAACGTGCCGTTCTCGGAAATAAACACAAAATCGTCAATGTATTTGCCCATCTGACGAAGGAGCGCTGAGTACTGCCGCCCGCTTGCAGGAGCGAAAATCGCGCCGCGCTTTATGACTTCACCGACGACATCGTCGAACATCGGCGGCATGTTGCCGTCGCCGTCCAAAAGCGTGCCGTCCATATCGCAAAAAATAATTTTTATCATCAAAAGTCCTCCATTGAAAGCTCTCTAAAAGAAAGCCTTTCTATGAGCTCAATTATAATAGAGGAAAATCATTTCGGCAAACGCAAAATGATGTTGCTGAATTTTTCCATAAAAAACCACGCCACAAAATTGCTTGGCGTGGTTTTTCTTTCATATATAGTATTCATTCAGCAAATGCTTTACTGCTCTTCTTGCAAATTTTCTGCGAAATTTTTCATGAACTCTCTCATTGGCCGCGTGAGCGCGCGTCCCTTTAGCTTTATCACGAGCATGTTCGACGTCATGTCGTCACGCTTTATTGGCGCTTTGACGAGACCATCGGGCAGCGTCTCATCTTCGCCGAGCGAAACGATGGCGATCGCGACGCCGTGCCGCGCAAAGTTGAGCGCCGTCGCGAGCGTGCCGACTCGGCCTCTGAGGAATGGGACGATGCCATCGTTGAGGAAAGCCGTCTCTATGGCCTGCTGATGGCCGTGCGAAAACGCTATCGGCACATCGCGGAGCTCGTCGAGATCCGTGACGTCATGATTTAAATCGAGCCACGGATTATCCGGCATGCCGACGGCGAAGTACTGCTCTTTTTTCGACATCATCACATCGAAATGATACGTCTCGGGGATGGCGATGTTCGTGATGCCGACTTCCGAGCGGCCATTGAGAACGTCGTCGAGCGTTGCGAGGTGATACGTCTCGCGGATGTCGTAGCGGATATGCGGATGAATGCGCGTGAATGGCTCTATGCAGCGCGACACGAATGTCGGAATCCTCGGCGCCGCCATGCTGAACTTCAGCACGGCATCCTCGCCGCCGTTCTTCGCCGTCATCTCCGCGATCGTCTCATCCTCGAGCCTGCACAGCTCCTTCGCTCGCCGATAGAGCGTCCAGCCCTTATCCGTGAGCTTCAGCTGATGGCGACCGCGCCCGCTCTCGAAGAGCTTCGTCCCGAATTCCTCTTCGAGCACTTTTATCTGATGCGTGAGCGCTGGCTGCGCTATATGCGCAATGTGCGCCGCCTTCGTCAGATTGCCGGCCTCCGTCGCCAACACAAAATTTCTGTAGTATAAGAGATTCATCCGTGTATCACCTACAAATAATATTTTGTTGTTTACAATAAATAAATTATTTTTTTATATGTGAAAAATGGCGTATAATCATCTTAGTCATAAGTATACTATAAAATTTCAGAAATTTCTACTTCAAGAGGCGAATTATTAATGAAAGATGAGAAAATTTCCTTCCTAAGAGATTTGCTGTCGGGGCCGATAGTGTTTGCCATCGTTGCAATCGCGCTCAAGGACAGCTTCGGCTATCATGGCGCGTTCGCAATGGCGCTCGCTGGCTGGATGGCGGCGTGGTGGATACTCCGCCCTGTGTCCGTCTCCGTCACGGCGCTCCTGCCGATTGCCGTGAATGCGGCGTTTGACATCATCCCAAACAGCGACGTCATCAGCAAATATTTCGCGGAAATCGTCGTGCTGCTCCTCGGCGCCGACATGATCTCGATGACATGGACGACATCGGGGCTCGACCGCCGCATCTCCGTCAAGACACTTTGCTCGATTGGCACGTCGATGAAAGAGCAGATATTCGTATGGCTCACGGCGTCCGTCGTGCTCTCGATATTCCTGCCGAACGTCGTCGTCGCCGCCATATTCTGCCCGATTGCCTGCGCCATGCTCAAATTCGTCGGCGAAAAAGACATCACGAAAAGTCCGCTCGCCGTGCCGATACTCCTCGCCATCGGCTGGGGCAGCGGCATCGGCGGATTCGGCTCACCGATCGGCAGTGGCGCGAACCTCGTCGCCATCAGCTACATCGAGGACCTCACGGGGCAGGAATTCATGTATTTCGAGTGGGTCATACGATTTTTGCCCGTGCTCGTCATCATAACCGCGCTGAATGTCCTTTTCCTCTGGCATCTGCCCATCCCCGCAAAGGAGCTACCCGGCACGAAAGAATTCTTTCAGAAGATGTACGCTGAATTTGGCCCAATGAAAAAAAGTGAGAAAATCGGTCTCTGGCTTTTCATTATCGCCATGCTGCTCGCGTTTCTGCGCCCGCTTTTCGCTGACGCCCTGCCCGCGCTGCGCCCTGCCTACTGCTTCTTCATCCTCGGCCTCGTGACATTTTTCGTCAAAGATGAAAATGGCAAGCCGATGCTCACATGGAAATACGCTGAAAGCCACGCGATGTGGGGCATGTATTTTCTTTTCGCTTCGGGTCTCGCGCTCGGCTCTATGATCATAAAGACGGGCGCCGTCGACAAGCTCGCCGCCATCATCGCTTCGATGAATCTCGACGGCGGATTTTTGACGTTGCTCATATTCAGCGCGTTCGCGACAGCGGTCTCTGAAATGTCGAGCAACACCGCTGCCGCATCGATTGCCATCCCTGTCGTCATCAGCATCACGCAGGCGCTCGGCCTCAATCCCGTGCCGTACATCATCACGACAATCATCGCCGTGAGCTGCGCGTATGTGCTGCCGATCTCGACGCGCGCCATCCCCGTGTCATTCGGCCTCGACGCAAGCCTCGAAATCAAACGAGGCATCGAGATCACCATCATCAACATATTGCTAACGTCATGCGTCGGCTACCTCGGCATGAAATTTCTCACGATTTACTCGACGTTTTGATGGTGAAATTGTAAATTGTGTTGAACATTTTAAATTTTGATGAGTTTGCAAATAAATTTTAGCTTCACAAATTTCATCAATACAGCGCCCATTTTTCACACGAAATACATACACGTTTCAGACTGCCCTGCTAAATTATTTTCCTTGAAATTAGGGAAATAGTTTAGCGGGGCAATTTTTATGCAAGGTGACTTTTTATTTTGAAGAAAACATTTTTCATCATCATATCGACGATGCTCGTCACGTTCATCATCACAGCGGCCGCGCTCACGGGCGCTGCCTCATACGCCGTCGGCAGCTTCTTCGTCGACGCGGCTTTAAAGCGCGGCTCGATTAATGACGCCGATGCACCGCCCGCGATTTTCCGCAGCGCATTTGAGGGAAACGGCAAGCCCATCGTCGCCGCCGAGCGGCCGAAATACGAGAGCGACGAGTGGGCCATGCGCTCATACGATGGGCTCATGCTCTGCGCGACGCATTTCTCACCAGCAAGCGAAGACACGCACCGCTGGGCCATCGTCGTGCACGGCTATGGCCTGTCGCAGGCGTACGCATGGAACTACGCCTCGGCTTTCCTCGAGCACGGCTATCACGTATTGACACCGGACATGCGCGCATCGGGCAAAAGCGGCGGCACATACCTCACGATGGGCGCGAAGGAGAGCATCGACGTCTCCGACTGGGCGAGCGAAATCACGCGCCGCGATCCCGACGCGAAAATCGTCCTCTTCGGCGTGTCGATGGGCGCCGCGACCGTCATGCTCGCGGGCGCGGACGACGGACTGCCGCGAAGCGTCACCGCCGTCATCGAGGACAGCGGCTACACGGATTTGCGCAGCGTATTCGCTGAGGAACTCGACAAATTGATTGGCCTGCCGCCATTCCCGTTCCTCGAATTCATCGACTTCGTCGCGCAAAAAAGAGCGGGCTTCACATTCGAGGAAGCTCAGCCCATAAAAGCCGTCAAAAAATCGCGCCTGCCGATGCTCTTCATCCACGGCGACGCCGACCAGCTCATACCATACGCCATGATGCGAAGACTCTACGACGCATCATCATCGAGCGACAAAGAGACATTCACGGCAGAGAAAATGCCGCACGCTGCCGCGTATCAGAAAAAAGGCTACTACAAAAAAGTTTTCGACTTCGCCGACAGACACACAAAATAACAGATAGCAAAACAGAAATATAAAAACGACCTGCACACCAAGATAAAGTGCAGGTCGTTTTTACATCGCAATGCTATTTTTTCAGCTAAATTATTCAGAATTTACATCGCGATGCAAATTTCGGTTGAAAAAAGCGATTTTCTACATTATAATGCAAATGAGGTGATGACAATGCAAATCATACCACGCAAAAGAGAGATGTCATTCCTTTTAAGATGGCGCGACAAAGATGTGATAAAAGTAGTATCCGGCGTCAGACGCTCAGGAAAATCAACGCTCCTGTCACTTTTTCGCGATGACTTGATAAAGAAAGGCACGTCAAAAAAAGCGATACAGTCAATAAATTTCGAAGACATAACATACGATCGTATGGCATCTGACTACCACAGGCTTTACGACCATATCAAAAAGAATCTTGTCGATGGAACAATGAACTATATTTTCTTGGATGAGATACAGCATGTTGATTCGTTTGAAAAAGTCGTCGATGCACTTTACATACTTCCGAACACGGACATATACATAACTGGCTCAAACGCATATTTCCTCTCTGGGGAGCTTTCCACGCTCCTTTCTGGCCGCTATGTTGAGATAAAAATCCTGCCACTTTCATTTGCGGACTACTCAAAGAGCGAACGCGCCGCCGGCAAATCCCCACAGCAAAACTACCGTGAATACATATCATCGAGTTCATTTCCCTTCACGCTCAACTTGAATGACAGCGAATCCGTCACGGACTATCTTCGTGGGACATACAGCACCGTCATATTAAAAGACATAGTGGCTCGGCTTGGCATATCTGACGTAATGATGCTGGAGAGCGTGACGTCATTTTTATTTGACAGCATAGGCAGTCTAGTATCGTCGCGCAAAATCGCTGACGCGATGACGAGCAAAGGACGAAAAATCGACCCGCGCACAATCGAAAAATACATAAACGCGCTCAAAGACGCATTGCTCATATACGAAGCCCCTCGCTACAACGTAAAAGGCAAAGAGATATTATCAACGCTCGCAAAATACTATGTTGTTGACATAGGCGTAAGACGCCTCATTTCGACAAGCAGACAACCCGACAGCGGACATATACTTGAAAACATCGTTTATTTGGAACTGTTGCGCAGAAATTATCGCGTGTTTGTCGGCCAATTAAAAAATGGAGAAATAGATTTCGTTGCCATGAAAGGCGATGAGCTTTCATATTACCAAGTAGCTCTCACTGTTCTCGACGAAAAAGTTCTCTCGCGAGAGCTCGCTCCACTCGAGGCACAAAGAGACAACTATCCCAAATACCTTCTGACTCTTGATGAAGTGATGCCAGAGGCAAACTACAACGGCATTCATCGCATAAACGCCTTGAACTGGCTACTTGCGGAAAGCTGACATGGATATATCGTATTTTACTTTTCTTCTCATGTCCTTTTCCACTTTTTCTTTAACCTTAGGTAGAGAATTGCGTCTCAGACCTCCCATTTTGGAAGGTGCCGAGCGCAGCGAGGCGGAAAGGGTTGAAATGTTGACGCAGCATAGAGGCACAACATTTTATATGGCAAATTGAATCGAGAAATCCACGCGTATCGCCATGCCTACGATTTTTATGTCGAGTAAAAACAACGGCGATATGACGAAAACCGAAAAATTTATAATAAATAATAGCATTTGTCTTTACGGGTGAGAGACAAATATTGTATACTACCCATATCATATTATGAGAAATTTAATAGGGAGTATTTAAAATTGTTGTTCAATTCATACGAGTTTATCTTCGCATTTCTTCCCGTGGCTGTCATTGGATTTTTCGCTGTAAGCCATATAAAACACGAATATAGCACGATGTGGCTCGTGCTTGCATCGCTGTTTTTCTACGGTTGGTGGGATTATCATTATGTGCCGCTTCTGTGCGTGTCAATTTGCTTTAACTATATTGTTGGGCGGCGCCTCGAGAATCTTGCGGATGGATACAAGATAGAAAAAGGCGACCATGTGACAGTTGATATGCCGCACGTTTTCGCGCGAAAAATGTGGTTGCTTTTCGGCGTCGTCATAAATCTAGCATTGCTCGGATATTTCAAATACATGGATTTTTTCCTTGGCACGATAAACAGCATTGCCGGCAGCGATATTTTTGACCTGCCGCATATCATCCTTCCGCTCGGTATTTCATTTTATACATTCACGCAGACGGCATATCTCGTCGATGCATATCGCGGTCAAGCAAAAAATGCATCATTTATCGCGTATTGCGAGTTTGTGACGATATTCCCACATCTAATAGCGGGTCCCATCATCAATCACCGTGATATGATACCACAATTTATTGCAGATAAAACGTTCACGGTAAATTGGGAAAATATGGCGCGTGGTCTTACGTTGTTCACGATGGGACTGTTTAAAAAAGTTGTCATAGCAGACGGCATTGCGCCCATTGTGAATGATATATTCTCACGCACGGATGCGCTCACGTGTATTGACGCGTGGGCGGGCGCGCTTGGCTATACAATGCAGCTTTATTTTGATTTTTCTGGATACAGCGAAATGGCGATTGCGCTCGGGCTCATGATAAACCTCAGGCTGCCTGTCAATTTCAATTCACCATATAAATCGCTCTGCGTCATCGATTTTTGGCGCCGTTGGCACATGACGCTTGGGCTGTGGGTGCGTGATTACCTATATATCCCGATGGGCGGCGACAGATGCAGCAGACTCGGCAAGCTGCGTAACCTCTTCCTCAGCATGCTCATAATCGGCCTTTGGCACGGTGCAGGCTGGACATTCGTCTTTTGGGGCGGTCTGCATGGCATCATGCTCATGATAAACCATCTATGGCGTGAGGCGCACATAAAGCTGCCTAATATCATTTGCTGGTTGCTCACATTCGGCGGCGTCATGGTTTGCTGGGTATTTTTCAGGGCAGAGAATTTCAGTGATGCGTATAACGTGATTGCCACTATGGCAAATTTGGGGAATATCATGGAAAGTCATAACACATGGGTAAGAGTGCGTCCGCTTGTCATAATGATGGTGCTTACGTGTGTCACTGTATTTGCGCCGAATCCCATGCATCTGATGGAAAAATTCAAACCAAATAAAAAGTGGCTCGTCGCGTGTGTCGTTGCCATTGCCATATCGCTTTACTTCTTCTCGCGGATAACAGATTTCCTCTATTTCCAATTCTAATAAGAAAGTGAAAAATACTATATGAAATCATATAAACAATATTCATGCTTATTCATTGCCATAATTGGATTGTTTGTCATTCTGAATTTTATTTGCTGGCATTTTTTCACATCTCAAAGCTTTGAAGCATTTGAGCATACAGGGCATGGCGATATCCTGAGAATGGGTGGTCTTCCGTATATTGTATCGCATACGGGGCAAAGCCCATACAGCTATCATCATACGGGGTTTTGGGAATATTTGGACGGCGGTGAAGAAGGCCACTTTGATATAATCACTATTGGCGATTCGTTTTCAAATGATGGCGGTGGCGCGTATTATCAGGATATTTTGTCCAGCGAATATGGATATTCCATACTGAATATGCCGGAACGACTGGATGCGATTTCGACATTATATGTGCTCAACGAGCGCGGATATATTGATAAAATCAAGCCCAAAGTCATCATATTGGAATCTGCGGAGAGCAATGTGCAAAGACGTTTCGGCGGCAAGATTATAGAAAGTGATGCTATGTCTTCGATAGATATAGCAAATTTAACGGGCAGAGAAAATCATATAGACCCGACAAAGCAGATGCCAGGCATGATGGTAAGGGCAAATCTCAGGTATATTAACAGTTTGTATCACATGAAAGACAACAGAGGCGTTGTAATACGCGCGAATCTCATATGCGACGCATTCACACCCGACGGTCACGAAAATGAGTTGCTTTTTTCAATCACAGATATGAAATATATGCAAAGTAAGATCGATACTGACATGGTAAATGAAAATTTCAACCGAGTGGCGGCATTGATGCATGAAAAAGGTATAGAAATTGTATTTTTCGTTGCGCCCAACAAACTGAATCTATACTATCCATTCCTCGATGAAGAATACAAATCACAGTGCCATGAAAATGAATTTTTTGACAAGATGTGTGACGCAAAAAAGGACTATATATTCATGGACACGCGCGCGTTGCTCCGCAACGCTGTAATGCGTGGCGAAAAGGATATTTACTGGTACGACGATTCGCATTGGTCGTGGAAAGCGCAGCAAATCTTCTGCGATGCTCTAGCCAAAGAACTTGAAAAACAAGTTACGTGACACAGTGCTTGTTTCTAGCCGTTATGTACTTAACCTAAATCTAGTCAATACGAGAACCATTACATGATGCAATGAATTCGAATTTATTCAAAAATATTGCCAACTCCATGCGAGACTTTTCTTTAGTCCCGTCAATGGATGAGCAAGATATAAGATGCGGGCAGAAATTGCCATGACAAAAATCCACGCATGAACGAGTAATTCACGCGTGGATTTTTGATTCGAAAATTTATTTTTGTCTGTCGCTCATTATGCGACAAATTTTGCAGAAGATGTATTATAATGGAATCAAAATTTTGCAGTGAGCTAAAAATGGAGATGAGAAAATGACTGGAGAAATCATCAATTTTCCTGACATGAAAAATATTGAGAAGGAAATCGAAAAGCTGCGCACGGAGCTGTCGATGCTCGTCATAGAGTATGACACGCTGCGCTTCACCGACGGACCGAACATCGAGACGGCGTACATGCTCGAGCTCGGCGGGCTCGAATACAGCGTGTTCGAGGCGCAGTGCGAGCTCAAGCGGCTCATGCGCAAGCGCGACTTCATGCAGATGAGCATAAATCGCGGCGAAAAGCCCGACATGAAGGCGATAGAAAAGAGACTCGACGAAGAATTTCAAATCTACAAGGAAAAGCTCGACGAGGAGCTGCACAAAATAAATAAATCCATCGAGCGCGCAAATTTGCCGACACTTTCTGCGGACGAAGAAAAAGAACTCAAACGGCTCTACAGGAAAATCGTGAAAAAGCTGCACCCCGATTTAAATCCCGATGCGACGGACGAGCAAAAAAGACTTTTTCAAAATGCCGTGGCCGCGTATCAAAATGGGGACCTGTCAGCAATACGAATGATTGCGGATATAGCGAACGGCGCTGACGACAAAAAATCAAATGGCAACGACGTGCTTTTCCACATAAAAGAAAATCTCGAAAAAAGCATAAAAAATATGAACGAGAAAATCAGCAAAATAAAATCTGAATATCCATTCACGCTCGCCGAATTTACGAGAGACAAAAATAAAATGAGCGAGAGGAAAAAAGAATTAAAAGAAATTCTCGAAAAATATAAACAGGCCATAGAAAATTACGAGCGCATTTTGGAAGAAATGATGAAATAAATCGAAGGAAGGGTGAAAAATGAACGACATCACGGCTATAGATGGAAATCAAAAAGGGCTGCTGTCGATTTTGCACGGCAAGGGCGGAGACATCGAACTCCCCGAGCCATTCGAGCGCGAGATTTTTCTTTTCGACACGTACGTGGCGGGGACATCACACATCGAGGGCATGAACGAGCTCGAGCCATATATAAACATCGGCGACCATCTGACATTTCAGCGCGAGCCAAACAACCCATACGACAAGGAAGCCATCCTCGTGAAAAATAAGGACGGCATAAAAATCGGCTACGTGCCGCAAAAGGACAACGTCGTATTCGCTCGGCTCATGGACGCAGGAAAACTTTTATTTGGCAAAATCACGAGCAAGGAAATAAAAAACTCATCGTGGGTAAAAATCGACATGAAAATTTATTTGAAGGAATGACGGCGATAATAAAGATTTGACGCGTTTTTGCAAATTTGGTAATATTTGTAGTTAGGTATTTTGTACGTATTCCAATTTAAGAGGTGATATTTTGAAGCAGACAACGCTGAAGGAGAAAATCAGCTACTCGGGCGTCGGCCTTCACTCGGGCCTCGAGGTGCACATGAGCCTCGTGCCCGCCGCGCCCGACACGGGCATCGTGGTGAAGCGCACGGACATGGACGGCACGCCGTGCGTCCATGCCATCGCGCCGAATGTGACGGCGACGATACGCGCCACGACCATCGAAGAAGACGGCGTGAAATTCTTTACGATAGAGCATGTGATGTCGGCTCTCCAAGCGGCGCGCGTCGACAACTGCGTCATAGAGCTCGATGCCGAGGAGCCGCCCGTCGCTGACGGCAGTGCGCTCGTGTTCCTCGACCTCATAGAGAAGGCGGGACTCGTCGAGCAGGACGCGGAGCGCCGTGAGATCGTCGTTGACCGCGTACTGCGCGTGGACGACGGTGACCGCTTCGTCATGATTGTGCCGTACGATGGCCTCCGCGTCTCATTCACGTCGATAAATCCGCACCCGCTCGTCGGCATACAGTACTCAGACGTGACACTTGAAGGCGATGCCTATCGAAAAGAAATCGCACCTGCCCGCACCATCGCGTACGAGGCCGAGGTCGAGGCGCTCAGAAAAGCGGGGCTCGGCCTCGGCGGCACGCTCGACAACGTCATCGTCTACAACGATGAGCGCTGGCTCAACACGCTCAGATTTCCGGACGAGCTCGTCCGCCACAAGTCGCTCGACGTGCTCGGCGACATGCGGCTCGCGGGACTCGTGCGCGGCCATATCATCGCCGTGAAGTCCGCGCACGCGCTCAACACGAAGCTCGCGAAAATGCTCTATGAAGCGTACGCGAAGTGACAAGCGCGAAATATCAGTATTTCATAAGGAAACGCTGATTAATTGAAGTAAGAGTATCAATCAGTGTTTCATAGGAGACGCTGATTAATTGAAGTAAGAGCATCAATCAGTATTTCCTTAATTCTGAATATGTGATAAAATAAATCAATCCAACAGCAAGGGAGTGTAGTTCACCATGATTTTGGACGTGAATGAAATCAAAAAAATCCTGCCGCATCGTCCGCCAATGCTTCTCGTTGACCGCATCATCGACCTCGTGCCATTCGAGTCGGGCGTCGGCATAAAAAATGTTACTCTGAACGAGCCGTTCTTCGCGGGACATTTCCCGGGCAACCCCATCATGCCGGGTGTGCTCATCCTCGAGGCAATGGCGCAGGTCGGCGGCATCGCCATGCTCTACCCAGAGGAGAACCGCGGAAAAATCGCGCTTTTTGGCGGCATAGAAAATGTCAAGTTCAAAAAGCCCGTCGTGCCGGGCGACACGCTGCTCACGAAGGCGCATCTCGTGCACGTCGTCAAGGGAAATTTCGGCAAGCTCCACGCGGAGTCATTTGTCGACGACAAGTTCGTCGCGCAGGGCGATTTCATATTTGCACTGAAAAGAGCCGAAAAAGGACCTATCTGAGTATTATAAGCAAGAAATTGGATGATATTTCGAGAAATTCGC
>OMWN01000034.1 GCA_900314765.1 uncultured Selenomonadales bacterium | reverse complement strand
TTCCGCAAATGGCGACCCGGATGGGACTTGAACCCATGATCTCCGCCGTGACAGGGCGGCATTCTAAACCGACTGAACTACCGGGCCACTCTCGTCGCTGTGTCAGCAACAGATATTATTATAGCGACAGTCTTAATATATGTCAACAGAAATTTATAGAGATGAGAATTATTTTTGTTATTTTCCCGCCTTGGCCGCGAGCTCAAATCCTGCCGCGAGAGCCTTTTTATTGGCGTCTTCCGTGCCCTTTGGCACTCTGTCGAGCACGGCCTGCGTAAGCGCCTTCTCACTGACGCAATGCGTGATGCCGACGACGGCGCCGAGCGCGACGATATTCGCAAAAAGCGGCTTGCCGCACACGCGTGTTGCCGTGCGCGTGATGTCGAGGTCTATGCGCTTCGCCCCGTTCGCCGCCACGTTGCTCACGAAAAGGCTGTCCGTGATGACGAGGCTCTTTGCCGTGCAGTCATGCGCGAATTTGTCCGCCGCCTCCTGGCTCATGACGAGCAACGTCTCGGGATGCGTCACACGGCTGAAATGTATCGGCTCATCGGAGATGATGACCTCGGCCTTCGACGAGCCGCCGCGCGCCTCTGGGCCATACGACTGCGACTGTATGGCGAGGTATCCATCGAGAAGAGCCGCCTCAGCGAGTATGATGCCCGCCGTGATGAGTCCCTGCCCACCTGTGCCTCCTAAGCGAAATGTCTGTCTCATGCTTCCGCCCCCTGTGCTCTCTTGATGATTTCGTCGTACGCCTTCGTGTACTCCGTCACGTCGTTTCGCTCGCTCAGGAGCCCTATTGGGAACTTGCCCTCGCGCTCCTCCGGAGTCATCTTGTCCCACTTCGCCTTCATGACGCCGTGGTCGCGCTGCCATGCCATCATGAGCGCAGGCGCCGCGATTTTATTTTGCCTGCCGAAATTCGTCGGGCAGCCCGTGACGGCCTCGATGATGGAAAATCCTTTGTGCGCGATGCCCTTTTCGATGAGGCTCGTCAATAGCGGCACGTGATACGACGTGGCGCGCGCCGTGAACGTCGCCCCTGCCGCCCGCGCGAGCTCGAGAATGTCAAACATCGGCTCAATCGTGAGATACGGCGCCGTCGTCGCCTTGAAGCCCGGCGGCGTGAGCGGCGAATACTGTCCGCCCGTCATGCCGTATATGCTGTTGTTGAACACGACAAGCGTGAGATCGATGTTTCGACGCGCCGCGTGAATCAAATGATTGCCGCCGATGGCCGAGCAATCACCATCGCCCGACGCGACGACGACATTCATGTCCGGGCGCGCCATCTTGAGCCCCGTCGCAATCGGCAGAGCGCGACCATGCACCGTGTTTGCCGTATTGAAATCGACATAGCCCGACGAGCGGCTCGAGCAGCCAATGCCCGAAATCAGCGCCACATCATTTTTGTCGAGCTTCAGATTATCTATTGCCGTGACAATCGCACCGAGCACCGTGCCATTGCCGCAGCCTGGACACCACAGATGCGGAAGATGCCCCTTGCGAAAATATTTTTCTACCAGTGCTTCTTTCATAGCAGGCCATCCTCCTTCATTGCCCTCTCGATTTCCGCCAGCATATCCTCCGGCGTCGCCGACTCATTGTCGTACTTCGCGTAGAGGTGCACGGGGCATCTGCCCTCGACCGCCGCCTTCACGCTTATGACGTACTGGCCGCAGTTGAGCTCATGAACGAGTATGCCCTTCACGCTCTTTGCGAGGTCGCTCACCTCGTGGCGCGCGAATGGCCAAATCGTGATGGGTCTCATCATGCCCACCCTCAGGCCGCGCGCACGAGCCATATCGATGGCGTCGTACGCCGTACGCGCCGCACCGCCGAATGCGATGATGGCGAACTCTGCATCGTCGAGCTTGTAGCGCTCCACCTGTATGATGTCGTCCCTGTGCGCCATGATTTTGCCGCGCAGCCTGTCCTGCGACTCGCGTGTCGCGCTGCCCGCGCCCTTTGGGAATCCCGTTTCATCGTGCACGAGTCCGGACACATGCCAGCGATAGCCGCTGCCAAAGTCCGCCATCGCTGGCACTTTGCTCTCATCCGCCGCGTACGCCAAAAATTCCTCAGGCGGACACGTCGGCCGCTTTCTCTCGACCTTCGGTATATCATCATAGCTCACGGGCAGCTCTATGCGCTCCCTCATGTGACCCACGATCTCGTCCATCAGCATGATGACAGGCACGCGATATTTTTCAGCGAGCGCGACGGCGCGCTGTGTCAGCGTGAAGCACTCCGGCACGCTCGACGGCGACACGACGATGACCCAATGGTCACCGTGTGTCCCCCACTTCGTCTGCATCACATCGCCCTGCGATGGTGACGTCGGCTGCCCTGTCGATGGGCCGACGCGCTGCACGTCGACGATGACGCATGGCACCTCTGCATTGCACGCGAGGCCAATCATCTCCTGCTTCAGCGAAAAGCCCGGGCCACTCGTCGCCGTCATCGCCTTGAGCCCGCCAAGCGACGCGCCGATGACCGTGCCGAGTCCCGCTATTTCGTCCTCCGTCTGCATGAATTTCCCGCCGACCATCGGCAATCTCTTTGCCATGCCCTCGGCGATTTCCGTCGACGGCGTGATGGGGTAGCCGCCGTAGAACTTCACGCCCGCGGCGATGGCGCCCTCGACGACCGCCGTGTTGCCCTGCATCAGCATTACTTTCGTCTTCGCCATGTCACTTCGCCTCCCTTTCCACAAAAATCGCGTAGTCAGGGCAGCGCATCTCACATTGGCCACATGATATGCAGTCATTTTCCTTGCCTTCCGCTATTGCTGCCTTGTTCAGCTCCGTCACCGTGAGGACTTTTTTTGGACAAAAGTACGCGCAGATGCCGCACCCCTTGCACCGTGATGTTACAAATTTCAATGCCATACAGTTCACTCACCCTTTGACTCATACATTACAATTTCATCATGATTTCCTCATTAAATTTTCAAACTTGTATCATAATAGCATAAATTCACATCCATAATCAATAGTTTTATGCAAAATTTTATATAAAAACTATAATTTATTTTGCATAGTTAACTTTCATCGAGCCACATCCATTAAAATTTACAATATGATTTTCTCAATGGACACTGTAAACATTTTTTGAAATTTCGCTTGCATTTATTTTTTCGATGTGCTATAGTTACCGCAATACGAAAAAACGATGAGCAGGAAAAGTACATCATGGAAGGTCATACAGAGAGCCGGGTGCGATGAGAGCCGGTTGGAGATACATGATGGAAGTTCACCTGTGAGCTCCCACTGAAGTGAGGCGCATGACGACATGCAAATCATTGTGCAAATCATGTAGGTGCGGACGGAACTCCACCGTTAGAGGGAGAGCCTGTCGATTATTTTTTTGGTAATCCGCAGGAATGAGATGCCCCATGCGGGGCAATTAAGGTGGTACCGCGAGCAAAGCCTCGTCCTTTACAGGACGAGGCTTTTTTGATTAATGAAAAAAATAAAGTCAAGGAGTGAATGAAATGTCAACAATGGGATACTTAGGGCCTGCGGGCACGCACAGCGAGGCCGCCGCCATGTGGCTCAACGAGCGCAGCAACGAACCAGCGAAGCTCAAAGCATTTCCCGACATATTTTCAGTGATACAGGCCGTAGAGGCAAAGGAAATCGACAGCGCGCTCGTCCCCGTCGAGAACTCCATCGAGGGCGCCGTCAATATCACGTTCGACACGCTCGCGCAGTGCGACGGCCTCCACATCACGCGCGAGGTCATCTGGGCCGTGCACAACCAGCTCATGAGCGCGAGCCCAAGCGCGAAAATCACGGCCATCTATTCGCACCCACAGCCGCTCGCGCAATGCAGAGGATACATAAAGGCGCACTTCCCCAGCGCGAAGCTCATACCGACGGCGAGCACAGCGGAGGCGGCCAAAATCGTAAGCTCTTCGGCAGCAGGGCGCGGCGGTGCGGCGGCGATATGCACGGCGCGCGCAGGCAAGCTCAACGGCCTCACGACCATCGCCGAGGACATACAGGATTTGAAAGGCAACTGCACGCGATTTTATGAAATCAGGCTAGAGCCGCACGAGCTCCCGCAGAGCACAGCAGGCACGGCGCTCATCATATTCCAAATCGACGGCACGCATGCGGGAACGCTCTACGATGTGCTCGGCATACTCGCGAAGCATAACGTCAACATGACGCGCATAGAGTCACGCCCGTCAAGGCAGGGGCTCGGCATCTATATATTCTTCCTCGACCTTGAGATTGAAAAAGACAGGCCGCGCGATGATGTCGAGGCAGCAATAGCCGAGGTCAGGCAAAAGAGCTTTTGGCTCAAAGACTTAGGACGATACCCCGTCATTTCGGCCATGCCAAATTAACTTGTTTATCATGCTTCTATAATCAATTAATCAGCGTTGCGCAAAACAAGAACAACTATTCGGCGATGCCAGTCCTCATTCACTGCGCAATTTCGACAGGCTCTAATACTGGACCCCTCGCGGCAAAAGCGAAAACACGCCGCTTCGGAGCCAGTCAAAGAGCCTGTAGGAAATTGCTAAGTTTCTTCGGACTGGCATCGCCTCACAGATAATTTGCTTATCATTAATTCACATACATACTATATTTAGGAGGAATCATCATGGTCATCATCATGAAGCCGGAGGCATCGGCACAGAACATCAAAGGCATCGTTGAAGTCATTCACAATGCGGGACTCACCGCAAAGGTCACGGAGGGCGTGCAGCAACAAATCGTCGCTGTTATCGGCGACAAATCACGTGTAGCGACCGTCGCATTCGACGCGATGCCCGGCGTCGACCACACCGTCGCCATTTCGAAGAGCTACAAGCTCGCGAGCCGTGAGTCGCACCCGCGTGACAGCGTCATAAACGTCGATGGCATAGAGATTGGCGGCGGCACATTCACCGTGATGGCAGGCCCGTGCGCCGTCGAGTCGCGCGAGCAGCTGCTCACGGCGGCCGAGATTGCGAAAAAGGGCGGCGCGCAGTTCCTTCGCGGCGGCGCGTACAAGCCGCGCACGTCCCCGTACTCATTCCAAGGACTCGAGGAAGAGGGGCTCAAATATCTCGCCGAGGCAAAGGAAAAAACAGGGCTTCGCATCGTGACGGAAGTCACTGAGGTCGAGGCCGTCGAAACGGTCGCGCACTATGCTGACCTCCTGCAGATTGGCGCGAGGAACATGCAGAATTTCCGCCTGCTCAAAGAGGTTGGCCGCACGAACAAGCCCGTCATGCTGAAGCGTGGCCTCGCCGCCACCATAGACGAGTGGCTGAACGCCGCCGAGTATATACTCAGCGAGGGCAATGAAAACGTCATACTCTGCGAGCGCGGCATCAGAAGCTACGAGACATACACACGCAACACGCTCGACCTCTCCGCCGTCGCTGCCGTGAAGCACCTCTCGCACCTGCCCATCATCGTCGACCCGAGCCACGGCACAGGCAAGTGGAGACTCGTGAAGCCTATGGCGCTCGCCGCTGTCGCCGCCGGCGCTGACGGTCTCATCATGGAAATGCATCCAAATCCGGCAAAAGCGCTCTCCGACGGCGCGCAGTCACTGACGCCTGAGCATTACTATGACCTCATGACCGACGTCTTGAAGCTCAAAGACTTCATGAGAGATGAGCACATGGAAAGCATTGACCTCGAAGATTGATGCGCCGATAATTTCAATTCCAATTCCAATTTCAATTTCGATTTAAATTTTATACAGCAAAAAATGGAGCCGACATCACGCCGACTCCATTTTTATTTTTGTCAATCGCAAAAAATATTTGCGTCAACATTCATACAACTATATAATAATAATGATACTCGTCAAAGAGATAATCTCATTTTATTTGTCTTTAATCTGTTTGACATCCTATTTAAATCAAATTCAAATCAAAGAATGGTATATTCATTTAATCGGAGGAAACCAATATGACAACAGCTGCTGAAGCTGAGCATACAAATCATGCAGCTCACCCCATCCATGCGGCGCTCCATCAAATGGACGACATCACGTCTGAGCGCCTCGCCGACCTTTTCAAGGTGCTCGGCGACCCGACGCGCATCAGACTCCTGTCGAAAATTCTCGCAAGCGAGATGCGCGTCGGCGACATCGCGACGGCGCTCGGCATGGGACAGTCGGCCATCTCGCATCAGCTCCGCGTGCTCCGCGAGGCGCGCCTCGTCAAAGTGCGGCGCGACGGCAAAGAGGCGTGGTACTCGCTGAACGACGACCATGTCGTCACACTGATGCGGCAAGGGCTAGACCACGTGTCGCACGGCTGAGCAGCTGCATTTTGCTCGCGTGTTTAAGTTTTTATCAAAATTGTTGTTCAAATTTTGCTGGTGATTGATATGAACTATAAAAAATTATTGATAGGATTGATTTTTTGCCTCTCCCTGTCGTCCGTCGCTTTCGCCGCACCGATTCTCAAAATTGGCGCATATGGCCACGACGTCAGAATCCTTCAGCAGGAGCTCGAAGACGCGGGCTACGATGTCGCTGTCAGCGGCGAGTTTGACGAGGCTACGCGCGACGCCGTCATCTCGTTTCAGCAGGACAACGCGCTCGACGCGACGGGCATCGTCAATCGTGAGACGTGGCACGCGCTGAAAAAAGAGCCTGCCGCACCCGTACGCCATCAGGCGGAGAACGAGAACGCGAAAAAAAGCGACGACAAAAAATCAAACGACAGCAAAAAAGAAGATGCCCCTGTCGTCAATATGCCGAAGCCATCGAGCAAAGTTCCAGAGTCGGCCCCATTCGTGCCTAAATCAAAAGTCAAAAACATCCTTGGCACCGCCGCGCGCTACAAAGGCGTCAAATATGTGTTTGGCGGCGACACACCAAAGGGCTTTGACTGCTCGGGCTTCGTCATGTACGTTTTCCGTCAGCATGGCTTCGTCCTGCCGCGCACGTCGGATGAGCAATATAAATTTGGCAAGAAGACCGTCGACCGCAAAGGACTCGTGCCGGGCGACCTCGTCTTCTTCACCACGTACGAGCCAGGCGCCTCCCACGTCGGCATCTACCTCGGCGACTACAAATTCATCCACGTCTCCTCGAGCAAAGGCGTCAGAATCGACAGCCTCGACGACAGCTATTGGAAGCCGCGCTACTACGGCGGCAAGCATATTGTGATGGATTGATTTTCTTAAATGAGTTTCTAAAGACCCTCTCCGCCCCTTCGGGGCACCTCCCCCAGAGTGGGAGGCAAAGTATGAGAGGCTTAACGCTTAAAGTTAAATCAGTAGAATAAAAAAAGTTTACGCTTTCGTTAGTCGATTGTTAAGCTAGTTAAAATAATTTTAGAATCTGTGAAGCCAGCCTCCCCCTTTGGGGGAGGTGCCGAGTGAATACGAGGCAGAGAGGGTTTTTATAAGCTCACGTATTTTTAAACGACGTGATTAAAACATCATCAAAGGCTTCATATAAAACAAACATAGAAAAACGCACCGAAAATTTTCGATGCGTTTTTATTTTATGCGTTATTCGCTTTTTTGACGATTTCCTTCGCCATGCGCTCGAACTTTTTTCGCGGCATCATGACGAAGTGGCCACAGCCCGCACATTTGAGGCCAAAATCCATGCCCGTCCTCGTTATCTGCCACTCAGAGCTGCCGCATGGGTGTGCTTTCCTCAGCCTCACGACATCGCCAACGTCATAGTGTACGCCTTCCAACCTATACCTCTCCGCGCAAATGCGCCAGCTCGGCCTGCTGCTCTGAATAGTACCAGCGAATCGATTTGCCAATGGCGCAGCGCACAGCGTCGAGCTTGCCCTGCTGAGCGAGCTTCTTGAGCCTCTGCGCGTCAAATCCGCTGATCGACAGATAGCTTGCCGAGAGATACCCCCTTCGTTTAAGATGACTCCGATACCCTGCACTGTCACGTCTGTCCATTTCCACGTTCCTGATTGCCATGAATATCCCTCCATCACATTTTGAAGGGGAACAGCGGCTCCGAGCGGTCTAAATGGATGAGCTCCGAACATGTCCCCTCTTTGAGCGCCGCGAGTCACCTCGCAGTCTCATCTTGCGCTGCCAAATAAAACTCTCAATACACTGGCAGGCAGTGTGGCTGTCATTCATCCAAACGACGATATTATTGTAACATAAAAATGTAATCTTGTATACCTATTGTATAAAATTTAACAAAAATTTAGCAAACTTCATCAATCTTCATTCATGCTTTACATTTTCGCCATGAATTTATCCATGAGCATCATCTTATGCTCCACTGACTCGACAAATTTCTTGGCGTTCTCGATGTCTTTTTCATCAGGGTGACCCATCGAGCCTTTCCACGCGTCTGACTGCTTGTGCGGATCATCTGCGGGGAGCTTTGCCCTGCGCGCGAGCACTGCGTCCGATACCTGGCCGCGGCAGCCAAACGTGCCGATGAGATTCACGTTGCCACCGAGGAGCATCGCCGCACGCGCGAACGACGTCTGCGCGTGCTCGCTGTCGTCGGGTGCGGCGTGCGTTGAGAACAGCACAACGTTGGCATCATGGAGCGATTTCAAATAGCCTTGCGTTCTCGGGTCAGCCGTGCCGCGCCAAAGCCAATATCCGCAGGCGACGATGTCATAGCCCGAGACATCGCTCGGCGCCTCCTTGACATCGACAGCCGTCACCCCTGCTGCTTCCGCCATCGCCTCAGCAACTTTTTTCGTATTCCCCGTGACAGTCGAATAAACAATCAGCCATTTACGCATTGAAAAATCCTCCTTATTATTTATCGATGGATATATCAATCATTAAGCATAATTATACTGTGATTCAAAATTTTTTACAACAGAAAAATGCTTCCATTCTCGCTTCGCAGTCACCCCACCACCGCCTACGGCGGTCCCCCGCCATCGACTACGTTGAATGTGAGAGAGTTAATGCTAAAGCATTAACTCTCTCATCACCTCGAGGGGCGGACAAAAGAAAGCGGACGCAAGCGATGGACTGAAGACTCTACAACTGCGCCCGCCACTGATGAAGTTGGATATGAGAAATTAAGTGCAGCTACTTCCCATGTGAACGCACAAAAATAAGCTCTCTTCCGCATTTTTGGAGAGAGCTTGTTTTGATGAAATCATTCCATATTCTCGTGCGCCAAGTTCGTGAATTTCGTGTACTCTTTCTTGAAGAAGAGTTGCACCGTTGCCACTGGTCCATTTCTGTGCTTCGCGATGATTACGTCCGTGATGTTTTTGTTCTCCGTCTCCTCATCGTAGTAGTCCTCGCGATAGAGGAACATTACGATGTCCGCGTCTTGCTCGAGCGAGCCGGACTCACGCAGGTCGCTGAGCATCGGCTTTTTGATGGTGCGCGCCTCGACGCCTCGTGAGAGCTGCGACAGCGCAATGACCGGCACGGAGAGCTCGCGCGCGAGCGCCTTGAGTGAGCGTGAAATCTCAGATATTTCCTGCTGGCGATTGTCGCCGTTCCTCATGCCGCGCCCCTGCATGAGCTGCAGGTAGTCGATGATGATGAGCGAGAGCCCATGCTCCGCCTTTATCCTGCGCGCCTTCGAGCGCAACTCCATGATGGTGATGCCCGGTGTGTCATCGATATACACGGGCGCGTTGTTCAGCCTGTCGGCCGCATCGATGAGCCGCGCCCAATCCGTCTCATCCAAGTCCGCCGAGCGCAGCCTCGACGAATCGATTGCGCCCTCAGATGAGAGCATGCGGCTCACGAGCTGCTCCTTGCTCATTTCGAGCGAGAAAAACGCCACGGGCTGCTTCTCGTGAACGGCAACATACGTCGCAATATTGAGCGTGAACGCCGTCTTGCCCATCGACGGACGCGCCGCCACGAGTATCAAATCGGACTTCTGAAATCCCGACGTGAGATTGTCGAGGTCCGTGAAGCCCGACGCGAGTCCCGTGAGCGCACCTTTCGCGTTCGCCCTCACTTCTATGCGATGAAACGTGTCCAAGAGGATTTCCTGCATCGGCACGAATTCCTGCGTCTTTTTCATCGCCGTGACGTCAAGGATTTGCTTCTCAGCCTCGTCCATGAGGTTATCGACGTCCTCGCTGTCCTCATACGCCCTGCCCGCTATTTCCGTTGCCGCGCGTATGAGTCCCCTAAGCTGCGATTTCTCACGCACGATTTTCGCGTAGTAGACCGCGTTCGTCGCGACGGGCACGAGATTGCAGAGGCTCGTCACCAAAGCGATGCCGCCCGCCTTTTCTAGCGTTCCCGCCTTTTTCAGCCTGTCCGTCACCGTCACGAAATCAACGGCCTCATTCTCACCGAAAAGCGCCAAAATCGCCTCGAAAATGAGTCGATGCGCCTCGCGATAAAAATCGTCCGCTGACAATATCTCCACGACATCCGCGATTTCCCTGTTGTCTATCAGCATCGAGCCGAGCACGGACTGCTCCGCCTCTATGCTCTGAGGTGGTATTCTTTCAGCCATCTTGACCTGCCTCTCTATTGTCTACGGCTGTCCACGGCACCGTCAGCGGCGCCCTGCCAGCCGCCCTCGAAAATGTATTCGAACGCTTCCTCCGCCGTCTTCACCGAATGAATCTGAAGCTCAAAATGATTCGGCGGTATGTCCTTTTTGTTCTCGTCGGGAATAATCATCGTCTTGATGCCCGCCTGCTTCGCGCCGTACGCCTTTTCAAATACGCCGCCCACAGGCCGCACCCTGCCGTACAGCGAAATCTCGCCCGTGACCGCGACATCTTGCCTGATGGCTCGTCCCGTGACGGCGCTCACGATGGCAGAAAGTATCGCCGTGCCCGCCGATGGCCCATCGATGTTTCCGCCGCCGACGACATTGATGTGCAGGTCGTAGTCCGCCATATCGATGCCCGTGAGCCTGCGCATGACGGACGCGGCGTTGAACACGGAATCTTTTGCCATGCTGCCCGCCGTGTCATTGAAGCGCACAGTGCCTTTCCCTTTTTCATGCGCAGGAAACGCGACGGCCTCTATCTCGATGACCGAACCCAAATAGCCAGCGACGCCGAGGCCAAATATGTGGCCGACCTCGTAACCGTCATACGCCTTTTTCGTGACATATTGATACAGCCTGCTCACCTGAGCGACCGCGATGACGTCGTCCTTCTCGATGACGACGCTGTCACTCTCGCCCGTGCGCTCGAGCGCGAAGCTGTACGCGTCTGCCAAAATATTGATGGCTTTGCGGCCCTCGACCGTGTACTCGCTGATGAGCTCAGCAACGCCATCCGAAAGCGTCGCCGAAAGTTTCCTCGACGCATTTTGCACAATCTCAATGATATGTGCGGGCGTCAGCGGCTCGAAATAAATCTCGGCGCAGCGCGACCTCAGCGCGGGGCTGATGTCGCTCGCCTCGCGCGTCGTAGCACCAATCAGCACAAAGTCTGCCGGTGCGCCTTCCTCAAACAACTTCTTTATGTACGCAGGCACTTTCTCGTCCGTCGGGTCATAATACGTCGATTCAAAATAAGCCCTTTTGTCTTCAAGAACTTTCAGCAGCTTGTTCTGCAGCATTGGGTCCATTTCGCCGATTTCATCGATGAAAAGCACGCCGCCATGCGCGTCCGTGACGAGACCCGGCTTCGGCTCAGGGACGCCCCTGTCCGCCAAATCATGACGCGCGCCTTGATATATGGGGTCGTGCACCGAGCCAATGAGCGGATTCGTCATGTCGCGCGGGTCCCAGCGCAGCGTCGTGCCGTCCGTCTCGACAAATGGCGCGTCCTCCGCGAACGGCGACGACGCCATTTTCTTTGCCTCCTCGAGCACGAGCCTCGCCGCCGTCGTCTTGCCGACGCCCGGCGGCCCATAGAGGATGAGATGCTGCGGATACGGCGACGACAGCTTCGCCAAGAGCGAATGAACGGCGCGCGACTGCCCGACGATTTCATCAAGAGAATTCGGACGCAAAAGCTCCATCACGGACTGCGTCAGATGTATGCTGTTGAGCTTGTCGAGCTTTTCATTTTTCTTGATGGACTGCGGCGACTCCACGGGCGCCTTTTCCTCATCAAGAATCTGCATGCGAATGTCCTTCACATAGTCTTGATGATTTTCCTCCATCTTTTCCTGTATCTTTTTCTCAATGGCGTCTTCCATCGACTGCCGCGCCATGATGTCCGCTGTCTGCTCCGAAAGCTCCATCAATATTTTCGGTATCTCATCGTCGCTCGGCATGCGCTCGATGGTCGGATTTTCCAGTATGATGCGCTGCAGCGCGAGCACTCGCTCGCCGCGCGACTCCGAGCGCATGAGCCTCATGGCGCCCATCTTCCCCGCCTTTATGACGAGCTTGTCGGAGCCCATCGTCTCGGCGAGTATGCCATAGAGCGCGTCTATTTGCCTGTTGAGAAGGTCCTCTTTCGACGGCTTCTGCGTTTCTACGTCGTCAGACGACTTTTTGGAAAAAAAATTTAAAAACTTTCCCATATAAAATCCTTATTCAGCCGCCACGACATGAACCTTGATTTTGCTCGTGACCTCTGGATGCACCTTTATTGTGGCATCGTAGTCGCCGATGCCCGTCACCTCTGGCTCTATCGTGATTTTTCTCTTGTCGATGTCGAGGTCGTGTGCCTTTTTCAGCGCCTCGGACACGCTCTTGCCATTCACGGAGCCAAAGAGCTTGCCGCCCTCGCCAATCCTCACGGGGATGGTGAGCTCGACCGTCTCGAGCTGCTTTGCGAGGAGCTTTGCCTCGTCTGCCTCCTGCGCCTTGTGATGCGCCTTTGCGCCGCGCTTTTGGTCAGCCATCGTCTTGTTTGCCTTGTTCGCCACGACGGCGAGGCCGTGCGGTATCAGATAATTTCTGCCGTAGCCCTCCGCGACCTCTACCTCGTCGCCCGCGTTGCCGATTTTCTTTACGTCCTTCTTCAAAATAACCTTCATTTTATCTCAACACTCCTTCGTAAAATTTTCTTATCACATCAAATCATCGCTGCGCAATCAGCCATTTTCCTTTATGTACTCCTGCGCCGCCGCAACGACATCCCTCATCACATCGTCGAGCTTCGCGTCCTTTATCTGCGCGCCCGCGACATTCTGATGACCGCCGCCGCCGAATCTCTCCATGATGACCTGCACATTCAGCTCGCCGACGGAGCGCGCGCTGACGCCAATCGTGTTCTGCGGCAGCTCGAACAGCACGAGGCTCATCCTCACGCCCTCGATACGGAGAAGCGAGTCCGCCGCCTGTGCCGCGATGGCCTGTATGTTTGACTGCGGCGATGGGCACGACGCGACGATGAGGCCGCCGTCGTAGAGCTTCGACGATGCCGCCGCCTTCGCGATGGTCACATTCGTCTCGTAGTCCGATTTGAAAAGATTGCGTATGAGCACGGGGTCCGCGCCCGCGCGCCTCAAGTACGCCGCCGCCTCGAACGTCCTCACGCCCGTCTGCACACCGAAATTCTTCGTGTCCACGACGATGCCCGCATAAAGTGCCGTCGCTTCCATCCGCGACATCGTGATGCCGTCGGCGAAATACATCAGAAGCTCCGTGATGAGCTCGCTCGTCGACGATGATGACGGCTCAATGTAAAGGAGCAACGTGCCGTCGATGATGCTCTCGCTGCGCCTGTGATGGTCGATGACGACTATGCGACTGAACCGCTCCAAGAGGCTCGGCGCGGCGACTAGATGCGGGATATGCGTGTCAACGACGACGAGCAGCGACTTCGGCGACGTCACGAGCGACATATCGTTCTCTCGAATGAGCAAATCCTTGTAAGCAGGCTTGTCGAGCAATTTGTCCGTCAGCTTCTCTATGCCGTCGTTCATCGGACTCAAAACGACGTGAACAGGTTTCTTCAAAATGCAAGCCATCTTCGCGACGCCGAGCGCTGAGCCAATGGCGTCGAAGTCCTCGTTCCTGTGCCCCATGACGTACACTTCGTCAGCGGCCTCCATCTGCTCACGCAGCGCATGTGCCACGACGCGCGCCTTCACGCGCGTATGTTTCTCCACGGCCGCCGTCTTGCCGCCGTAGAACTGCGTCTTGCCGTCGAGCAGCACGGCGACCTGGTCGCCGCCACGACCAAGCGAAAGGTCGAGCTCCTTTTGCGCCAACGTGCCAACTTCGCCCGTCGTCTGACTGTCCGCGACGGCGACGCCGATTGAGAGCGTGACGGGCAGCTTGTTTGCCGCTCTGAGGCCACGCACCTTGTCTATGATTTCAAATTTGCCCTCTATGGCGGAGTTCAGCGAACGGCGCTCCATCACGGCGAGGTACATGTCGTCATTTATCTTGCGCACGAAGCCGCCGATTTTCTTCATCCACTCATCGAGCATGTGATTGACTTCAAAAAGCAGCGCCGTGCGCTCGGCCTCGGCGAGACCCGTGAGCACCTCGTCGTAGTTGTCAATCTGAATATACGCGATGGCGATGCGGCTGTCCTCGTAGTCGTGTCTGAGATTTTCATACCCAGAGACGTCCTCGACATAGAACGCCATGAATCCCTGCGGATCGTCGTCAACGGCTATCGGCCTGTACACGGCGCGATAGCTTTTGGCCTCTTCGCCCTCGCCATCCGTGAAGACGTATTCGCCCGACATGCCCCAGATAGGCTTCAGTATCATGTTCGGCCAAAACTCGGTGACAGGCGTACCGAGTTCCTGCTCCGCTCCCGTATAGTCTATGAGCGCCTTGTTCGACCATTGGACGCGGCCGACGCCCTGCTCGTCGAGCCCGACAATCAGCACGGCCTGCGGCAGTTTCTCTATGGCGTAATTTGACACGGCATTGACATTGCTTATGATATTCTGACAATACGCGACAAATTTCTCATGACGGTCACGACACCTTTCGCGCGCAAAAAAAGCGAGCACGGCGAACGTCACGAGGCCGATTGTCGCCATATAGACATTATACGACGCGACAACGAGCACCATCACGAAGAATGCCGCCAGGAAAATAAGGCTGTCAATCCAGGCAGATAAATTTCGAGGCACAGCGCCTCACCTCATTTCATCTTTTCATCGTCTCTAAACGGCTTATTTCTTGCCGCTGAAATACCTTTTGCGATAATCGAACACGGTATCAAGGAGTCCCACGAATGAGAAAATCTGGAGCAATATGCCATTCATGAAAATCAGCACGAGCAAAATGCCCCGAACGATTTTCGACCAGCGATAATAATTCATGATGTATTGGTACAGGGAAATGCCTTGCACGAGGCCGACGAGCGTGCATGCCATGATGACATTGTACGACGCCTTGTAAAGCAGCGGTATATCGCGCGTACTTCCGAAATAAACGCCAATCAGCGACAAGCAGAACGCGTAGAGGAACGCGCTCGGCATGCGCCACTCCATGAATGGCGGGAACGTCGGCACCGTCTCGCCGAGGCGCGTGAGGATTTTGCCGCCGACAATGTAGTTTATCATGGTGTCCATGAGTCCCATCATGACGACGATGAGCGGCACCAACAGCTTCACGAGGTTCATGTTCTGCACGAAGTTCTGCTCCGACGCCGCGATCTGCTCCTCGCTCATTCCCATCGAGCGATACATGTCGGCCGCCTGCGCGAACGACTCATCCATCATGGCAAACTGACCGCTGAACGGCTCTATGCCCGTCAAGAAAAATACAAGAAGGAGCCCTGCGACCTTCGCGACCATCGAGACAACCATGCTGACCGTGAAGAGCTTCACGCCCGACCAGCCGCGTCTGTAGCCGAGCCCGAGCGCGAGTCCGACAGGACCGAACGCGATGGCGAGGCGCAGTGCCGTCGACGGCTCGACGATCGCCGCCGTCAAAAAAGACGCCACGACGACCGCCATCACGCCCCACCTCAGACCATGACGCACAATCAGCACGATGACAGGGAGCGGCCACAGCAATATGGCAATCATTCCGAGGATCGGCACGTAAACGCCGACGAGCGCCATCACGACTGTGACGGCAGCCAGTACGCCGCCCTCCGTCAAGGAATGAACACGATTTTCTGGGGTATTACTAAATCCCATTATCTCATCCTTTCAATCAATTCTTTCAAATCTACGATAAAGATTTCTCAATATCTGGATATTATATCATGATTTTCTCAAAGGCGAAACATCCAGCCCCTCAATGTCAACGAGCAGTTCAGAAATCACGGGGAGGATTTTGGAAAGAGAGCCGACACTTCGGCCCTCGACATTGAGCGGCATGTTCGGGTCGTGCAGCGACATCCTGAGAAGCGCCCAGCCTTCATCGAATACGAGCCTCACGCCTTCGTACGACGGCGACGCGATTTTTATGCCCCGCGCTTTTGCCCTGTCCGCAAATATTTTGAGCGCCTTGTCGCCAACAGCGTGAAAATCCGGCGCAGTGATGGGGAAACGTATCTCCCGCGCCTCTGCTGGATATTTCAATTTGCTTATCAAATCCTTGAGCTCCCTGCCCTCGCTTTTCAGCTTTGCCGAGGCGATGATGAGCTTCACCGCGAGGTACGCGCCATCGTCGAGATAATGATTTTCCTTGAGCGCGCCGTGACCCGACGTCTCGATGGCAAGTGGCGAGACGACGCCCGATTCATTGAGTCTGATGCATTCGTTTATGACATTTTTGTAGCCGCGCTGAAATCTGTGGTGCTTCAAGTGCAGTTCATTTTCGAGGAAATCCGTCAGCTCGTCGCTCGTCACCGAGTCTGTGACAATCGTGCTGCCTGGGTAGTCTGGCGCCAATATCGCGGCCATCATGGCGATGAGCGCGTTGCGCGAAATCTCCGTCCCGTCGGGCAGCACGGCGCTCATGCGGTCGACGTCCGTATCAAAGACGAGTCCTAAATCCGCTTTGTTTTTCAGCACGGCGTCTCTGATGGCGTCCATCGCCGCCTTGTCCTCTGGATTTGGCACATGATTAGGGAAATGACCGTCTGGATTGAGGAACTGGCTGCCCGATACGTCGGCGCCGAGCGGCGTCAGCACCTCCGTCGCGAAAAATCCGCCCGCGCCGTTGCCCGCGTCGACGACGATATGCATGCCCTTCAATGGCTGCGACGTGTTCGTACCGATGCCCTCTCTGATCATGTCGCGCAGGAACCTCGCATATCGCGTAATCAGCGCACACGGATGCGACGCGCGCCCTTCTTCCTCTGGTCGCTCCTTTGCGGCCTCGATCAAAATTTCCTTTATGTCGCTCTTCTCGAGTCCGCCATCCCTCGTGAAAAACTTCATGCCATTGCGATTGAAGGGCAGATGGCTCGCCGTAATCATGATGGCGCCATCGGCCTTCGTCTCGTCGAAAATCGTTGACATGAACATCGCGGGAGTGGACGACAGCCCGCAGTCAAGCGTCCTCGCGTTCAGCGATCCAATCGCCGCAAGCGTCTCATGCCTGAGCGCGTCAGCCGTCAGACGCGAATCATTGCCGACCGCTATCGTGATGTCGCGCGGCTTCGTGCCCGCGCGCCTCGAGAGCCAGCGCACAAACGCAGCCGCGATGCGCGCCACAGCCGCGCTCGTCAGATTGACCGCCTCGCCCTGCACGCCCTCCATCGCAACCCCGCGTATATCACTTCCATTTTGAAGCTTCAACAAATCATTCGCGTCTATCATGTCAACACAGACTTCCCTTCGTTTTTATTTTATGAGTTTGTAAATATTAATTTTACTCTCGAAATCTGAAACAGTCACCCCACCACCGCCTGCGGCGGTCCCCCGCCCCTCAAGGGGCGGACAAACGGCGTGGCGTACAATTCGACTATAATCTTCAAGATTTTACCTAAAGTGATGATACGTAATAATATGTGCCCTTAGTAAAGGGAAATCAAAAAGTTTCAACGCATTGCAAAAGAACCCCTTTCGCTCTCGTCCGCCCCTTGAGGGGCGGGGGACCATGCGTAGCATGGTGGTGGGGTGACTTAACAGCGTTTTTAGAAATTTTAATTATATGTCATCTATTGGTATCTCTGGCACATCTTCGCCAATGAGGAGCACACGATAATACACCATCGCAGCTTCCTCGACATACGCAGCCTTCAAAAGCGCCTCATCAACGGATTCATCGTCGACGGTGAGGACGCCGTGATTGGCAATCAGCACAGCGTCCGATATTATAAGCGGCGACTCAACGGACTCCGCCAGCATCTTCGTGCCCGCTTTCGCGTAATTTGTGACGGGAATATGCCCCGCGCGCAGATTGAGATGCATCATTTCTGCCATGACGGGCGGTATCGTTTTCCTCATCACCGCCATGACGAGCGCATACGGCGAATGAGTATGCGCGACGGCCACGACATCGGGGCGCGTCTCGTAAGCCGCGATGTGCATCATGTACTCGCTCGACGGCACCCTGCCCTCTTTTGCCTCGACGACGCGCCCCATCATGTCCATGACGACAATATCGCTCTCGTCCATCCCTCGCCTGTCAACGCCCGACGGCGTCAGACAAATGAGACCCGTCGTCCTGTCGAGCGCGCTGAAATTTCCCGAGCGATGCTTGCAGAGACCCATCGCCTCTGCATCCTTCGCCGCCCGCACGACCGCCTTCTTCACATTTCCCAGCAACATCGTCGCCCCCAGACTTCATTTCATAAACGCCCACGTTTGATTATACAACGAACGCCTGCAAACTGTAACAAAATTTTTTATTTTTCCGCTTCATGCTTCGTTGAAATTGTCTCTGCCCTGCCATATCAACGTCATAGGCTCGCAAATGAAATTGGCGGCAACGTCAATCAAGTCGCCCATACGTCGCGACAACATAATCGATGAGCTTTTTCGTCGAGGGAGAGGCTTCCTTCAGAGATGGCACCGTGATGCCCAACGTAATATACTGCGGCGGGTCGAATGGCACAGCCGCGACATTGCCTCGCCAATTTTTGAAAATGAGACGCTGATTGCAGCTCATCCCCAATCCCGCTTCGACCATGCGCCACGTCGCATACGCGTCGACCGTCGACAATCGAATATCGGGATGGACGTCATACGTCTCAAGCAGACGATCAATATCCGTATCTTGATTCGGATTCGTGATGATAAACGGCTCGCCCTCGAGCTCCTTGACGGGAAAAACATCATGCGCGTGACGATGATTGGCAGGCAGCCAAGCGACCATCTCATCAGACCAAACAGGAATCCAATCGAACTCCATATCGCATTGCGGCCTCGGCGCAAAACAGCAGTCGATTGATTTCTCCTGCAGCCACTGAGCCATGTCGGCATTGCTGCCTTCTCGAAGTTTCAGATAAATATGCGGATATTTCTCGCTGAATGTTTTGAAAATCTCCGGCATTATCATCGTCGATACGCTGAAATAACTGCCAATCGTCAATGCGCCCTTGAGGACGCCTTGGATGTCCATGCACATTTCCCACGCGTTCTTTTGCGCCCTCACGATGTCTCTGAAATACGGGAGCATGGCCTTGCCGTTCTCCGTGACAGCGACGCCGCGTTTCGTCCGCGAAAGCAGCGTAAAGCCGCAGGCCTCCTCAAGCGAGCGAATCATGCGCGTGATGCCCGGCTGTGTGTACCCGAGCGCTTCCGCCGTCGCCGTCAGACTGCCCGTTTCGGCGGCAGTGATAAATGCTTCATATTTGATGCTATCCATAGTGCCTCCTATTATGACGTTTCATTATGAATAACATGATAATTTGCCATTTGTGTTATGTCAAGACATGCTGTATGATAAGCGCATAACATCCCCCACAAAGAGGGAGACGCATCGAAAGGAGCTATGTACAATGGAAAAAATATATTTGGCATCAGACTATCAAGAGGGCGCCCACCCATCCATCATGAAGCGCCTCATGGAGACGAACATGGAGCATACGCCTGGCTACGGCACCGACGACTACAGCGCCAGTGCAATCGAAAAAATCCGCCGCGCATGCGATGCTCCGAATGCGGCCGTCCATTTCCTCGTCGGCGGCACGCAGACCAATGCCACCGTCATCGACGCACTGCTCGCCTCATATCAAGGTGTTATCGCCGCCGAAAGCGGCCACATCAGCGTCCACGAGGCGGGAGCCATCGAATTTGGCGGTCACAAAGTGCTGACGTTGCCACATCATTACGGAAAAATTGCGGCACGCGAGCTCGACGCCTATTGCGATACATTCGAGCACGACGGCAACCGCGACCACATGGTCATGCCCGGCATGGTCTATATCTCTCATCCGACGGAATACGGCACGCTCTATTCTCTGAAGGAACTTTCTGCGATACGCAAAATCTGCGACGCGCATCATCTCAAGCTGTACGTCGATGGCGCACGCCTGGCCTACGCGCTGGCCTGCCCATCGAACGATGTCACGCTGCCCGACTTGGCGCGCCTCACTGATGCGTTCTACATCGGCGGCACGAAATGCGGCTGTCTCTTCGGCGAGGCCGTCGTGCTGCCAAACCCAGAACTCATTCCGCATTTCTTCACCATCATCAAACAGCACGGTGCGCTCCTCGCCAAAGGACGTATCTCTGGCATCCAGTTTGATACGCTCTTCACAGATGATTTATACAGCAAAATCGGCGAGCCTGCCATAAAAGCGGCCGATAAGCTGCGTGAAATCCTCACGAGCCACGGCTTTAGATTGGCATTCGACTCGCCGACAAACCAAGTCTTCGTCATCGCGGAAGACAGCATTTTGCCGAAGCTCGACACTCACGTCGCCTATAGCTTCTGGGAGAAATACGACGACAGCCACACCATTATCCGCTTCGCCAGCAGTTGGGCCACGACGATGGACGACGTGAATGCATTCGCCGCCATACTGGACGCATAGTTGCGCGCATTTTTTATGAACGCTGATGATGAACGTATCCGATTTCATGAGTGCCCCGCAATCATTACGAAGCTCGTCATGCACCAATCAATCACTTCATTTTATTGCGACTGCAACATTTCACAATATAACTTTGTCCATCTAAATGAATTTATTTTACAGCGAATGGATCTGTTTCTTTGTCGTCGTTCCACACATACTCCATGCCGCGAGCGGCGAAGAGCGCCTTGTCACGGCCAAACTGGTCGGCAATGAATCCGAGCGCCATGTCGATGCCCGCTGAGACACCCGACGACGTATAGTATTTGCCGCTCACGACCCAGCGCGCTTCACCTTTCCAATCGACACTCGGAGCCGTCGACGTGACCCAGTCAAATGAGCGTTTGTTTGACGTAGCCTTTTGCCCGTCGATGAGACCCGTGCGCGCGAGAAGCACAGAGCCCGTGCATACCGTCAGGCACCACGTCGCCCCGTTCACCAGCGCCTTGAGTCTTTCAGCGAAAGCCGCATCCTTGGCAAGTGGGCGCGTCCCCCAGCCACCAGGTATCAGCACGACGTCCGTCTCTCCATCCGGGAACGGCTCCGTCATGATGGACAGGCCGCCCGCGTTGGCAACAGCTCCGCCATTCAGCGACACATAGTGCACCTTCACCCCATCGAGACGCGACAGCGCCTCCACAGGACCTACGAAATCGAGTGCCGTAAAATCTGGGAACAAAACCACATAGATGTTCATATTGATTACCTCCATATCACACCAATTCTCTTAATATGTTTTTCGCTTGTAATGCTATAGCAAAATATTGTAAGACACGGGAAGGCGTTTTTAAGCCTTCTCATTTTTTCGCGTACTTTGTTCCGCGACCCTTCCCTATTACTTTAACATATCCACCAGCAACCAAATCCTTCAATATCGTCGTCGCCTTTGACTTGCTGAATCCTGTCTCTTGAGCCGCCATGCTGCTGCTGATTTCTCTTCCCATTTTCATCAGCTCATAAATCTTTTTCTGGTCTTCACTCAAATCAGAGTGCCCCAGCACCGGCAGAATGACATGGATGACATTTTCGCTGATGTCGAACACAGGCTTTCGACTATTATCCTGATATGCTTCTTTGATTCTTCTGATGCCCGTGCCGAATTGCTCTATGTAATGCATTCTGAAAAATACGCCGCCCAGAATCGGATTTCTCAATATGGATACCCGGCCATTCACGTAATCGTCCACGGTAACGCCCGCGGGCAAACCGCCCGGCGAGAAAATCTCGATTCGGTCTGAATACATTTCGATGCGAATATGAGCATCAACATTCCATTTTCGATGAACAATCGCATTGGCGACAGCCTCCCTAAAAGCACGCTCTGGAACGTTTTCCACCGTCTTCCTCTTTATTTCATCAATGACCTCATACTGGTAATACTGCCGATATATCTCGACGGCTTGATCATACTGCGAAAGCACCGAAATATTTGCAAGCGTCCTCCTGTCAAGAATATAGCTGATGCTCTCACCGAAGCGCGCAATGTCTATGCCGCGAAAATCATTTTTATCTGCCAGCAGAGCCGCCGCATTATTATAATGACGCTCGCTCGTATACAGCCCCAGCGTGCGAAGAATGTCATTCGTCAGCGAATCGATGCCAATCGTTTCCTGCAGCTTCTTCTCCAAATATGAAAACTCAAGATTTTGATTCGCAGACGAAATGTCATCAAATGTTAGATTTTGTCCCTTGAGAACAAGCTCAGTAAATTCAAGATAATCCACCTCTACGCTTGCAGTGTCGTTTCTCTTGTACGCCTTCGATTTGTAAAGATACGGCTTATGCTTCCCCTCTTTTATCAAAAGAGTTATAACATTCGTATCTGCGTCAACGTCAAGCGAATAGTCAGGTCGCGGCGAAATACTGTCGTTGATTTTGTTTTCTATATCCAAGCAAGCCTGTTTCACATCTTTAACGCCTACTATTCGCCCATCATCATCGACGCCAAAAAGAATCCTGCCTTCTCCATAATTTGAATAAGCGCTGACCGTCTTAAGAAATGTATTCGTTATATCAGACTTGAATTCCAATGTTGCAGACTCTTTCATTTCCCTTCTCCTCTCACGATGCATTTCTTCATTCATTATAGGAAAATAATCGAATAAAAGTCAATCGCAATTTTACGCGCAAATGAATACGCGTAAATTTGCGATTTAAAAATAATCGATTTCGTCATGATTTCGCGCAATCAATCATGAGCGCGTCATCGCGCTGCACACGACCTCTGATAAAATTTCCGCACACCAAAAAAGCGGTTCTCATCACTGAGCTATTTTTGATAGCCCGCGACGGGAACCGCACTGACTTATGGCGATATGTGTTCACGCTATGCAAGTTTTCAAATATTTAGCCGTTTTTGACTGATTGCACTTGAGCAACTCGCGCGGCGTCCCGCAGAATATGACTTCGCCGCCGCTTGTTCCACCTTCAGGTCCCATGTCAATGATCCAGTCCGCCTGAGCAATGAGCTCTAAGCGATGCTCGACGATAATGACCGTGTTGCCATTATTCACCAGTCCCCTAAGAAGCGAAAGGAGCAACTCGACATCTTTCGCGTGAAGTCCCGTGCTCGGCTCGTCCAAAACATATACGCTGCCACTCTTTTTTAGCTCGCTGGCCAGCTTTACTCTCTGAACTTCTCCTCCAGAAAGCGTGCTCGTCGGCTGGCCAAGGGTAAGATAGCCTAGTCCTACATCAAGCATACTGCGAAGCATCGTTTTAATTTTGGCATTGTCAAAGAAATTGTAAGCTTCGCCAATAGTCAGCTTCAACACATCTTCAATATTGAGTCCTTTGTATCTATAGCTGAGCGCTGTAGGATTGTAGCGATGGCCGCCACATTCCTCGCAAGTGACAACAACGGGCTCGGCAAAAGCCATATCATAGCTAATCTGTCCCGTTCCTTTGCAAATCGGACATCCGCCTTTAGAATTAAAGCTAAACCACTGAGCGCTCACACCATTTTCTTTTGCGAATATTTTCCGTATTTCATCCATTACGCCAATATAAGTGGCAGGTGTCGAGCGAATCGACGTACCGATAGGCTTTTGATCTATGACGATTGTCTCTTTATAGCGTGAAGGAAATTCATAACGCATCAATGAGCTTTTCCCTGAGCCTGCCACCCCGGTCACTGCCGTCAAAACGCCCTTCGGTATAGTCACATCTATATGCTTTAGATTGTGCAAATGTGCATCGTGAATCTCAAAGCCATCGTGCCATGAAAGAGGCATATCATTTAAGACTATACGCTTTTTCAGCGCCTGCGCCGTCAATGTATTCTCTTTCATGAGGCCATTTAAATCACCCTCATAGACAATCTCCCCGCCATTATTTCCCGCCTGCGGTCCAAGCTCAATAATATAATCAGAGAGTGAAAGCATCTGACGGCTATGCTCTACGACCAGAACGTTGTTATGCTTATCCCGAAGGTGAGTCAACATCTTGCCGATTTTCTCAGCATCAGCAGGGTGAAGCCCTGCCGTCGGCTCATCAAAAATATACGTGATGTCTGACAGACTGCTGCCCAAGTTTCGCACCATTTTGATTCGCTGCGCCTCGCCGCCGGATAGCGTCTCTGTTTTTCTTGACAATGACAGATATCCTATTCCTACTTCCACCATTCTCGCCAAGTACACTTTAATCTGTGCAGCAAGCGATTTTCCTCTGGGGTCGTCAATTTCATCCAACAAAGGGGCAAGATCGCTCACAGGCATGCCAAGCATGTCCACGATGTTGTACCCATTGATTTTCGACGCAAGCGCCCTCGGATTTAGCCCAGTCCCGCCGCAGGTCCTGCATGGTCCGTGATGGACGAGCGACATGATTTCCTCTTGCAGTCCTTTCTTCAGCTTTGTAATATCACGTCGCAGGTAAAGCCTATAAAACCGTGGAACCACGCCCTCATAGTCCACTTTATCGACACGCCCTGTATTGTTCGAGCGGATTTCCACCTTCATAGGTTCCTTCGAGCCATTCTTTAAGAAATCCCATTCGTCGTCCGTATAATCACAAAGCTTCTTGTCTGGATCAAGGACTGAATTGTTCTGATAGATATAGGTCTGCCAGCCAGAAGAAAATTGGCTGAACAAAATCGCACCATCACGGAGGGATTTGCTCACATCAAACAACCTATCTTCATCCAGCACCATCTCTTCACCAATACCCGTGCATTCCGGGCACATGCCGGCCGGGTGATTAAATGAATACGCCATAGAGCCGCCCGCCGATGGATTGCCTACACGTGAAAACAATAGTCGCAGTAGTGGCGCGACGTCCACAGCTGTGCCGACAGTCGAGCGAGAATTACTGCCTGCCGCATGTTGATCTACGACAATAGCTGGCGTGAGGTTTTGTATCTCATCTACCTTGGGGCGCTCGTAGCGTGGCATTTTGTTTCTTAAATAGAGCGGATAAGACGACTGCCATTGTCTAGCACTTTCCACCGCAACAGTATCAAATACAAGTGAGCTTTTCCCGGAGCCAGACACTCCGGCAAAGGTCACAAGCTTGCCCTTTGGAATCGTGACGTCGATATGCTTTAAATTAGTGACTGTTCAATAACAAAATTTGACAATAACACAATATAACTAGCACATCGTACATCAAATATGCTATAATTAGTGCAAAGAT